>JAEUHV010000510.1 GCA_016794485.1 Planctomycetota bacterium
AGCCGGCGCCATTTCCGCACGAGCACCGTGCCGAGCAGCAGCAGCAGCAGCGCCGAGCACGGCGGCAGGACGAGGGTCTCGAGCAGGCGACGCAACATCGCCGCAGCATAGGCCCGCGGCGATCAGCGTTGCGCGGCGAGATGCACGTCGACGAGTTGTCGCTGCCAGTAGATGCCGCGTGTGCGTTCCTCGGGCGAGGCGAACGCATACAGCCAGCGCGACACGCGCACGTGCCTGGGCGGCGCGTCTGGGAACGGGTCGTGCCGGAACAGCGCCCGGATCGTGGGTTCGCCGGCCAGCAGGCCCTGCAGCAGGCGGGGTTCCCAGCCGACGGCGAGTTCGGGGCCGCCCCACGCGCTCAGCCACATCAGGAAGCCGAGGTGGTCGTTGCCCGGAGCGATGCGGGTGAACGGCTGGTCGACTGCGGCCGGCAGCGCCAGCGGCTGGTAGTCGCGCCACGTGGTGCCGTCGTCACTGCCCTGCACCACGAGCTGCAGGCGCTGCGTCGCCACGGTCGAGAACACCCAGTAGTTCGCGGCGAGGTGGAACGGCCGCACCGCGGCGCGCACCGACGGTGCTGGCAGCGATTCGTACGTACCGCCGGCCTGCAGGCCGAGCGGTTCGAACGACGCGACCGCGACGAGGCCGAGCACGGCGGCGGCGAGCGCGCGTCCCGGCCAGCCTGGCGGTATCGGCGCGGGCGCGGCGATGCGCTGCATCAGGCGCGTCGGCAGCCAGCGCCGCCACGTCGCGTCGTCGATCGTCAGCAGCAGCATCGCAATCGTGAGGTGGTTGAAGCCGCGGAAGCTGCCGGTCGCCCAGATGCCGACCATCAGCGGCACTCCGGCCAGCCCGGCGATCCGTGCGGGTCGTCCGCGCCAGAAGAAGAACCACGGGGCGAGCAGTTCCCAGGCCATCGTGTAGAGGCACGTCGCCTGCGCCACGATGGCCGGGCCGGCGTGCAGCGCCGCCCCGAACGCGGTCGGGAACGGCTGCGTCAGCAGGAACGGCTGGATCGCGGTGAGCGAGTGCCAGTCGCCGCCCGACAGCAGCTTGGTCACGCCGGTGCCCAGGATCAGGCGGAACAGCAGCCACAGCACGAGCCAGCGTGCCCACGGCCGTGGCGCTTCGGGGCGGTGGGGGCGCGACCAAAGGACGTTCGGCGCGAGCCAGATCGCGACGAACAAGCTCTCGGCGAGCAGGTCGTCGAACGGCCAGTTGAACCACCGCAGGCCCAGTGGCTCGGTACTGCGGATGCTGAGCACGACGCCGAAGCCGACGATCGCCGCCACCCGCGGCACGAGCCCGAGCAGCAGCAGCACCCCGGCGGCGATGCCGGTGACGAACACCGCGTGCACCATCGCGTCGCCCGACGACCACCAGAACACCGTGGGCACGCGCAGCCAGTTCGCGCCGCCACATTCTGCGGCGTAGCGCTGCATCGTCGCTGCGACCGGAGTCAGGCCCGCACTGCCGACCAGCCCGAGCGCCTGGGTGTACATCGCGCCGAACGCGGCGACTGCGCACCAGCCGAGCGTGCGCAGGTAGATCCAACTGGCGATGGCGTAGCTCGAAGGCATTCCGGTCCGGACGGGTTGCGGAGCATACGAAGGAAACCATTGCCGGGTTGCGGCCGGTCGCTATCACGACGCCGTGCAATTCCTGGCGTACGCGGGTCGGCGGCTTGCGGCCGCGTGGCGCGATCTCGGGCCGTTGCGTCCGATCGCGCTTGCGAGTGCCGTGCTGCCGACGGTCGGCGCGTTGCTGCTGCTCGCGCGGCTCGACCTCGTCGCGGACGCCTTCGCCGGGCTCGGCCCAGGGCTCGCGACGGTCGTTTGCACCGGTGCGATCGCCGTGGCCGTGGCGTTGCTGCTGCTGCCGCCGAGTTTCGCGGCGGTGGCCACGGGTTTCGGGCTGGGGGCGTCGGCCGCCGTGCCGGTCGCGGTGGTGGGCCTCGCCGGGGCGGCCTGGCTCGGACGGAAGTGGGTGTGGCCGCAACTCGCCGCACCTTGGTTTGCGTTCATGGCGCCGCGTCCGCGCGTCGTCGAGGTGCGGCGGCTCTGTCCGGGAACGGGCCACGCCGGTGCGATCCAGGTCGCCATGGTCCGCGGCGGCGCGCGCGTGCCGTTCGCGGTGGGAACGTTGTTGTTCACTGCGGCCGGCACCCCGGTTGGGTGCGTGGTCGCCGGTTCGGCGTTGGCCGCATTGCCGCTCGCGACGTTCGCCGCTGCGGTAGGTGCGCTCTGGCGGTCGTGGCGCGCCGGTGCGGACCCGGGGGCGGGTCCTTGGCTGCAACTCGCGGCCGGGGCCGCGGCGGTCACCGGGTTCGCGGTCGCCGCGCGCCGCAGGTGCGCGCGGTCGGCAGCGGCGTGAGCCGCGGCCGGTACGGCTCACTTGCCGGCGTGGATCGCCAGCGGTGCCGTCAGCGTGTGCTTGCCCCACGCGAGCGTGAAGGTGCCCTGCATCGGGTCCTTGGCGTCGGCCTTCAGCTCCATCGTCATCTTCGCGGCGACTTCCTTGGCCACGTCCTTGTTGAGCGTCAGCGGGCAGGTCACGTCCGGCGTCCACTTCTGCGGGCCGAACGGCATCGCGCCGGCTTGCATCGCCTTCGTCGAGTCGAGCATGGCGAGGCTGAACTTGCCGTCGTTGTCGCAATGCAGGGCGACGACGTAGCTGCCGGCCGGGACCTTGGCGCCGCCGATCTCGACCGGGACGCTGGTCGCGAACGTGGTCCACATGTCCTTGCCGAGGCGGTTCGTCTTGCCCTTCAGCTTGTCGAGCATGCCGTCGTACTCGGCCTTCCACTCCGGCTGGCCGTGCGTGAC
>JAEUHV010000549.1 GCA_016794485.1 Planctomycetota bacterium
TCGACTCGATCGCCGGCGACTGGGACTACGTCGAGCCGGTGCTGTTCTCGATCGCGGCCGGCATGGTGATCGAGCGCTGGTGGGAGGAGTACCTGGCGCCGTTCCATCGTCGCGCGGTGGTGCAGGCGCACGAGTGGATGACGGGCGCGTCGCTGCTCTACCTGCAGGAACGCATCCCAAGCATCGGCACCGTCTTCACCACGCACGCGACGATGTTGGGGCGGGCCCTCGCCTCGCTCGGCATCTCGCCCGACCCCGCGGCCGCCGACAAGGGCCTCGGCGGCAAGTCGGTCGAAGAGCTGGCGCGCGTGCACGGGGTGCAGGCCAAGCACTCACTCGAGGGCGTGTGCGCCCGCAAGGCCGACGTGTTCACCACGGTCAGCTCGATCACGGCCGCCGAAGCGGAGCTGCTGCACACGCGCAAGGTCGAGCCGCTGTTGCCGAACGGCATCGACCTCGCCGTCGTCGACGAACTCGCCGCCGGCGACCGCTCGGCGACGCGCGCCGAGCTGGCCAAGATCGCCAGGGCGGTGCTCGGCGAGGACGTGTCCGACGCCGCGTTCTTCGCGCTCGCGGGCCGCTACGAGTTCCACAACAAGGGCATCGAGCTGCTGCTCGACGCGCTGGCGCAGTTGCAGCACGACAAGGGCCGACGGGTGGTCGCGTTCCTGCTGGTGCCCGCCGGCAACTCCGGGGTGCGCGGCGAATTGATGGAGCGGCTCGCCGGCGGCCCGGCCAACGGCCCGATCGGGTTGTGCACGCACAACCTGTTCGACGAGGACAAGGACCCGGTGCACGCGCACTGCAAGCGGCTGGGTCTCGACAACCGGCCGGGCAGTCGCGTCAAGGTCGTGCAGATCCCGATCTACCTGCGGCCCGACGACGGCTTCTTGAAGCGCGAGTACGAAGCCGTGCTCGCGGCGATGGACCTGGGCGCCTACCCGTCGTTCTACGAACCGTGGGGCTACACGCCGCAGGAAGCGCTCGCGGTCGGCGTGCCGACCTTGACCACCGACCTCGCCGGCTTCGGCCGCTGGGCGGTGTCGGCCGGCCTCGGCAGCAAGGACGGCATCACGGTCCTGAAGCGCGATCGGGTGCCGTACGCGCAGGTGACCACGGCGACGGTCGACGCCATCGAGGGCTTCCTCGACGCCAGGTTCGACGTCGCGGCGATGCGCGCGAGCTGTCGCGCGGCGGCCGGGCGCACGGCGTGGAAGGACCTGTTCGCCAACTACAAGGACGCCTACGCGCGTGCGATCGCCGCGGTGCAGCAGCGCAGCACGACCGGCGTCGTGCAGTTCCGGCTGCCGAAGCGCACGCTGCCGTCGCCGGGCTCCGGCACGAGCCCGCGGCTGCAGTCGTTCGAGGCCTCGGCGACGTTGCCGCAGAGCCTGCGCGGCCTGGAGCGCCTGGCGCGCAACTTCTGGTGGGTGTGGAACGGCGGCGTGCGCGGCCTGTTCGAGGACCTGGCCCCGGGCTTCCACCGCTGTGGCGAGAACCCGATCGCGTTCCTGCAGAGCGTCGGCCTCGAGACGCTCGAGTCGAAGGCCAAGGATCCGGACTACCTGCGGCGCCTGCAGGAGGTGTGCAAACGCTTCGACGCGTACATGGCGACCGCGTCGCAGCCGATGAACGTGGGCAAGGACGCGGCCGGGCCGGCGATCACGCCACAGCACCCGATCGCGTACTTCTCGGCCGAGTTCGGCGTGCACCACTCCCTGCCGATCTACAGCGGCGGTCTCGGCATCCTCGCCGGCGACCACCTCAAGTCGGCCAGCGACCTCGGCGTGCCGCTGGTCGGCGTCGGCCTGTTCTACCAGTTCGGCTACATGGCGCAGCAGCTGAGCAGCGACGGCCAGCAGATCGCCGCCGACCGCGAGAACCGGCCGCCGAAGCTCGCGGTCGAGATCGTGCGCACCAGCGACGGCCGCCCGCTCGAAGTGTCGTTGAGCCTGCCGGGCCGCGAACTGCACCTGCGCGCCTGGAAGGCGTGCGTCGGCCGTGTGCCGCTCTACCTGCTCGACACCAACCTGCCGCAGAACCGTCCCGAAGACCGCAACATCACCCGCAACCTCTACGGCGGCGACGTCGAGATGCGCATCCAGCAGGAGATCGTGCTCGGTCGCGGCGGCGTTCGCCTGCTGCGGGCGATGGGCCTGCGGCCCGCGGTCTACCACATGAACGAGGGGCACGCGGCGTTCCTGACCCTGGAACGCACCAGCCTGTTGGTGCGCGGCGAAGGGCTGCCGTTCGAGGCGGCGCGCGAGTACATCGCGGCGACGACGATGTTCACCACGCACACCCCGGTGCCGGCGGGCCACGACCGCTTCGCCGAGGACCTCGTGCGCCGCTACTTCGGCGACGCCGAGGAATGGGTCGGCCTGCCGTGGGACCGGTTCTTCGCGCTCGGCCAGGCGAGCGGCGGCACCGCCGAGTTCAACATGACCTATCTGGCGATGAACTTCGCCAGCTTCGTCAACGGCGTCAGCAAGCTGCACGGCATCGCCTCGCAGAAGCTGCTGCACGCGTTCTGGCCGGGCCTGCTCGAGAGCGAGGTGCCGGTCGCGGCGATCACCAACGGCGTGCACCTCGCCACCTGGACCCAGTCCGGCATCCGTCGCCTGTTGCGCGGCGACGACGCGACGGTGCGCCCGCAGGACTTCGGCCAGGCCGCACGCATTCCGCCCGGCGACCTATGGGTCGTGCACCAGGCCAACAAGGCCAACATGCTCGAGGTCGTGCGGCAGACGCTGACCCGCACGTTCCATGCCCGCGGCGACAGCCCGGTGATCCTCAGTGCCATGCTCGCCGGTCTCGACGACAAGGCGCTGTGGCTCGGCTTCGCGCGCCGGTTCGCGCCGTACAAGCGGGCCCACCTGTTGTTCTCCGAGCCGGAACGGCTGAAGAAGATCCTGAACAACGCCGACCGTCCGGTGCGCATCCTGGTGTCGGGCAAGGCGCACCCGCGCGACAAGATGGGCCAGGACATCCTGAAGTCGATCGTGCAGATCGCTCGGTCGCCGGACTTCATCGGCCGCGTGTTGTTCGTCGAGGACTACGACATCGCGGTGGCTCGGGCGTTGGTGCAGGGCGTCGACGTTTGGGTCAACACGCCGACTCGCATGGAGGAGGCCAGCGGCACGTCGGGCATGAAGGCCGCGGCGAACGGCGTGTTGAACCTGTCGATCGCCGACGGCTGGTGGCCCGAGGCGGCCGACGGCGGCAACGGCTGGACCATCGGCGGCAACCAGGTCTACAGCGGCCACGAACTGCAGAATCAGGCCGACGCGACGGCGCTCTACCGGCTGCTCGAGGAAGAAGTCGTGCCGACGTTCTTCGCCCGTGACGCGGCTGCCGTGCCGACGCAGTGGGTGGCGATGATGAAGCACTGCCTGGAGACGGTGCCGACGTTGTTCAACACCGACCGCATGGTCAGCGACTACCTGCACCAGGCCTACCGGCCGCTGGCGTGCAACTACTTCGCCCACCAGGCCGAGAAGAAGGCCCCGGCGCGCGAGCGCGGCAAGGAGTTCCTGCGGGTGAAGGGCGGCTTCGAGAAGCTCAAGATCACCAGCGCGTCGACCGTGGAGATGCAGGACTTCAAGGTCGGCCAGCACCTCGACGTGCACCTCGAGGTCGATCTCGGCACGTTGCTGCCGACCGACGTCGTGTGCGAACTGGTGGTGTCGCGCGGCGAAGGAGCGGCCGTGGAGACCACCGTGGTGCCGCTCGTGCATCGCGGCGCCAAGGGTGCCAGCAGCACGGTGCACACCTACGACGGCGGCTACCGCGTCGAACTTGCCGGTCACTACCAGCACGGCATGCGCGTGCGGGTGCCGGGCAACGGCCGCCACGACGCCAAGGTGCGCGGCCTCGTGTTGTGGGCCTGAGCCGCCTGCGGGTGGTGCGGTAAGGTGCTCGCGTGAGCAACGCGAGCACCTCGTTCCATGTCGGCACCAGCGGCTTCAGCTACGACGAGTGGCGGCCGGCGTTCTACCCGGACGACCTGAAGAAGGACGCGATGCTGCCGTTCTACGCCGAGCGGCTGCCGGCGGTGGAGCTGAACAACACGTTCTATCGACTGCCGAACGCGAAGATGGCGGCGAAGTGGCGGTCGCAGGTGCCGGCGACGTTCCGGTTCGCGGTGAAGGCGAGCCAGCGGCTGACGTGGACGCAGAAGCTGAAGGACTGCGGCGAACTGCTCGGCGTGTTGTTCGCGGCGATCGAACCGCTCGGCGAGACCCTCGGTTGCGTCTTCTACCAGGTGCCGAAGTGGGTCCGGAAGGACACCGGGCTGCTGCGCGAGTTCTTGCAGCAGCAGAAGGCGGGCGTGAAGGTCGCGTTCGAGTTCGCGCATGCGAGCTGGCTCGAGCCGGACGCGCTCGACGTGCTGCGCGCGCACTCGGTCGCACTGGTGGCGAGCGATCGGGACGAGGCGCCGCCGCCGGAACTGGTCGACACGGCCCCCTGGGTCTACCTGCGCCTGCGCCGATCGGCCTACGGCGACGACGACCTGCGCGCCTGGCGCGACCGCATCGCCGCGCGAGCGGGCGCGGCGTTCGTGTTCTTCAAGCACGAAGACAGTTGTGCCGGCCCCGCCTTGGCCAGCCGGTTCCTCGCCCTGTAGCCCGCTGGTATCCTGCTCGCCTCCTCGTCTCCACCCGCATCGCCCCATGGCCGCACCGTCGCGCACGTCCTGGAAAGGGTTCCTCAAGCTCAGCCTGATCTCGGTGCCGGTCAAGGCGTTCACCGCCAACGACACGTCCGGCGAGGTGCACCTCAACCAGCTGCACAAGGACTGCAACGCCCGCGTCAAGTACGTGAAGGTGTGTCCCGAGCACGGCGAGCTGAAGAGCGAAGGCATCGTCAGCGGCTACGAGCACCAGAAGGACGCGTACGTCGTCGTCGATCCGGACGAACTCGACAAGCTGCGCACCAAGACCGACCGCGCCGTGTCGATCGACGGGTTCATCCCGAACGACGCGGTCGACGGGATGTACTTCGCCGGGAAGGCCCATTACCTGCTGCCCGACGGCATCGCCGGCTCGCGCCCGTACGCGCTGCTGCGCGACGGCATGGTGCAGAACAAGGTCTGCGCGATCGCGCAGGTCGTGATGACCGGTCGCGAACAGCTCGTGCTGCTGCGGCCCCACGGCAAGCTGCTGGTGATGACCGGGCTGCACTACCCTGCCCGCGTGAAGCAGGCGAAGGACTTCGAGAGCGAGGTCGAGGACATCGCCTTCAAGCCGGAAGAGGTGGCGCTGACCAACACGCTCATCGCCGCCTCGAAGCTGCCGGACTTCCAGCTCGGAAAGTACCAGGACCAGTACGTCACCAAGCTCAAGAAGCTGATCGAACTGAAGGTCGCCGGGCAGGAAGTCGTGCAGGCACCGGACCACGAGGAGCCGAAGATCCTGAACCTGATGGACGCGTTGAAGAAGAGCGTCGCCGAGGCCCAGGCGCGTCTGGCCGGGGTGCCGGCGGCGCCCGAGGCCGACGCCAAGCTCGCGCCGAGCACGGGCAAGAAGAAGGGAGCGCGCAAGGTGGAAGGGTAGGCGGGTGACGGCCGTCATGACCACTCGCCCGCTGCCACCTCACGTCGAGCCGATGCTGGCCAGGATCGGTGCGCCGTTCGCATCGCCCCAGCACCTGTTCGAGATCAAGTGGGACGGCGTGCGCGCGATGGCCTACGTCGAGCGTGGTGCCTGGCGCATGCACGGTCGCCGCCGGCGCGACCTCGCCGGCCGCTACCCGGAACTCGCGTTCCTCGCCGGTCTGCCCGAGGGCACCCTGCTCGACGGCGAACTGGTCGTGCTGCAACCGGACGGCAAGCCCGATTTCCGCGGCATCCTCGCGCGCGAGAACGGCACTGCCGAACGGGCGGCGCAGCAGGCGAAGAAGCTGCCCGTGGTCTTCGTCGTGTTCGACCTGCTCTATGCCGGCGGCGAATCGTTGATGGCGGCACCGCTGCACGTTCGCCGCGAAGCACTGCTCGGGCTCGTCGCGGCGGCGGGCCATCCGCGGCTGGTGGCGTCGCACGGCGTCGTCGGCGACGGCCTGTCGCTGTTCGCGGCAGTGAAGGAGCAGGGCCTCGAAGGCATCGTGGCCAAGCGCCTCGACGCACCGTACCGGCCCGGGGAACGTGGCGACGCCTGGCAGAAGATCAAGGCCGTGCAGCAGGTACACTGCCTCGTCCTCGGCTACGAGCCGGACGGTGAACGCGACTTCAAGTCGCTGATCGTCGCCACCGACGTCGGCGGCGAGCTGCGCTGCGTCGGCAAGGTCGGCAGCGGCCTCGACGACCAAGAGCGCGCGCGGTTGCGGCAGATGTTGTTCGCGGCGCGCGCGGATCGGCCGCTGATCGACCCCGGCATGCCGGGCCGGTGGATCGCACCGGGGCTCTACTGCACCGTGAACTTCCTCGAATGGACGGCGAGCGGTTCGCTGCGCGCGCCGGTGTTCGTCGCGCTGGTCGACGAGGCCGATGCATGAAGGGCGAACCGGGCAACGAACGCACCTTCACGCGCGCCGAACTCGCCGAGTTCTGCGGGCTGCCGCCCAACGTGTTGCAGCGGTTCCTCGACCGCGAACTGCTGGTCCCGATGCGCGGCAGCGTCGACCGGTTCTCGTTCCGCGCCGCGGGCGGCGCGCGGGTGCTGGCGCAACTGTGGCGCGCGGGCTGGACCGCGCCGCGCATCGAGCGGGCGTTGCAGATGGCGCGCACCGTGGTCGCCGACCGCGACGAGGCGTTGACCGGCTTGCTGGCCAGCATCGGCCAGCGTCGGGTCACCGTGCGCACGCCCGACGGGCGCCTGGTGGAGCCCGGCGGGCAGTTGTTGTTCGACTTCGCCGCGTCGGCGGCGGGCGGTGGAACGGCGGCCCTGCCGAGCCTGCGCTCGACCAACGACTGGTTCGCGATCGGGGTCGACGCCGAGGCCGCGGGCCGCATCGACGATGCGATCCGCGCCTACGAACGAGCCGTGGTCGGCGGCAACGCCGAGGTCCATTTCAACCTGGGCAACTGCTACTACGCCCAGCGGCGGCGGAGCGAGGCCGCGGCGCAGTTCATCGCCGCCGTCGGCAAGGCCCCGGGCTACGCCGAAGCATGGAACAACCTCGGCATCGCGCGCGGCGAACTCGGCGACCGGCAAGGGGCGATCGCCGCGCTGACGCAGGCGCTCGAACTGGTGCCGCACTACGCCGACGCGCACTACAACCTGGCCGAGGCGCTGGCGGTGGTGGGCGACCTCGACGGGGCGCGTGCCCACTGGCGCGCCTACCTCACGTTCGATCCGAACAGCCGGTGGGCCGATCAGGTTCGCCGGCGCCTGCAGTCGAACGGCGGCTCGTAGCCGTTCCGGTTCAACGGCCCCGCAGCACGTCTTCGAGCGCCGCGATCGCCGGGAGCAGGTCCTGCGGATCGTCGAGCGCCTTGCGGAACAGGTCGCCGTGCTCGGCCACGCGCGCCGGCATCGAGCGGATCGTGAAGCGCTGCGGTGTCAGCGTCGCGTCCTCGAGTTCGTCCCACTGCAACGGCGCCGACACCGACGCACCGCGCACCGGGCGCGCCGAGTAGGGCGGCACGATCGTCTGGCTGCGGCGGTTCTGCAGGAAGTCGAGGTAGACCTTGCCGTCGCGCTGGTCGGGCATGCGCTCGACGGTGGCAATGTCGGGCAACTCACGCACGAGCACGCGGGCGACCGCCTCCAGGAACAGCTTGCCGTGGTCGTACGAGTAGCCGGGACGCAGCGGCACGAACACGTGCAGCCCCGACTTGCCGGACGTCTTCAGCAGCGGGCGCAGGCCGATGCCGCGCAGCAGCCGGCCGGCGGCGCGCGCGATGCGCACGACGTGCGCCCACGGTGCCGTCTTCGGGTCGAGGTCGAGCACCGCCCAGTCGGGTTGGTCGGGGGTGGCGACGCGCGACAGCCACGGGTGCAGGTCGATGCTGCCGAGGTTGACCACGTGCAGCAGCGTGTCGAGGTCGTCGACGACGTGGTGCGGCACGATCGTGCCGTCGTGCGGGATCGGGGCCGTGCGCAGCCACGCCGGGGAGCCTTCCTTGACCTCGCGTTGGTAGAACGACTTGCCGTCGATGCCGTCCGGGAAGCGGTTCAAGTGCAGCGGCCGGTCGCGCAGGTGCGGCAGCAGCACGTCGGCGATGCTCTGGTAGTACGCGAGCAGGTCGCCCTTCGTGTAGCCCTCGGCCGGCCACCAGACCTTGTCGAGGTTGCTCGGCTTCCAGCGGGCCGCCGCGGTTCGTTCCGCCGCGGCGCGTGCCGTCGCGACCGCGGCGTCGTCCGACCCAGGCCTCGCCGCCGGGACGTCGATGCGCAGCCAATCGGCGCTGGCGCCGCTGGTGTAGGTGCTGGCGGCGCGTTTGCCGATCGCCGCGGGCAGCGCCGCTTCGCGCAGCGCGTGCAGCAGCGCCTTGGCGTCACCGGCGACGTGGTCGACGAACAGCACGCGTGGGTGTGCACCGACCAGCGTGCGCAACGCAGCCTTGCGGTCGAGCAACGGCAGGCCGCGCAGATCGAACTCTTCCCACTGCAGCAGGTCGAACGCGTAGTAGGCGAGGCTCGGCGAAGGTGCGCCGGCGAGGGCCGCGGCGAGCGCCGCGTGGTCGGGGCGTCCGTTCGCGTCGAGTGCCACCAGCACGCCGTCGAGCACCGCGTCGCCGCAGCGCAGGGCGGCGAGGCCCTCGCGCAGTGGGGGCGGCAGCGGCACGTGTGGGGCGAACCCCACGGCGTCGCCGCGTTTCTGCGCCAGCGTGCGCAAGCCCGCGAACTCCATCTCGAACAGCCACGCGCTGTCGTTGGTGCATTCGCCGACTGCTCCACTGCGCATGGGCTCGGTCGCCACCGGCACCGTCGCCATCGGTGCGGTGCCGAGTTCGATGCCCAGCGCCGAGTCCCTGGCGTGGCCGGCGTAGAGGTCCTTCGACTTGAACAGCAGCCAGCTGTTCTTCGCCTGCTGCGTGCGCACCATGTGCCACTCGCCGCGCAGGCGCCGGCCGTACACCACGACCTTCACTTCACCGCGGGCCATCGCTTCGGCCCAGGTCGGGATCTTGACGAGTTCGTAGCGGCCGCGATCCCAGATCTGCATCGTGCCGGCGCCGTACTGGCCCTTGGGAATGCGGCCGTGGAAGTGTTCGTACTCGAGCGGATGGTCTTCGGTGCGGACCGCGAGGCGCTTGTCGGCCGGATCGAACGAGAAGCCGCGCGGAACGGCCCAGCTCTTCAGCACGCCGTCGCGTTCGAGCCGCAGGTCGTAGTGCAGCTGGCGGGCTTCGTGCCGGTGCACGACGAACACCGAGTCGCCGCGCGGTTGCGGCGGGGCAGGGTCCGGTTCGGGTGTGGCGCGGAAGTCGCGCTTCTTCCGGTAGTCGGCAAGTGGGTCGGTCACGCCGCGGTCAGGTTAGGCGGCGCGCGTGGGGTTTGTCGCGGGATGGGGCGCGAGCCGGAAGCTCGTCCGAGCCTTCGTGTGTGCAATTGCGCACGGTGTGCGAACGTGCACAAGTTCGCCGAGTGCGCCCGAGGATGTGTTGTAAAGCGTTTGATAACATGCTTTTGAGGCCCGATCGGCGGTTGCGCCCGCGGCTGCGGTGGCGCTGGTTGGCCACGTCGGATTGCCCGCCTTGGCTTGGCCCCGCCTTTGCTTTCTCGCGGCCAATCGCGCGTCGTTCCAGACGGGCGGTGGCACGAGAACTTCGTTGCATGGAACCTGCCTCGAAGTAACGTGCTACGGCTCTCCCCCTGGCTCGATTCGTTCGCGAGCAGACCCTGCGCCCGACCATGGGCGTTCTTCGCATCCCATGAAAGCCAACCCATCGCTTCACCGATCCCTGTGCTCTCTCGCAGGTTCGGTTGCCTCCCTGCCGCTCGTTGCGGTCGCCGGACTCGTGTTCGCCGGCTGCACCGGCGGCGCCAAGGGTGACCCCGACAACCGGGGCGACTTCAAGGTCGTCAGCATCAGCACCGGATCGGGCAGTGTGTATCCGTACCGCATCCGCACGACCGACTCGTTCGGCAATCCGACCTCCACGGTCGTGAACATCGAGAGCGAGGCGACCCTGAAGCAGTTCGTGAACGGCAACAACGGTGTGTTGCCGGTCGCGACGTTGCCGACGACGGCGGTGTTGCCGACGGGTGATCCGGGCAACCAGTTCCTGCACTTCACCTTCAGCCACAAGCTGCAGGTGTCGTCGATCCTCAGCAACCTGCTCGCGGACCAGTCGAACGCTGGTCTGACCGGCGCGTTGACGGTGCTGGCCTACGATCCGTCGACGGAAACGACGACGACGGTGCAGGGGCGCGGCTTCGTCAACGGCTACACGTACTTCAACGAAGGCGGCGCGCTGGTGCTGCGCAAGGCCGTCGAGGCAGATGGCTCCAACGTGCGCATCCTCGATTCGCGCGCGTCGGGCTTCCCGAGCTACGCCGGCGCGGCCGACCTGGTGACCACCAAGTCGTTCGTGTTCGTGGCCGACGCGGACAGCAGCCTCGCGACGATCGAGACGTTCCCGACCAACCGCTTGCTGCGCATCGTCGTGACGAACGCCGTGCGCGACAGCGAGAACGACATCCTCGAGCAGGAAGTCGGGGTGGCCACTACGGTCGGCACCGACCCGAATCCGCCGCAGGTGTTGGGCTTCCTCAGCACGCCGCAGATCTCGCCGGGCAACAACCAGACGGGCATCGACCCGACCGGTTCGATCCTGGTGCGCTTCAACAAGCCGGTCCAGCCGGGTGAAGTCGGCACGTTCTTCGATCCGTCCTTGTTCACGCCGCCGACCGGTGGCGTGTCGATCAGCGTGACCGCGGCCGCGTCGACGTTCCCGGTCATCTACTACGCCGACCCGGTCAGCTACGGCGACTTGATGAACTACATCATCAAGCCGGCCTACAACCTGCCCGGCCAGTCCCAGGTGGACGTTTCGGTGCAGACCACGACGATCAACAGCCTGACCGGCCAGTTGATCGGCACTCCGGTCACCACGCAGTTCACCACCGGCGACGGGCCGGGCATCGTCAATGCACCGGTCGCGCCCGAGGCGATCTACATCGGCATCGGTGGCGCCGAGCCGGGTGTGTCGGTCCTCGACCTGCACGGCTTCGGCCAGGGCACCGGCGACATCAACAACACGCGGTGGCCGCTGAACCCGAACATCGGTGTGCCCGGCATCGTCCCGTCGATGGCCCCCGGCACTTCGAACCTCGATGCCGGCAGCAAGGGCGTGCTGACGCTGACCCAGGACACCAACGGCAGCACCCGCCTGCTGCGCGACCCGATCGTCGGGGACGTCACCGACATCCACATCGGGGCGCCGCTCGACCTGATCTACAACAACGAGAACATCAACCGCAACGCCAGCCGTTCGAACCAGATGAACGAGCTGTTCGGTTCGGTGATGCCTGGCAACACGATCACGCAGGCGCCGATCCCGAACCCGCCGCGCCTGGTGTTCCCGCCGCCGAACCCGAACCGCGCGATCTTCGGTGAAGAGCCGGCGGTGAAGTCGTCGCTCGGCCCGACCGGGGCCCTGGTGACCGGTGGTCCGCCCGCGGGTTGCCTTGCGGTCGGTTTGAACCTGCTGGTGCGCGGCAATCCGTTCTCCTCGGTGCAGAACGAACTGGGTGTCTACGGCACGACCTTCATGGGTGTGTTCGTCGGCCCGCAGCCGCCGCCCGCGTCGCCGCCGCCGCCGCCGCCGTTCTGCCCGTTCACGTCGCGCCAGCAGGTCGGCCACTTCCTCTACGTGCTCGACCGCGACAACCGGCAGGTGCTGGTCGTCAACAGCAACCGCTTCACGGTGTTGGACTCGATCCAGCTGTCGGATCCGGTCAGCATGGCGATGTCGCCGAGCATGACGCGCCTGGCGGTCACCAACTTCGCCAGCTCGTCGGTGAGCTTCATCGACATCACCCCGGTCAGCTCGCGCTTCCACGAGATCGTCACCGAGACGCGTGTCGAGTCGGGCCCGACCGGCGTCGCGTGGCAGCCGGACGGTGAGGACGTGCTCGTCGTGTCGACGAACGCGAACTTCCTCACGATCATCAGCGCGCTGGACTTCTCGGTCCGCCGCACCCTGGGCGGCTTCTTGAACGGCCCGATCGACATGGTCGTGACCGAGCGTTACCAGGCGACCGGCAATACCTCGCAGGTCTACTACGCCTACATCCTCAACAGCAACGGCACGATCGCGATCTACGAGTCGGGCCCGGACGGCGTCAACGGCATCGGCTTCAACGACATCATCGGTTCGGTGACGAACGTGTCGTTCCCGCGGGCGCGGGCGATGCAATACGACCAGGCGACGGCCTCGGGTGGCGTGTTGATCGGCCACACGGACGCTGCTGGTCTCGGCCAGGTTTCGCGTCTGTCGCTGACCAGTTCGCCGAATGGTGCGTTGCCCCTGAACCCGTCGTCGGGTGGCTTCATCCTGCCGCCGACCTACCGCCAGAAGGAATGGACGGTCGTGCAGCGTTGGGGTGGGGTGTCGCCGACCACGCCGGTGCAGGACACGATGTCGGGCAACTCGATCGTCGACCTGTGTGTCGACGACATGGTCAACAACGGTGGCCTCGCCGGCCAGCCGAACCTGTTCGCGCCGAACTACAACGCAACGCCCTACACGCACTCGGGCAAGCACGTGGTCAAGGCGTCTGGTGGTGGTCTGGCCGCTGCGAATGCGCCGCGGCTCATGTTCGTCGCCCTGTCGGACGTCGGCAACGTCGACGTGTTCGAACTGCTGACGGGCACGCGCGTCGCCACCATCTCGGTGCCTGGCGTGCGCACCGTGACGAACTACTGGCGCCAGTAGTTCGCCCGGTCGCTGTGGCGACCGTGCCGGGCCGGCTGCCGCGATGCGGTTGCCGGCCCGCGTCGTTTCCCGCTGGAACGTCGGTTGAGCTTTGCGTCAGCGCGGCGCAGAATCGGCGCATGCCGGACGGCCAGACGATCCAACGGATGTTCGCGGAGGTGGCCCCGGGCTACGACCGCGCCAACCGGGCGTTGTCGCTGGGAATCGACACTCGCTGGCGCCGGCGCACGGTGCGTACCGTCGCCGTGCAACCGAACGAACGCGGCCTCGACGTGTGTTCGGGCACCGGTGACCTGGCGTTCGCGCTGCAGCGAGAAGGCGCCCAGGTGGTGGGCGCCGACTTCTGTCCCCCGATGCTCGTGCGCGCCGTGCGCAAGGCGGGCTCCGCGCCAGGACCGCGGTTCCTCGCCGGCGACACGCTGGCGCTGCCGTTCCGCGATGCCACCTTCGACTTCGTGACCGTCGCGTTCGGGATCCGCAACGTCAGCGATCCGGTGGCGGGATTGCGCGAGATGGCGCGCGTGACCCGGCCCGGCGGCCGCGTCGTCGTGCTCGAGTTCAGCAAGCCGCGTGTGCCGCTGCTCGGCGCCGCCTACCGCTTCTACTTCGGTCGCGTGTTGCCTCGCCTGGGGGCGTGGATTTCCGGCGCCCGCAACGACGCCTACCGCTACCTGCACGACTCGGTGATGCAGTTTCCCGAACGCGAGGCGTTCCTCGCCCTGATGGTCGAGGCCGGCCTGCGTTCCCCGACCCTGCAACTGCTGACCGGCGGCATCGCCGCGATCTACCGTGGCGAAGTCCGCACCTGAAGCCGAGCCGTCCGCGGCGGCGGGGCCCGGCGGCTACTTCCATTGGTCGCGCGATCCGGCGGTCGGGCTGTTCGCGGTCCTGCCGTTGTGGCTCGCGTATGAAGCGCTGCGATTCTGGCTCGTGCCCGAGGAGCGCAACGGCGCCGAACTGTTCCTGCTGCACGAACTGCAGCGCCTGGACGCGCGGGTGCACATCGTGCTGAGTGCCCTGTTCGCGCTGCTCGTGCTCGCCGCCGCGCGTTCCCTCGTGCGGCGCAACGTGCCGTGGCTGCGGGTCGTGCTCGTCGTGGCGCTCGAAGGCACGATGTACGCGCTGTTGCTCGGGCCGCTCGCTTCGCAGATGGCCGCGTCGGCCACGCGAGTCCTGGCGATGCTGCCTGCCGCCGATCCGCGGCTGCTCGGCAACCTGGTCGGTTCGATCGGGGCCGGCGTGTTCGAGGAACTCGTGTTTCGCCTGGGTCTGATGTCCGCCCTGGTTTGGATCGGGCTGCGAGCCTTGCGCGCCTGGGCTATGCCGACCTGGCTCGCGGGTGTGTTCGGCGCGATCGCCAGCGGCCTCGTGTTCTCCTGGTTTCACCATCTGTGCGGTGAGCCGTTCGAGAGTCGCCGGTTCGTGTTCCGCACGATGGCCGGCATCCTGCTCGGCCTGCTGATGTGGGCACGAGGCTTCGGCGTCTGCGTCTACACGCACACGATGTACAACGTCTACTACTACCTTGGCCACGATGGCTGAGCCCAACGCACCCGCACCCGCGAGGATCGCCGTCGGCTGGTCGGGCGGCAGCGGCATCGCCTACGGACTGCGGCTGGTCGAAGTGCTGCTGCAGAGCGGCCACGAAGTGCACTTGATGGCCACTCCGGCGGCTCTGCGCGTGCTGCGCCACGAGGCCGGCCTTGTCGTCGACCAGGACCGACCCGACCTCTCGGCGCTGTTCGCCAGCGAACTGCGTGCGCGCCTCTTCGTGCACGGCAACGCGGCCGTCGAGGCCGCGCCGGCCTCGGGCAGTGCCGGCATCCGGGCGATGGTGGTGTGCCCGTGCAGCATGGGCACCCTGGCCCGGCTCGCGCACGGCTTCTCGAGCAACCTGCTCGAACGGGCCGGCGACGTCGCCTTGAAGGAGGGGCGTCCCCTGGTCGTGGTGCCACGCGAGACGCCGTTGTCGGTGGTGCACCTGCAGAACCTGCTCGCCCTGGCTCGAGCCGGCGCCGTCGTGTTGCCGGCGATGCCCGGCTTCTACCACCGTCCGCAGAGCGTGCAGGACCTCGTCGACTTCGTGGTCGCCAAGATCTTGGACCGCCTCGGCCTGCAGCATCCGCTGATTCGCCGCTGGCAGACTCCGGCCCCGTCCGCCGACACGACGTCGCCGTGGCACGAAGGCGAGGAACCGTGATCGCGGCGCTGCCCGGCTCCGGACGGCTGCGCACGTTCGCGTCGCTGGTGAAGCTGTCGCATTCGGTGTTCGCGCTGCCGTTCGCGCTGTTGGCGCTGCTGGCGGCGAGTGGTGGCGCGCCCGGCTGGCGCACGGTCGGGCTCGTGGTGCTCGCAGTGGTCGCGGCGCGCACCGCGGCGATGGCCTACAACCGGTTCGTCGATCGCGACGTCGACGCGCAGAACCCGCGCACCGCCCAACGCGAGATCCCGCGTGGTGCGGTGGCTCCCTCGGCGGCCCTCGGGCTGGTTGCATTCGCGAGCGGCGTGTTCCTGGTGGCCTGTTGGCTCTTGTCGACCGCTTGCTTGTGGCTCGGCCTGCCGACGCTGGCATGGCTGCTCGGCTACAGCCACTGCAAACGCTTCACGTCGTTGTCGCACCTGTGGCTCGGCATCGCGCTCGGTGTGTCGCCGGTCGCCGCCTGGTTCGCGCACGACGGAGCCTTCGGCCCGCGCCTGCTGGCGCCGGTGTGCCTCGGGGCGGCCGTGGCGTTCTGGGTGGCGGGCTTCGACGTGTTGTACGCCTGCCAGGACGAAGGGTTCGACCGGGGCGCGGGCCTGCACTCGATTCCGGCGCGTTTCGGCGCGCGCACCGCGATGCACGCCGCGCGGCTGCTGCATGGGCTCGCGTTCGTCGGCTTCGTCGCGTTCGGGGTGCTGGTCCCGCTAGGGGCCGCTTGGCTCGGCGGCTGCGGGCTCGCCGCGGCCCTGCTGGTGTGGCAACATCGGCTGCTGTCGCCACACGACCTGTCGCGCATCGACATGGCGTTCTTCACCGCGAACGGCACGCTCGCGATGGTGATGTTCGCCGCAGGTTGTGTCGACCTGTGGTGGCTCCTGCCTCATCGATCCTGATCGCGATGGCTGCTCCGCATCCCGAAGACGAACTGGCCCGGCTGCACAAGCTGGCGGCGCACGGCCTGCCGGCCCTCGTGCTGGTCACCGGGGTCAACGACCACTTCCGGGCCGAAGCGATGGAGCGGTTGCTCGCCGCGGTGCCGAAGGACGCCGAATTGCGCGTGCTCGATGCCGTCGACGAACGCGCCGTTGGCGGCAAGGACGACGACGGCGACGACGAAGCGGACACCGGCGACGCTCCAGCGGGCGAAGTCGGGTCTGCGGCGGCGATCGCGTCCTGTCCGGAATTGCAGGAACTTCGCGGCGGCGGCTTGTTCGCCAAGCGGGCCTTCCTGTTCGTGCGCCGCGGCGGCGGCTTCTGGGCCAGGCACGTCGAAGCGATCGCCACCACCCTGCCCAGGTTCGGCAAGGGCTGTGGTCTGGTGCTCGAAGCGCCGAAGGTGGACCGCCGCAAGAAGGTCGCGCAGCAGCTGGTGAAGTCCGCGACCGAAGCGGGGGCCGCCTTCGAGTTCCGCGACCTCTACGACCAGCCGTTCGATCGTTCGCGCAGCCCGCTCGACGGCGAACTGTGCAAGTGGGTGGTGGCGCGCGCCCAGCGCCTGGGAGTGGCGCTGCAAGCGGATGCGGCCTGGCTCGTCGTGATGCAGATCGGCAAGAGCCTCGGCGAACTGCTCGCCGAACTCGGCCGGTTGCGCGACCGCATCGGCGCCGATCCGAAGCGCAAGCCGCTCACACCCGCCGACCTGCGCGGCCAGCTCACGTGCAGCTTCCAGTCGAACCCCTTCGAGTTCGCCGAAGCGGTGCTCGGCGGGGATCGCCGTGCGGCGTACCGCTCGTTGCGCGCCATCTTCGACCGCGGCGTGCGCGGCAAGGACGGCAAGCCGATGGACCCGGGCGGCCTGTTTCCGTTCGCGACGAGCTGGTTGTTCCAGCAACTCGCGAGCGCCTACGAAGGCCGCCAGCTGCTCGATGGCGGCATGTCGCCGCGCGACGTCGCCCAGAAGGCCGGCGTCTACCAGTTCGTCGACCGCTTCACCGAGCAACTGCAGAAGAACGACCTGCCGCGGCTGCGGCGGGGCCTGCTGGCCTTGCACGCCTGCCAGCGCACCCTGCGCCTGTCCGGCGAAGACCACGACACGTTGCTCGAACGGTTCCTCGCGCAGTGGTTCGATGGCGCACCGATCCCGACCATGCAGGACCTCGAACCGTGATCCGCAAGCTGCCGCAGGCCGTCGTCAACCAGATCGCCGCCGGCGAGGTCGTCGAACGCCCGGCTTCCGTGGTGAAGGAACTGGTCGAGAACTCGCTCGACGCCGGCGCCACGCGGATCCGCGTCGAGATCCGCGCCGGGGGGACCGAAGCGATCGTCGTCGGTGACGATGGCGACGGCTTCGCGCCCGAGGACCTGCCGCTCGCGTTCGCCAGCCACGCCACCAGCAAGCTGGCCACCGTGCACGACCTGGACCACATCGCCAGCCTCGGCTTCCGCGGCGAGGCGCTGGCCTCGATCGGGGCGATCGCGCGCGCACGCATCCAGAGCCGGCGTCCGAAGGCGCGCGAGGGCTGGGAAGTCGTCTGCGAGGGTGGCGTCGAGCAGCCGCCGCAACCGTGTGGTTGTCCCGAAGGCACGCGCATCGAAGTGCGCGACCTGTTCTTCAACGTGCCGGCCCGCCGTCGCTTCCTGAAGAGTGCTGCCGCCGAGAAGGCGCGGATCCAGGAACTGATCGCCGACCTCGCCATGGCCCGGCTCGACGTCGACTTCACGTTGCTCGCCGACGAGCGGGAAGTCTTGCGTTTGCCGCGCGGCGAGTCGCTCACGCAGCGCTTCCGGCGGTGCTTCCCGGGCGATCTCGACGGCAACCTGCTCGAGGTCGCGCGTGAGTTCTCCGGGCTGCGGGTCGAAGGCCTCGTCGGCGAACCCGATGTCGCCCGCCGCGACGGCAAGTTCGAGCGCATGTTCGTCAACGGCCGCATGGCGCGCGAGAACAGTGCCGTGCACGCGATCCGGCAGGCCTACCGCGAGTACCTGATGGGTGGGCGGTTTCCGGTCTATGTGCTGCAGCTGTCGCTGCCGCCCGACCAGGTCGACGTGAACGTGCACCCGCGCAAGGCCGAGGTG
>JAEUHV010000563.1 GCA_016794485.1 Planctomycetota bacterium
GGATGCGCGACCTTGCTCGCCGGCAGCTTGCACGAGTCGATGCCCCACGGATGGCCGTGGAACTCACCGACGGCGAGCGGCGCGAACTTGCTGGTCGCGCACCATTCGCCCTGGTTGTCGGAGTACCAGACCACGCCTTCGGGATCGGTGCCGATGCCGGCCGGCGAACGCAGCCCGGCCACCACCGGTTCGAACGACCCGCCTGCCGCCGGCACGCGGATCGCCCAGCCGCGCCAGTCGGCGCGCCCGAACGGTTCGTCGCCGAACGGCTTGTTCAACGTGATCCAGAACGACCCGTCGCCGGCGCGGGCCGGCCCGAACGCATACTCGTGGTAGTTGCCCGACAGCGGCCAGCCCTGTGCCACCGTCTGCAATTCGTCCATGCGCCCGTCGCCGTCGCCGTCGCGCAGCCGCGACAGCTCGCCGCGCTGCACGCAGTAGAGCCACCCGTCGTGGTCGCACAGGCCGAGCGGTTCCTGCAGGCCCTCGGCCCACAGCGTCGCCTTCGGCGCAGCCCCGGCCGCATCGTCGATCTTCCAGACCTCGCCGCGCCGCGTCGCGACGAACAGCGTGCCGCCACGCAGGGCGAGCCCGCCCGCCTCGAGCAGCACGTCCTTCGGCAGCGGCACGTCGTGGATCGCGACGAACTCCGCCTCGTCGGCGACTGGTGGCTTCGTCACCGGCGCCGGCGACGCCGGCTCCTGTGGCGCGAGCACGAACGACAACAGCAGGATCACCATTGGTAGACGACCTCCAACGTCTGGCCGGCCGCGACCACGTGCCGCGACGCGGCGGCACCGTCGACCAGCGCGCGCATGCCGATCGCCGGCATCGGGAACACGAACGTCGCCGGCCCGCGGCGCACGCGCAGCGTGCGCACGAGTTCACTGCCGTTCGCGGCGAGACGGGCTCGAACCTCGTCGTCGTACTCGACGTCACCGGCCCGCACCTGCAGGACCGGGTAGCCGTCCGGTGTGCGCCGCTGGCCGACCAGTTCGCGGCGCGCAGCGCCTTCGAGCGAGAAATCGGCGAGCACGAGCCAATCGCGGCCGAGCGGCTTCACCAGCTTGCCAGCACGGCCGACCCACGTGCCCGCGCCGTCGAGGAAGGCGCCGCGCCACGCCCAGACCAGCCGCGGCTCGACCAGGTCGAACGCGAAGTGCGTGCGTTCGGGCGTGCCGACCGCGAGGCAACGCGCCGAGATCCCTTCGAGGAACGCGCCGTGCAGCTTCGGCCGGTCGGACGCGACCAGCTCCAGCGAATCGGCCGCGGTGCGCAAGCCCGCGGGCAGGGGCGCCGACGCACCGAGCGACGACCAGCACCGGATCGCATCGGCCTCGGCGCGTGCCTCGGCGTCGTCGACGAGCCACAGCGACGGCATGCGCGTGCCCGGCCGCAGCTTCGTCGGATGCAGCAGCCAATCGCGGAACCAGGCCGGGTTCAGCCGTTCGTACTGCAGCGCCAGGTCCATGCCCTGGATGCCTGGGCCCGCGAGGCCCTGGAAGGTGTGGCACGTGACGCAATTCCTGCCGCCGACACCGGCGAGGTCGCGGCCGCGCCGCGCCGCTTCGACCGAGAACGGCGGCTCGGCCACCGTCGTCGCCGCGGCATCGACGGTGGTGAACAGTTCGGCGTAGTCGCGCGCCTTCGCCTCGCCGAGGGCCGGCATGCGCACGCGCAGGTACGGACGCACCGAGTGGCCGGTCGCCAGGACCTTCTGCAGCCACGCGGGCCGCAGCCGACGCCCGACCGCGGTCAAGTCCGGCGGCACGCGCCCTTCGTCGCCGAGGTCTTCCACTTCGGCGAGCCCGGCGCGCACCGGGGCCGGCAGGCCGCCCTTGCCGTCGCGAACGTGGCAGGAGCCGCAACCGTCGCGCACGAACGCGACCGCGAGCCGTTCGGGCGCCGCCCAGGGGCGCGACGCCAGGTCCTTGCCGAGCGCCGCCAGCGACTGGCCGGCCGGCGCCGAAGGACACGCGGCGTCGCGCAGCTCCGCGAACGGCTTGCCCGCCGCCGGCGCCGGCAGCGCCGCGAACGCCGCGTCGTCGATCGCATGGCACGCGTCGCAGCGCGCCGCCCGCGCCGCCGCACGACCACGAGCGACGGCCGCGGCCTCGGGTGCGGGCAGGGGCGGCGGCGGCTGCAGGCGCACGGTCGCCGCGGTCGCGACGCTCTTCGGCACCGGCTGCTCGTCGACGCCGGGCCCGCGCCACAGCAGCTCGAGCGATTGCCCACCGGCGGCCTCGGTGAACAGCACGCGCAGGTCGTGCTTGCCGGCCGTCAACTTCACCTTGCCGCTGCGGCGACGGTGCGGCGCCAGCCCCTGGTTCTGGATCACCTTGTCGCCGTCGATCCACAGCCACGAACTGTCGTCGCTGCCGAGCGTGAACGTCCACTCGCCGGCGGCCGGCACGTCGATCGTCGCGTCGAAGCGCAGCGCGAAGTGGTTCTCGCGCGGCGGCTGTTCCGCATCGATGCGGTCGACGATCGCCTGGGAGTGTGGTTCGCGGCCGGCGAGGTCGGGTTCCTCTTCCGTTTCG
>JAEUHV010000568.1 GCA_016794485.1 Planctomycetota bacterium
ATCACGATCTGCTCCTCGACCGCCATCGGCTGGTACTCGGGCTGCTTCAGCAACTCGGTCATGCGCTGGCCGCGCGTGATCGCCTGCTGGGTCGCCTGGTCGAGGTCGCTGCCGAACTGGGCGAACGCCGCGAGCTCGCGGAATTGCGCCAGCTGGATGCGCAGACCACCCGAGATCTTCTTCATCGCGCCGATCTGGGCCGAGCCACCGACGCGCGACACCGAGATGCCGGCGTTCACGGCCGGGCGCTGGCCGGCGTTGAACAACGACGACTCGAGGAAGATCTGGCCGTCGGTGATCGAGATCACGTTGGTCGGGATGTAGGCCGACACGTCGCCTTCCTGCGTCTCGACGACCGGCAGCGCGGTCAGCGAGCCACCGCCCTTCTCCTTGCTGAGCTTCGCGGCGCGCTCGAGCAGGCGGCTGTGCAGGTTGAACACGTCGCCCGGGAACGCTTCGCGGCCCGGCGGACGGCGCAGCAGCAACAACACCTGGCGATAGGCGACGGCCTGCTTGTAGAGGTCGTCGTAGGCGATCACGACGTGGCGACCTTCGTCGCGCAGGCGCTCGCCCATCGATGCACCGGCGTAGCAGCTGAGGAACTGCATCGACGCTTCGGCCGAAGCCGGCGCCGACACCACGATGCAGTACGGCATCGCCCCGTTCTTCTCGAGCTTGTCGACGACCGCCTTGATGGTCGACTGCTTCTGGCCGACGGCGACGTAGATGCAGATGACCTGGTTGGGGTTGTTCGGATCGCCGCCGCCGGTGCCCTTCTGGTTGATGAAGGTGTCGACGATCAGCGCCGTCTTGCCGGTGCCGCGGTCGCCGATGATCAGCTCGCGCTGGCCGCGGCCGATCGGGATCATCGAGTCGATCGCCTTGATGCCCGTCTGCAGCGGTTCCTTGACCGGCTGGCGCTCGGGCACCGACGGCGAGCGGCCCTCGATCGGGCGCATGTCGTTCGGACCGACCTTGATCTCACCCTTGCCGTCGACCGCGCGGCCGAGAGCGTCGACGACGCGACCGCACATCTGCAGGCCGGTCGGCACCGACATGACGCGGCCCGTGGTGCGCACGGTGTCGCCTTCCTTGACCTTGGCGTCGCTGCCGAGCAACACCGCGCCGACGTTGTCCTCTTCGAGGTTGAGGGCGACGCCGTAGATGCCGTTCCCGAAGTCGAGCATCTCGTTCATCATGCAGTCGTCGAGTCCGTGCACGCGGGCGGTGCCGTCACCGACCATCAGCACGGTGCCGACGCTGGACTTCTGCATCCGGCCTTGGAAGCCCGCGATCTCGGACTTGAGGACGGTGGCGACTTCGGAGGGTTTGAGATCCATGTTCGGAAGGGGCGAAAGCGGTCAGAGTTCGTGGATTGCGGGGATCGCGAATGCGGGGGTCACACGGTCGCCTGCTGCAGCTTGTGCTCGAGCTGGTCGAGCGCTGCCCGCAGGGACCCGTCGTAGAGCACGTTGCCGACACAGAGCCGGACGCCGCCGAGCAGCTCGGGGCGGATGGCGACGGTCAGGCGCACCTTCTTGCCGGACAAGCGCCCGGCCAGTTCGGTGAGGGCGGCGAGGTCGGCGGCCTCGAGCGGATGCGCCGATTCGGCGACGCCGTCGACTTCGCCGCGCGCGGCCATGGCCAGCGCACGGAACGCCGGACCGAGGTCGAACAGCACGTCGAGGCGCCGCCGTT
>JAEUHV010000581.1 GCA_016794485.1 Planctomycetota bacterium
CCCATACGATCGTCGCCTCCATGTTGGAGCCTGAATATGAGGTCCATGTCATGAAGACGCCGGCCGCCGATCCCAACAAGATCAAACATGGTTGAAGGAGTCCAGCGATCAGTCTGCGAGCGGAGGCGTCAAGGCCATGTCCGATCAACGCTTCCACAGAATAAAGTGACCAGTACCGCCCAGCGCCAAAGCACAGGGCTACGGCTAGAGCAAGCAGGAGCAGTCGTGGGTCCAACACAAGGATTCGCTTTACGGGATGAGTGGTTTCGTCGTGGGGCCGCACTTGGCCCACTCATGGAGTCCGCCAACGTCTCTGTCGATCAGGCGCGAGCCGCGTGCGAGGGCTTCAGCTCTCGCGGTTGGCTTCTTCGCGGCTCGCCGCCTGCATCGACAAGTTAGCCGTCATCATCGATGAGCCTGATGTGCTTGGCAACTAACTGGACGTCGGCCCCATCGCCAAGCTCGACGAGCAGCACAAGCTCGGGAGCGACCGCGGCGATCGAGACAACTGATCCGAATCGCCCGGTGTGCGGACCGTCTACAACCTCGATCGCGTCGTTGATCACGAATGGCACCGACGGCGTGCGGCGAGAGAAGAAGAACTGCTCGTCGTACTCCTTCGGGATCGGGGCCATAGCGCACCGCATGTCCGGCTAGCGTCAACTTGAGCGGTTGTCCTGAACACCGAAACTTCCGCGTTGCTCGCAGCGTAACTCCGCGCGTCTCCCAGGCAACGCCGCTGCTGAACCGACCAGTTCAACTCCCATGGCGCCGCTGCCCACTCGCCGCGCAACCCCGAATCACCCAAGCCGCGGCTGCCCTCCAGAATCCAACGTCGCCGCAGTTCGCCCGCACGCCGCCGACACTCTCTCCTTCTCCTCCCTTCCTGACCGCGCCAGCGAGCTTCCCCCTGCAATCCCTGCAAATCACCGATCCATCCACGACCCAGCCGCATCCATTCCATCGCACACCGCACACCCCGTCGCGTCGCGCAGCACACCCGCAGCCCCGGCCTGCTGCGCCCCCTTCAACATCATCGACCCCTTCTCCCGCATCTCGTGCAGCGCCAGCTGCCATGCCCGGTGTTCCTCACTCGTCAGCCGCATCGACGCCAGCTTTCGCTGCATCGCCCGCTGCATGAACGCCTGCACCACACCCAACCGATCCTGCACGTCACCCGACCGCAGCGCCTCGCGTTCGCGCGCCGGGAGCCCATCGCCGAACGTGTCCGGTTCGCCCTTCAAGCCATAGAACGTCGGCCGACCGCGATACAGCCGCAGCGCGTCGATCGCCGGCAGGCACAGCGGGCAGCCGTAGACGAAGTTCACGTAGCCGGACGTGGTCGCGTCCTGCAGCAGGAAGACGTCGACGTCGTCGTTGCCGACCCCTTCACGGTACAGCTCCTCGAGCACCGCCAGGAAGATCGTCGCCTTGTCGCCAGGCATCGGTTGGGCGGCAAGGCCAGGCTTGGGTCCCGTCGCTGTCCCGGTGGCACGAGAGACTGGCGCGTGGCAGGCGACGAGCAGGAGGAACAGGAGGCAGATCGGTCGCATGCAGTGGGGACGTTGGTGAAGGCCGATGTGTTAGCCGGGGTCGGCTCAGCGAAGGGGGAACGCCAGTTTGACCTCGAGCAGTTCACCGGACTTGACCTCGCGGGTGAAGAACACGCGGCGTCCATCGTCGAGTTCGAGCACGAACGGCACACGCCCGGTTCGAAGACGAGGCAGCTTCGCCGTCCCGTCTGCCAGTCGCGCCTGTGGCGGCGTGGGAATCGGGTCCATGGCGTCGTCGAGCGTGGTGTTCTGCTGCAGGTCGAACGTCCAGGCTTCGAACATGCGGTCGCGAACGGCGAGTGTTCCTGTCGCCGGCGCGCCGTTGCCGTCCAGGATCCGGATCTCGACCTCGTTGCCGGTGCCGAGGGACAGTTCGCCGAGCGTCGCATCGGTGCCGGCCGCGACGGTCACCACCGTGCCGCCCGTGATGCCCTTGCTGCTGGTCAGGATTCCGGTTTTGTACAGATGGTGGTGCACCGCGTACCGGCCGGGAGCCGGTACCGGGACCGTGAACTTCGCTGGCGTCGGCAGCGGCACCATCAGCCCGAACGCGGTGTCGCCTTCCGGTTCCAGGCAAAGGCGTGGCCCGACGATGCCATGGACCGCGAAGTCTTCGCCCCACAACTTTGGATAGTCCGTGGCGGTAGCGCTCGCGGTGACCGTGGCCCCCGGCAACTCGATCGTGTAGTCGCCACCGGCGGCAGCGACGATCTCGCGAAAGAACCGCTCGGCGCGTTTGTCGCTGCCCAGTAGCAGCGTGTGGCGGCCCGTGATCGGCAGTCGAACCGCGAACTCGCGGTCCTGGTCGGGCGCAGCGGCGACTTCCGTGACTTCGGCGGCGAGTGCTCGCCGTGGCATGGGACCGCCGCGCTGCGTGTGGATCGACCACTTGGTGATCATGCCGCCTTGCGTCTCGCGGCTGCCGAAGGCCCACCAGGTGTCGCCGCCGGCGATCGCCTTGGGCACGCGCACGCGCACCAGCGGGCGCCGGTCGCGCGCCAGGTCCGCCGTGGACGTCTCGCCCGCGGTGATCGTCACGACGTCCATGGCCAGCACACCGTCGGTGCCGTAGCAGGTCGCCTCGTAGTCACCAGGGGCCAGGGGGATCCGCACTTCGCCTTCCGTGGCGTAGTGGATGGCCGCCGGGTCGAACATGCCGGCGCGGCGCACGAACAGCGACCGAGCGCCGGTTGGAATCGTCGCCGCCAGAGTGCCGGAACGTCGCTTGCATGCGAGCCGGAGCGGCGTGGTCGAGCGCGTCCATTCGCCGCGCGCCGGGTCGTGTCCCTCGGCGTAGGCGTAGACGACATGGTTCGCCTTCTCTTCGCCGCGCAACGTCACCTTGCCGTCGCGGTCGCTGCGCAGCGTCTGCAGCGTCGTTTCCTCGAAACGCGGACCGCTGCCACAGATGTCGACCAGCGCATCCGTAAGCGGCTGGCCACGGTCGTCGACCACCACGAGCGAGCGTTCCTCGCCGGTGCCGAAGGTGAACGCTTCGGTCGGCAGGTAGCGAATCTGCGGCAGCCAACCGGGCGCCGTTCCCAGAACGCTGACGCCGCTGCTGCCACCGAAGGCGGGATCGATGGAGCAGACTTTCTTCGTCGAACACGGCGCAGCGACGCCGCCGACCACCGTCGCGTAGCGCGCACCTTCGACGCCGACCGTCGGAAGGGCGTGTGCCGCGAAGCTGTCGTCTTGCACGAGGCAGGGAACGGCCAGGTCCAGTTCTCGGGCGATCACCGAGCCGCGGAGTTTCTTGGCATCGGGCGTGTGCTCGATCACGACCCGGTAGTTGGCGAAGAACACGCCCGCTCCCTTCGGCTGTCCGAGTCGCGTGCCGATCGCGAACGACCCGTCGGTGCCGGTCGTCGTGTAGGCGGTCGGGTCGAAGGTGTTCTCGTGCTGGAGTCGCACGAGGGCATCGGCGATCGGCGTGCCATCCTTGGCGAGCACGTGGCCGCGCACGGTGGTGATGGTCGGCTTGTCGCCGGTGGGCGCCTCCAGCACCAGGGGCAGCATCGCGGTCGTTGTCCCGGAACACAGCGTGACCGGCGCATGCGCGGCCGCGAACGGTGCATCGGGGGCCGACGTCGCCCATACGTACGTACGCCCGCCCCCGCTGACCGAGCACGTCCAGTTGCCCTTCGCATCCGTGGTTGCACTGGCGAGCGGCAGTGCCGAGTACCACGGTTGGTAGCCATAGACGACGACGCTGGCGCCGACCGCAGGCGCGCCGCCGGCGTCGACGACCGTGCCACCGACCCGAGCATGGTGGACGAACTCGCGTGAGAGAGCGGATGCTGGTTCGAGGTGGTCGCCGAGCAGCGGGGGTGGGGTCTGTCCCACGACGTCGACGGCCAGGAACAGGAAGGCGAAGTAGCGCATGTTGAAGAAGCCGTAGTAGCGAGCCAGGTGGTCCAGGCAACCGCGCCATGGAACCGCCCATGCCATCGCCGCATCGCCCCCGGCTGAGTAGCCTGTTCGCCCCCGGTCGATAACCGGCTCTCGCGCAGCTCGTTCATGGCAGACACGGACATCGCAGTCGTCGGCATGGCCTGCCGCCTTCCCGGCGCCCCCGACCTCGAGGCGTTCTGGCGCATGCTGCGCGAGGGCCGCGACGCCCGCCGCGAACTGTCGGACGAGCACCTGCGCAGCCTCGGCGTGCCCGACGAAGTGCTCGCCGATCCTGCCTACGTCAAGGCGGCGATGCTGCTCGACGGCATCGACCAGTTCGACGCCGGCTTCTTCGGCATGTCGCCGCGCGACGCGGCCTTGTTCGACCCGCAGCATCGCGTCTGGCTCGAAGTGTGTTGGGAAGCGCTCGAGCACGCCGGCCACGTGCCCGAACGGTTTCCCGGCCGCATCGGCGTGTTCGCCGGTTGCGGCATGGACACCTACCTGCTGCACAACATCCTGACCAATCCCGATCTCGTGCGGCAGATCGGCATGTTCCTGATCCGCCACACCGGGAACGACAAGGACTTTCTCGCCACCCGTACCAGCTACCAGTTCGACCTGCGCGGCCCGAGCGTGAACGTGGTGACCGCGTGCTCGACGTCGCTGGTCGCGATCCACCAGGCGGGCCAGAGCCTGCTCGCGGGCGAGTGCGACATGGCGCTCGCCGGTGGCGTCACCGTGCTGGTGCCGCAGGACCGCGGCTACCTGTTCAAGGACGGCGAGGTGCTGTCGCCGGACGGCCACTGCCGCGCGTTCGATGAAGGCAGCAAGGGCACCATCTTCGGCAGTGGGGCCGGTGTCGTGCTGCTGCGGCGGTTGGGCGACGCGCTCGCCGACGGCGACCGCATCCACGCGGTGGTCGCCGGATCGGCGGTCAACAACGACGGCGCGCGCAAGGTCAGCTACCTGGCGCCGAGCGTCGACGGCTACGCCGAGGTCGTCGCCGAGGCCCTGGCGCTCGCCGACATTCCCGCCGAGCACGTGCAGTACATCGAGACGCACGGCACCGGCACCTCGGTCGGCGATCCGATCGAGGTCGAAGCGCTGACCCAGGCGTTCCGCGCGACCACGAGCAAGAACGGGTTCTGCGGCATCGGTTCGGTGAAGACCAACATCGGCCACCTCGACACCGCGGCCGGCGTCGCCGGCTTCCTGAAGACGGTGCTCGCCATGCAGCACGGCGAGCTCCCCGCGAGCCGGAACTTCAAGAAGCCCAACCCGCTGATCGACTTCCCGCGTTCGCCGTTCCACGTGGTCGCCGAGCCGCGCCCGTGGCCGCGGCGCCCCGACGTCGAGCGCATCGCCGGTGTCAGCTCGCTCGGCGTCGGCGGCACCAATGCGCACGTGCTGGTGCGCGAGGCCGTGCAGCAGGCGACCGCGCCGGCCGCCGCGTATCCGCGGCGTTGCCACCTCGTGCCGGTGAGCGGCAAGGTCGAAGGCGCTGCGGTCGGCAATGCGCGCGCGCTGGCGAACTGGTTGCAGGCGCACGGCGACGCCGAGCTCGTCGACGTCGCCTGGACGCTGCAGACGGGCCGCCGACCGTTCGCGCAGCGCGGCTTCGCGGTCGGCGCCGATGCGGCGGCGCTGGCGGCGCAGCTGCAGGCCCCGGAGTGGAAGGCCTCGTTGAAGAAGGCGGCGGAACGGGCGCCGTCGGTGGTGTTCCTGTTCCCGGGCGGCGGCGCCCAGTACCCGGGCATGGCGCGCGGGCTGTACGAGCACGAGCCCGCGTTCCGTGCTGCGGCCGACCAGTGTCTGGCCGCGATCCCGACCGCGGTCGCCGCCGACGTGCGCGCGCTGCTGTTCGGCCCGAAGGCGACGCCGGCGCACGGCGACGAGCTGGAGCGCCCGACGCTGGCGCTGCCGGCGCTGTTCCTGTGCGAGTACGCGCTCGCCAAGACGCTGCAGTCGTTCGGCGTCGTGCCCGACGCGATGCTCGGCCACAGCATGGGCGAGTACGTCGCCGCCTGCCTCGGCGGCACCTTCACGCTGCAGCAGGGCATGCAGGTCGTGCTGCTGCGCGGCGAACTGTTCGAGCAGGTGCAGCGCGGCGCGATGCTGACGGTGTCGCTGCCGGCCGAACGCGCGCTGCAACTCGCCAACGAACTCGGCTGCGGCGAGGTGTCGCTGGCGGCGGCGAACGCGCCCGAACTCGCGGTGCTCGCCGGTGCGGCCGCGACCATCGAACGGCTGCAGGCCCGGCTGCACGAGCAGAAGGTCGACTGCCAGCGTCTGCACATCCACGTCGCCGCGCACAGCCACCTGCTCGACCCGATCCTCGAGCGCTTCCGCCAGGGCCTGCGCGCGATGCGCCTGCAGCCGGCGCAGAAGCCGTGGGTGTCGAACGTCACCGGCGACTTCATCGACCCGCAGCGCGCCGCCGACCCGGACTACTGGGTCGAGCACCTGCGGCGCACGGTGCGTTTCCAGGACGGCGTCGCGGCGTTGCTCGCCGGCGGCGACCGCGTGTTCGTCGAGATCGGCCCGGGCAAGGCGCTCACGTCGCTGGCGCGCATGCACGAGCGCGCCGCGAAGAGCCCTGCCCTGGTGACGCTGCCGCATCCGAAGGACGACAAGCCCGCCGACTCGGTGGCGCTCGAAGCCGTCGGCCGCCTGTGGCAGCTCGGCGTCGCGATCGACTGGACCGCGTTCCACGGCGGCACCGCGCGCCGCAAGGTGCCGCTGCCGACCTACGCGTTCCAGCGGCAGCGCCACTGGATCGAACCGGGCGTCGTGCTCCAGCAGGAAGGCGTGGTGCAGCACGATGGCGCCACGCCGCCGACGCGCTTGCCGGAAGGCGAGTGGTTGCGGACCCCGGCCTGGCGCGCGCAGGAGCTGACGGCGTCCGGCAGCGTGCCGGCGGCGCACTGGCTCGTCGTCGGTGGTGGCGATCTCGCCGACGTGTTCGCGGGCGAGGTGCAGCGGCACGGCGGGCGCGCGTTCGTCGTGCGCCACGCCGCGGGCGAGGACCTGCAAGCCGACGGGGCTTCGCTGCCGTTCGGCGATGCCGCGGCGTGGGCGCGAGTTCTGCAGCAGCGCGCCAGTGTCGGCCAAACTCCGACGCGCGTGCTGTTCGCGTGGCCGCTCGAACAGGGCGACGCGCTCGAACTGACCACCGCACTGCTGGCCATGTGGCAGGCGTTCGGCCGCGCCGACGCGACCAAGGACCTGCGCTGCCTGGCCCTCACGCGGGGTGCGTGCAGGGTCGCCAGCGAAGCGATGCGGGATCCCGGGCAGGGTGCGGTGGCCGCCTTCCTGCGGGTCGTGCCGCGCGAGTTCCCGGGCGTGCGAACGCGCAGCCTCGACATCGACGCGGCGACGGCGCCTGCGGCGGTGGCGCTGGCCGCGCTGCGCGAAGCCGAAGCCGGCGACGCGCCGCTCGGGGTCGCGTTGCGCCAAGGCGCCCGCCACGTGCAGGAACTGGTCGCCGCGGCTCCGGTCGCGAGCGCGCCGGTGCCGTGGCGCCAGGGCGGCGTCTACCTGGTCACCGGCGGGCTCGGCGGCATCGGGCTGCAGGTCGCGGCGCACCTGGCGCGGCAGCGCGCGAAGCTGGTGCTCGTCGGGCGGCGCGGCCTGCCGCCGCGGGCGACGTGGGACGAATGGACGGCGTTGCGTCTCGGCGACCCGGTCGCCGCCGTGATCGCCCGCGTGCGCGACCTCGAGCGCCAGGGCGCCGAAGTGGAAGTGGTCGCCGCCGACGTCGCCGACGCCGAGGCGATGGCGCGCGTGGTGCGTTTCGTGCAGGGGCGCTTTGGCGCGCTGCACGGCGTCGTGCACGCCGCCGGCGTGCTCGATGACGGCCCGCTGATGACGCGGCAACGCGCGCGCGTCGAACGCATGCTCGCCCCGAAGGTGCGTGGCGCCCAGGTGCTCGATGCGGCGACCGCGGCCCTGGCACCGGAACTGTTCGTGTTGTTCGGGTCGACCAGCGGTCTGCACGGCATTCCCGGCCAGTGCGACTACGCCGCCGCGAACGCCGCGCTCGATGCGTTCGCGCACTGGCGCAGTGCTTCGCGGCCCGGCCGCACGCTGGCGATCGACTGGGGGCCGTGGCAGGACGCCGGAATGCTGGCCAAGGACTCCAGCACGGCGCCGCCGACCCCGGACTGGCTCGGCGTGCGCGCCGAACGCGATGGTGCGGTCGAGTTCACCGCGATGGTGGGGCCGGGGGCCGACTGGCAGGTCGCCGAGCACCGCATCCGCGGCGGCGACGCGGTGATGCCGGGCACCGGTCATGTCGAACGCATGGTCGCGGCGGTGCAGGCGGTCGCGGGTGCTGCGCAGGTCGCGTTGCAGCGGCTCGAACTGCTGACGCCGCTCGCGTTCCCGCACGACGCCGCGCGTGCCGTGGTCCTGCGCGTCCAGCCCACCGGCGACGGCTTCGAGGTGTCGGTGGCGAGCGCTCCTTCGGACCGCACCGCCGACCACGACCGCACGACGCACGCCCGCGCGTTCGCGAAGGCCATCGTCGCCGACGTCGGCATGCTCGATGTCGCCGCGGCGCGGGCCGCAGCGGCCACGCCGGCGCCGGTGCGCGGTGACCAGGACCGCCTGGTCGCGTTCGGGCCGCGCTGGCAGTGCATCGAGGCGGTCGCCCTCGGCGATGGCCAGGCGCTCGGCGACCTTTGCCTGCCGGACGCGTTCGCGCGCGACGTCGAACGCCACGGCGTGCACGCGGCGATGCTCGACATGGCGTTCGGCGTCGGCATCCGCCTGCTGTCGGGCGCTGCCGACGCGCTGTTCGTGCCGGTCGGCTGCGACGAGATCGTCGTGCACGGCCGCATGCCGGCCCGCCTCGTCAGCCACGTCCGGGTGCGCAGCCGCGACGAGCGGGCGCGACTCGGCACGCTCGACGTCACGCTGGCCACCCCGAACGGCGTGGTCGTGCTCGAACTGCGCGGCCTGCAGCTGTTCGGCGTGAAGGGCCAGTTCGGTGCGGCGGTCGCCGCGGCAGCTCCGGCGGCGCGCCCCGTCGCCGCACCGCTCGCCCCGCCGCTCTCGGCCGCCGCGCCGGTGCCGCGCATCCGCGCGATCCTGCCGCGCGGCATCCAGGCAGCCGAAGGCATGCACGCACTCGACCGCGCCCTGCAGACCGGCAGTCCGCAGGTGGTCGCGAGTTCGATGGACCCGGCCCGCGTCGCAGCGTGGCTGTCGTTGCCGCCGGAGAAGCCGCGCGTCGCGAACGTGGCCCCGACCGACGCGTCGGCCGCCGCCGCCGAGGCCGACACGCCGCGCGACGAGGTCGAGAGGAAGCTCGCCGCCGCGTTCCACGACCTGCTCGGCGTCGAACGGCCGGGCCTCGACCAGGACTTCTTCGAACTCGGCGGCCACTCGCTGTTGGCGGTCCGGTTGTTCGCGCGCATCCACAAGGACTTCGGCCTCGACCTGGAGCTGGCCACGCTGCTCGGCGCCGGCACGGTCCGCAAGCTCGCGGCGGTCGTGCGCACCGAGCTGAAGCTGCCGGAGCCCGGCAGTGAGCCGGTGCGTTCGGTCGCGGCGAAGAAGGGCCAGCACGTCGTGCCGATCCAGACCTCGGGCAGCCGGCCGAAGCTGTTCCTGGTGCACGGGGCCGGCGGCAACGTGCTCGGCTTCCGCGACCTGGCGCACTACTTCGGCAAGGACCAGCCGGTCTATGGCCTGCAGGCGCGCGGCGTCGACGGCAAGCAGCCGCCGCACACGACGATCGCCGAGATGGCCGCGGCCTACCTCGCCGAACTGCGCGAAGTGCAGCCGCACGGCCCGTACTGCCTCGGCGGCTACAGCGGCGGCGGCGTGATCGCGTTCGAGATGGCGCAGCTGCTGGCGCAGGTCGGCGAGCGCACCGCGTTCGTCGGCCTGATCGACACGTGGTGCCCGCAGATCCCCGAGCGCGGCAAGCTGGCGCGCGCGGTGCTGCACGTCGGTCGCCTGGCGAAGCGTGGGCCGCTGTATCCGTTCCGGATCCTGAAGATGAAGTGGGAGCGGAAGAAGGCGGCGCGCACGAACGAAGAGGCGCGGGCGCAGGGCGGCGTGATGCCGCAGGACCTGCGCGGCTTCGAGGTGCAGTTCGCGTTCGAGAACGCGTTCGAGCAGCACCGGGTCGCGCCGTACGACGGCAAGGTGTGGCTGTTCCGGGCCGAGGAGCAGAACCAGAGCACGCGCTACGTGTTCAACGAGGACCTCGGCTGGGCGCCGTTCGTGCGCGGCGGTCTCGCCGTCACGCATTGCCCCGGCAACCACTACACGATGTGCACCGAGCCGAACCTGCAGGTGCTGTGCGCGGCGATGATGGCCGGCATGGACGAAGCGATCGCGAACGAGGCCGCGGCCCGCAGCTGAGCGGCAGTCGTCCGTGGCAATCGCCGATGCTGCCGCGCACTTGTCGTGGATTCGGCTGCGCGCTACATTCCTCGGAAGGAATGGTCGATGGCAACGACAACGACAAGGCGCATAGGTTGCGCGAGTTCTTTCGTCGCCTGAAGCGACTACCACCCGCAGCCGATGCCCAGGAAGCGATGCAGCAGATCACCGACACCTTGAACGAGGTCGAGGACGAGTTGTCAGGCATTCCCGCCAACCCCGATCTTTGGCAGAGCGATGGCCGCATGTACCCGCCGCGGGACGACAGTCGTCGGTCCGTTCCTGGGCATGTCGACGTCGTGCGGTATCGAGCTCGGGGTCACAACGTGTTTCTGCGCGCAAACGGGGCCATCCAGGTGCGCGAGCTCGGGAAT
>JAEUHV010000591.1 GCA_016794485.1 Planctomycetota bacterium
CGAACGCTGCGACGCGTGCCTGCGGATCGGCGGCCCGTCGAACGGCGCCGACGCCGAAGCGGAGGTCTTCCGCCGGCAGGGCAAACCGGTGTTCACCGCGCTCGACCAGGTTCCGCCGGCTACCGGCACGGCCTGACCTCCCGAGGTCGGCTGCTCCGCCAGCGTCGACTGCACCCGGTCACCGCACGCATCGACGCGGGAGTGCTCGGGAACGCGTCCCACTCGTGGCGCAGCGGCACCTCACCCATGTGGCGCCAGGCGGGCTGGCATCGCTCGCGTTCCCCGGCCGGTCAGCCGCGCGCCAGCGCCTCCAGGGTTGGCCAGAGCACGGCGAACGTGTCGGCGAACTCGGCCTCACGCGCGCGCAGCACCTCGACACCCTGGGCCAGCGGATTCGCCCGCTTCACGCGGGTGCCCATCGCCGTGAGCACGCGGGTCAGTCCTTCGGGTGTCGCGTAGGCCAGGAGCCAACCATCGCGCGAGAACCGCGGCAATGCCGCCTGCAGCGCCGGCGGCAGGAGGCTCGCGTGCGCGTGCAGGTCGCGGTGCACCTCGTCGACGAACTGCGCGAGCGGCCCACCGTCGCCGTAGCGTTCCCAGTCGCGCGCCAGGAAGTGGTCGAAGAACACGTCGAGCAGCACCGGCGCGAACCGGCGGAACGGCGGCGCGAACCGCTCGCGGGCGGCACGCACGGCCGGATGCGCGTCGACGCAGCGGTCGATCGCGCGGTGCTGCGCGACGCCGCGCTGCAGGTCGGGATGCAGCGTGCCGAGGTCGAGCCCGGCGACGAAGTCCCCGCACAGGGTGCCGAGGCGCGGCAGCGGCTGCGCCGGCGCGAGCCGCAGGTGCGCCAGCCAGATCACGCGCGCGGGCCCGCGTCGCCGGTGCCGACCGCCGGGGCCTGGGCCCCCGCGAGTTCGGCGCGCAGAGCGGCCTTCGCGAGCCAGCCGATGACCACGAACACCACCACCGTCGCCGTGATCGCAACGATCGTCGTCCACGGCGGTGCCCCCTTCTGCCAGTCGAGCTGCTGCAGTTCGGCGCCCACCATCGCGACCGCGATCGCGCGCGGCGTGACGCCGAGTGCGGTCGCGGCAACGAAGACCCGGCCGCGCACCGCGAACGCCGCCAGCAACAGGTTCGTGGTCGCGAACGGCATCACCGGGGACAGCCGCAGCAAGGCGATCAGCCAGATCGCCCGCGCGGTACTGCGGCCGAGCAACGCACGATGCACGCACAGGGCCCGCGGGGAATCGGCCAGTGCCTGGAGCGCCCGGCCGCCGACGAGGCGCTTCATCAACACCTGCCCGACCAGGGCACCGAGCGCGATCACGCACCACGCGACCAGGGCACCGAACCAGCCGCCGTAGACGAAGCCGGCCACCAGCGACGTCGCGTGTGTCGGCAGGCAGGCGAACGCGGCCAGGAACGCACCGAGCGGCACGAACCACAGCGCCGTGGCCGGATCGCCCTGCACCCACGGCAGCCAGGTCGTCGTCGTCGTCGCCAGCAGCGAAGCGCCGAGCAGCGGCACCGCCATCGTCACCACCACCAGCGGCCACGACGGACCGATCGCGGCGAGGCGACGCCGCAGGCGGGCGAGCGGACCGGAGGCCGCAGGAACGGGCGCGTGCATGGACGCAGGCTCGGCGATCGTCGGCCCCGCTGCAAGCGCCGACGAGCGCGTGCCTCGATGCCGGCCGTTCCCTACACTGTTCGCCCGCCGATGAGCACCGAACTGCCACTGAAGTACGAACCGCAGACGCTGGAACCCCAGGTCATGGAGCGCTGGCTCGCCGACAAGGCGTTCGCCGCGTTCCCCGACGGCCGCGACAACCGCTACGTCGTGATGATGCCGCTGCCGAACGTCACCGGGGCCCTGCACATGGGCCACGCGATGGACAACGTGATGCAGGACCTGCTGATCCGCTGGCACAGGATGCAGGGCGACAACACGCTGTGGCAGGCGGGCACCGACCACGCCGGCATCGCCACGCAGGCGGTCGTCGAGAAGCGCCTCAAGGAAATCGAAGGCAAGACCCGGCACGACGTCGGCCGCGACGGTCTCGTCGCCCGCATCCACGACTGGGCGGCGCAGAGCAAGAAGCGCATCGTCACGCAGCAGCAGGCGATGGGCTGTTCGTGCGACTGGGACCGCGCCCGCTTCACGATGGACGAGGTGTGCGCGCGTTCGGTGCGACACACGTTCTTCGCGATGTTCCGCGACGGCCTGATCTTCCGTGGCAATCGCCTGGTGAACTGGGACTGCGCTCTGCAGACCGCGGTCGCCGACGACGAGCTCTACAAGGAGACCGTGCAGGGCAAGTTCCACTACCTGCGCTACCCGGTGCTCGATGCCGAGCCCGGCGAACCGGCGCACGTGCTGGTGGCGACGACGCGGCCGGAGACGATGCTCGGCGACACCGCGGTGGCGGTGCACCCCGATCCCGCCGGCGCACTGCGCGCGGCGATCGTCGAGCAACGGGTCAAGGTCGCGCAGGCGCCCGCCAAGGAAGCCGCCGCGGCGCAGGCCGAACTCGACCGCCTGCTCGCCCGCGAGCAGGACGTGCTGCCGCAGCTCGAGCAGATCGCGCGCATGGCCAAGGCCGGACGCAAGGTGAAGCTGCCGCTGGTCGACCGCACGATCCCGATCGTCGCCGACGAATGGGCCGACCCGTCGCTAGGCACCGGCTGCGTGAAGATCACGCCGGCACACGACCCGAACGACTACGCGGTGTGGCAGCGTCACCTGCACATCGGGGCCGTGAACGTGTTGAACGCCGATGGCACGATCAGCCCAGCCGGCGGCAAGTACAAGGGCCTCGACCGTTTCGTCGCCCGCAAGCAAGTGCTGGCCGACCTGCAGGCGCTCGGCCTCGTCGACAAGATCGAGGACCGCGTGATCGAGATCGACCACAGCGATCGCAGCAAGACGATCGTCGAGCCGTATCTGAGCAAGCAGTGGTTCGTGCGCATGGCCGACGTCGACGGCGGCGTGGTGATGGGGCGCGGCACCAAGAAGGAATTCCGCGCGCGTGGCCTGGCCCAGGTGGCACTCGACGCGTCGGCCGGAACGTTGCCGCCGTTCGCCGACGGCTCACCGCGCAAGCAGGTCGCATTCCATCCGGATCCCGAGCGCTACCGCAAGATGTACGACCAGTGGCTCGCCGAGAAGCGCGACTGGTGCATCAGCCGGCAGCTCTGGTGGGGCCACCGCATCCCGGTGTTCCGCGGCGAGATGCCGGCCGCGAACCTGCTGCGCCTCGAACCGATGCTCGGCGGCCAGCTGCAGCGCGACGACGTCGCCGCGTGGGTGCTGCTGCCCGACGGTCTGCGCCTGTCGCCGAAGGACGCCTTCGCGCACCTGAAGGGCCCGAACGCCCCCACCACCGTCGAGGTGCAGGTCTGCTTCCGCGAAGCGAGCGCCGACGCGGCGATGGGACCGATCCTCGCGGGGGCCGGCCTGCAGCTCGACCCGGACGTGCTGGACACGTGGTTCAGTTCGGCGTTGTGGCCACACAGCACGCTCGGCTGGCCCAACCCCGAGGACGCCAAGGTCGACGCCGGCCAGAGCCCACTTGGCAGCAAGCCGGGACAGCCGAGTGCGCTCGACTACTGGTACCCGGGTTCGTGCCTCGTCACCGGCCGCGACATCATCACGCTCTGGGTCGCGCGCATGGTGCTGACCGGGCTCTACAACCTCGGCGACGTGCCGTTCACCGACGTGTTCCTGCACGCGACGATCCTCGACGGCAAGGGCGAGCGCATGTCGAAGAGCAAGGGCAACGGCATCGACCCGCTCGACATCATCGGCCGCTACGGCGCCGACGCGCTGCGTTACGTGGTCTGCGAACTGCAGACCGGCACGCAGGACATCCGCCTGCCGGTGGCGGCGATCTCGCCGTTCACCCAGCCCGGCGAACCGGAGCGCCTGGTCGACCTCGCCACCGCGAAGCCCGGCCCCTACCTCGGTACGTTCCTCGACCCCGAGACCAGGCAGCCGATGGACCTGATCGGCCAGTACGGCAAGGAAGGCATCACGCCGGCGAAGGCGACCAGCGAACGTTTCACGGTCGGTGCCAACTTCTGCAACAAGCTGTTCAACGCGGCGCGGTTCGCGTTCCTGAACCTGCGCGGCACGCCGTTCCGCGCGCTGCGCGTGGCCGAGCTGCCGCTCGAAGACCGCTGGATCCTGTCGCGGCTCGCGGCGGCGGTCGCGACCGTGCACGGCCACCTCGCCGACTACAACCCGTCGGCGGCGATCGCCGCGGCCCGCGACTTCTTCTGGAACGAGCTGTGCGACTGGTACCTGGAGATGATCAAGCCGCGCTGCCGCGACGGCGCCGATGCCGGCGCACGCGCCACCGCCGAGCAGGTGCTGGCGACGGTGCTCGACCAGACGCTGCGCCTGCTGCACCCGTTCGTGCCGTTCCTGACCGAGACGTTGTGGGGCAAGCTGCGCGAACTGGCGCCGCAGCGCGGCATCGAGACGCCGCTGGCCGACAGCACGCTGCTGGTGCAGGCGCCGTGGCCGCGGACCAACCCGGCCTGGCGCGATGCGGCGATCGAGCAGGACCTCGTCGCCATGCAGCAATGGTGCGTGGCGATCCGCGAGGCGCGGGCGCGCTACCAGGTGCCACCGAAGGACCGGCTGGTCGCGCGGTTCGCCGCCGACGGTGACGTCGGGGCGATGTTGCAGCGCACCGCGCCGTTGCTCGGCCACATGAGCGGGCTCGGCGAAGTGGTGATCGCGGCCGATGCACAGCGCACGCCCGACAGCGCCACCGTGGTGCTCGGTGCGGCGAAGGTGTTCCTGCTCGGCGTGGTCGACCTGCAGAAGGAGAAGGCGAAGCTCGAAAAGGAAGCCGAGAAGCTGCGCGGGCAGATCGGTGGCATCGAACGCAAGCTTGCCAACGAGGGCTTCGTCGCCAAGGCTCCGCCGGCGGTCATCGAGAAGGAACGGGCAAGCCTCGCGGCACTGCGGCAGCAGCTCGCAGGCATCGAGCAGAGCCTGCGCGAGCTCGGCTAGCCGACGCTTGCGCCCGACCGCGCTCGGGCCAGAACGAAAGCCCGGTTGCAGACGGCGCAGCGCCAGGGAGGATGCGCACACGATCCACTGCCCGGGTCGTCCTCCCACCATGCACAAGTTCCTCCTGGCCGGCGGCCTCGCCGCCACTCTGGTCCCGTCCCTGCACGCGCAAGGCGCCCTGTCCTCGCCGTGCTTCATCGCCAACCTTGGCGCACCGCTGAACCTCGGCGACGACCAGGTCGCGCCGGCCAACGGGCTCGGCTTCTCGTTCCCGGGGCCAGGCGGCGCCGTCACCGCGATCGACATCTCGAGCAACGGTTTCGTGTGGCTCGGCAGCAACACGAACGCCGGGTGCTGCAACGGCGACCCGGTCACGTTCCTGACCGACACGGCGCGCATCGCGCCGATGTGGATGGACCTCTACCCACCCGGTGGTGGCCAGGTCTGGTTCAACACGATCCCGGCCGCCGGCACGCAGCCTGCGGGCGCCGTGGTCACCTGGGAGAACGTGCCCGAGTTGGGTGACGTGCTGCCGATGACGTTCCAGCTGCAGCTCTGGGCCGACGGCTCGTTCTCGTTCCTCTACGACGCCCGTTGCTACAACGCCGGCCACGACGTGCTGACCGGCTGCACCGAAGGAGTCGCCGCGATGTCGAACGCGATCGACTTCGCGACCACCAACGCGGGCCTGCCGCACCTCAGCGGCACCAACCCGACCGTGCTCGAGGTGCAGACCAACACGTTCGACATCGCCGACCGCATGTTCGTCTTCATCCCGACCGGCAGCGGTGGCTACCTCGTGATCGATCGTCCGCCGTGCCCGCTGGCCGACACGACGACATTCGGCGTGGGCTGCCCCAAGCCCGCCTCGGCCTACGAGTTCTTCCAACAGCCGAACCTGATCGACCTGTCGAACACGGCGATCGAGTTCCTGCCCACCGGCAACGGCGGTTTCGTCGGCGTGCCCGGGACCGGCTTCTTCACCGGCTACACCAACGCGCTCGCCTTCCAAGACGACGACGTGCAGGGTCCGTTCGCACTGCCCTTCCCGTTCACCTACCCGGGCGGCACCACGAACTCGATCGACATCGCCAGCAACGGCTTCATCTGGCTGCAGAGCGGCAGCTCGCCGTTCAACTCGCGCTGCTGCGACGCCGACCCGGCGATCTTCCTCGCCGACCCGGCCAGCATCGCCGCGTTGTGGATGGACCTGTACCCGCCCGGTGGCGGCAGCGTCTACTTCGACGTCGGCGGCGGCGAGGCGCACATCACCTGGGCCGGCGTGCCCGAGTACTTCAACGGCCCGGCCCAGACCGCGCAGATCACGCTCCGCGCGAACGGCAGCTTCCGGCTCGCCTGGGGCTCCGTGAGCAACAGCAGCCACGACCTGCTGGTCGGCTTCACGCAAGGTACGTCGACGATCGACCCGGGCTCGAGCGACTTCAGCACCGGCCCGGTGCTGATCGGCGCGGGCGGCATCCCGCTGAAACTGCAGGCCCAGCTCGGCTCGCGGCCTGCACTCGGCAGCACGTTCACGCTCGAAGTCGACCAGAACGCCGGCGCCCTGGTCGGCATGATGGTGCTCGGCGTCGCGAGCTTCACGCCGGGCATCCCGCTCGACGGCATCGGCATGGAAGGCTGCGAGCTCTACGCGTCGCTCGACGTGCTGCTCACCTACGTGCTGTCGGGGCCGCCGACGCCGTTCGGGATCGCGATCGCGAACAACCCGGCCCTGCTCGGCGCCACGTTCTACGCGCAGGCCGCGACGCTGACGCCCGGCCTCAACACGCTCGGCATCGCCGCGTCGAACGGAATCGGCGCCCTGGTCGGCTACTGACCAGCCCCACGCCCGGGCCGGTCACTTCACCGGCTCGGCGTACAGGCTCGCCATGTCGGCGAGCCGCGCGCCGTTCCCGTCGCACACCGCGAACTTGTCGGCGTAGAGCGCCGCGGCACCGAACTGCCCCGCCTTGTTGGTGGCGTAGAACTGGATCTGGAAGTCCGGTCGCCCCTTCGCGTCGAGCAGGCGCTTCACCTTGGTGAGTCGCACGACGCGCTTGACCGCTTCCATGCACGCGTCGGTCGGCGACTTGCCGAGCGCCATCTGATGCACGATGAACGCGCCGCCGTTGGCGAGGATGCAGGCCTCGCCACGGCCCGTGCCACCGCCGGTGCCGACGTCGTTGTCGCAGTAGTTGCCGCAGCCGAGCAGCGGCGAATCGCCGACGCGACCGGCCAGCTTGAACGCCAGCCCCGACGTCGTCGTGCACGAGCCGACGTCACCGTTCGCCGCGACCGCGCCGAGGTGGATCGTGCCGGTCTTGTGCTTGTACTTGCGGAACCACTCCTTGCCGTGCTCGCCGTTCTCCTCGGGCGAGATCCAGTCGTCGATCGCGGAGCGCTTCTCGCGCCACTCGATCCACTTCTGCCGCGACTTCTCGGTCAGCAGGTTCTCCTCCTTGAAACCGTGCGCCCGCGCGAAGCGCAGCGCCCCTTCGCCGACCAGCAGCACGTGGTCGGTGTGCCGCATCACCTGCAAGGCGACCTGGGCCGGGTTCTTGACGTTCTGCAGCGCGGCGACCGCGCCGCCGAGCCCCGACGGGCCGTCCATGACGCAGGCGTCGAGTTCGACGATGCCGTCCTCGTTGGGCAGGCCGCCGATGCCGACGCTGTCGTCCTCGGGGTCGTTCTCGACCAGTTCGACACCCGCGACTGCCGCGTCGACCGGCCGCCAGCCTTCGCTCATGCGCTGCACGGCGAGCTCGACGGCCTTGATGCCGTTCGCGCTGGAGACCGCCACCGGCGCCTGCAGGCGCACGAAGGCCGGGACGGCAGGCGCCACGAGCGCACCGGCCGCGGTGGATCGAAGGAAACCGCGACGAGAAAGGGAGGACATGGTGGGCCGAACTCTACCGGCGCGCGCCGGCCCCCGCCCGATCCGCACACCGCTCTCAGTGGTCGCGCCACGGGTTGACCCGCGACTGCAGGTCGGCGGCGTGGAAGTCCTCGAGCGCGCGGTAGACCCACACGACGAAGCGCGGCCCGCGCTGGCCGTCGAGCGGTCGACTGCCCGAGTAGTAGCCGAACAACAGCGACCACGGCACGGCGTCGCCGACGCCGATCTCCTGCTGCAACTCGATGCGGCCGTTCCAGTGAAACCAGGGTTCCTCGGCCCCGTCGAGGCTGCCGATCATGATCCAGTCGCCCTGCTTCACCTCGGACCGGCCGCGCGCCAGCGGCCGCATGCCGGCGCGGGGCGCGTAGTACTCGAACCCCCAGCCGCCGGTGAACCAGACCGTGGCGCGCGGGTCGCGTTGCGCGGCGTAGTCGGCCGCCTGCTGGGTCGCGACCACGCAGGCGCGGCCTTCCAGGTAGTCGATGCCCTGGAACGACAGCCCGAGCCCGACGGACAACGCCGCCACGCGGCCGAGCAGCGCCGCCCCGCCGCGGCGGCGCACGGCGAACCAGCCGCCGACCACGGTCGCCGCCAGCACCACCAGCAGCACCCGCCGCGCCGCCGGGAACGGCGACACGACCAGCGACGCGGCGATCTCGGCGACGAACCAGGCGCACAGGAACGCCCGCACCGCGAAACTGCGGCCGCAGCGACGGTGCCGCAGCCGCACCAGCGCGGTCCAGCCCAGGCGACCGAACGCCACGGCGAGCACGCCCCACGTCGTCGCGGTGGTCGCGAGGTAGGCGATCGAATCGAGGGCGAGGTCGGAGATGCCCAGCGAGTCGACGTCGGGCACCCAGGCGATCACGCCCCAGGCCAGGACGTGCACCGCGAGCAGCGCCCGCCCCCAGACCTTCGCGCAGCCGAGCCCGTGCAGCAGCAGCAGGGCCGCCGGCAGGCCGAGCACTCCGACCTGGGCCAGCAGACCCTTGCCGAGATGCCGCCAGTCGCGGAGCTGGGTCAGTTCGAGCTGCCGCAGGAAGTAGGAACCGCCGCCGTGCGACCACGACAGCAGGCATTCGATCCCGAGCGCCACCGCCACGGCGGTCGACAGCCCGATCGCCAGTTCGCGCCAGTTGCGCCGCAGCACGCCGACGCAGACCCACGGCGCGAAGAATCCCATCGCCGAGTACTTGGTCTGGAAGGCGAGCCCGAACAGCAGCCCGGCACCGACCGCCGCGACCAGGCTGCGCCGATCGCCCGCACGCAGGAACACCGCCAGGCTGGCGAACCCGAGCGACAGCACCGGCACCTCGAGCATCAGGTTGAGGCCGGGCAGCACCGCCGGACCGAGCGCGATCGCCGCGACCAGGAGGAACGCCGGGCCCGGCCGCAGCAGGCGGCGCACCAGCGCCAGCAACGCGAAGCAGAACAGCCACTGCGCCGGCAGGAACCACGCCTTCCACGCGACCGGGGAATCGCCGAACAGGGCGATGGCCGGAGCCCACCAGTACGAGGTCACCGGCGCCACCATCACGTCCCACGCGGCGACCGGCTTCTGGTGCCAGTCGATCTCGAACTCGAACGGCGCCAGCGGCTCGCGCGCGACCTGGGCCGCGTAGTACTGATGGCAGACGTCGTCGACCGTCAGCGGCTCGAACAGGTTGGTCAGGTTCATTGCCACCGCCAGCAACAACGCGAGCAAGGCGGGCGGCAGGGACCGGACGGCGGACGACATGGCTTTCCAACCTATCGGCAAGCCCCCTACGCTCGCACCACCCGTGCACGACCTTTCCGCCGCCCTGCAGCAGTGGTTCGGCCACCGCGCGTTCCGCCCCTGGCAGCGCGAGATCGTCGAGCACCATCTCGCCGGCGGTTCAGCGCTGGTCGTGATGGCCACCGGTGACGGCAAGTCGCTGTGCTACCAGCTCCCGGCCCTGCTGCGTTCCGGACCTACCATCGTGGTTTCGCCCCTGGTGGCGCTGATGGACGACCAGGTTGCCGCGCTGCGCCTGAAGGGACTGCCGGCGACCTGCATCCACGCCCAGCTCGAACGCAGCGAACGCGAACAGCGGCTGCGGGCTGTCGTCG
>JAEUHV010000001.1 GCA_016794485.1 Planctomycetota bacterium
CGCTGCTGCACATCCTGGCCGGCATCCTGCGGCCCGACGCCGGCGAGGTCGAAGTGGTCGGCGCGCGCATCGACTCGATGGGCGAAGCGGCGCGCGATCGGCACCGCGGCCGGCACATCGGCATGGTCTACCAGACGTTCAACCTGCTGCAGCCGTTCACGGCGCTCGAGAACGTGCTGCTCGGGGCGCTGTTCGGCCGCGGCGCCGACAAGGAGGCGCGGCTGCGCGCCGAGGCGCTGCTGCAGCAGGTCGGGCTCGGTGACCGCATGCACCATCGGCCGCGCGAACTGTCGGTCGGCCAGGTGCAGCGCGTCGCGATCTGCCGCGCGCTGGTGAACGATCCGGAGCTGGTGCTGATGGACGAACCGCTCGGCAACCAGGACAAGGCGACCGGTGGCCAGGTGCTCGAACTGCTGCTGCAGATCGCCGCGCACGGCAAGAAGACGGTGGTGATGGTGACGCACGATCCGGAGTCGGCGAAACGCATGCAGCGCACCGTCGACCTGGCGACGCTGCGCGGCGAAGTCGAAGCGGGGGCGGCGCGATGAAGCTCGTCTCGATCAGCCTGCGCAACCTGCGCATCCGTCTCGTCGCGACGATCCTGACGATGGCGTCGATCGTGGTCGCGACCGCGCTCTACGCCGCGATCCTGGTGATGGCCGAACAGACCGACGCGCGCTACCGCGGCAGCATCGGCGGCTACCAGGCGGTGGTGGGGCCGAAGGACTGCAGCCAGCTCGAGCTGGTGCTCAACACCATCTTCAACGTCGGCGAGGCGCCCGGGTTGTTCCCGCTGCAGGTCTGCATGGACCTGCGCGCCGGGTCGGGCGTCAGCCGCCGCGGCCAGGTGCGCTTCGCGATCCCGCAGGCGCGCGGCGACTCGGTGAGCCGGTTCAACTTCCCGGTGATCGCCACGCTCGACGAGATGTTCACGAAGTACGAGTGGCAGAAGGCGCCGCTCGCGTTCGCGCAGGGCAAGTCGTTCACGTTCGGGTGGGACGACCTGATGCAGTTCGCCGACGAACTGGTGGCGTGGGAAAACGGTCGGCGGGCGCAGGAAGCGGGCCGGCCCAAGCGTCCGGCACTGCGCCCCGAATGGCGCCAGTGCGTGGTCGGGTCGCGCGTCGCGCGCACGCTGCAGCTCGAACTCGGCTCGGTCGTGACTCCGGTGCACGGCAAGATGGGCGAGTTCGGTTACCACGAGCATCCCGAGGCGTCGTGCACCGTGGTCGGCGTCCTGGCACCGACCAACTCGCCGCTCGACACGACGATCTTCCTGCCGCTGTCGACGCACCTCCTGATCGACGGCCACGAAGAGGGCGTGTTCGTGCTCGAGATCCCGCCCGGCAAGAACCCGGACGACGTGAAGAAGCTGCCGGTGAAGCCCGGCAACATCGGGCTGACCGCAGTGGTCGTCGACCCCAAGGACCACCTCGGCGCGCGCGTGCTGCGGCGCGACTTCGGCACGCGGCCGGACGCGCAGGTGGCGTGGCCGCAAGACGTGGTGCCGAAGTTCCTGCGCCAGATCGGCGATGCCGCGGCGGCGCTGTCGGTGATCGCGTGGCTCGTGCTGCTGGTCGCCGCGGTGTCGATCACGGTCGCGATCTACAACACGATGAACGAGCGGCGGCGCGAGATCGCGATCATGCGTTCGCTCGGCGCGCGGCGCGGCCAGATCCTGGCGATCATCGTCGGCGAGGCGGCGTTGCTGTCGTTCTTCGGAGCCTTGCTCGGCCTCGTCGTCTGCCACCTGGCCGCCTTCCTGCTGCGCGCGCAGGTCGAGGACATGACCGGCGTCTGGCTCGACTGGCTGCAATTCCGCCCGTGGGAGGCGTGGCTGCTGGCCGGAGTCACCGGGCTCGGTGCCATCGCCGGCTTGTTGCCCGCGGTGAAGGGCTCGATGACCCAGGTCGCCGACAACCTGGCGCAGGACTACTGAGCCATGCGCCGCCTTCCAACCGATCTCCTTGCTAGCATGCCCGTGCGGTGGCGGTTCCATCGCGAGGACAGACCATGAAGCCGATTCTGACGACGCTGCTGTTCGCGACCTGCCTGTGCGCGCAGACGCCGCCCACCCAGGAACCGAAGCCCGCCCCGGCCCCGACGCCGGCCAAGGTCGAGCCCGCCCCCGCCAAGCAGGAGCCGAAGCCGGTCCCGGCGCCGAACGCGCAGGACCCGAAGGTGAACCAGGGCAAGCCGGTCACCGAGAAGCCCGTCACCGAGAAGCCGACCGAAGAACCGCGCATCGACCGGCCGGCCTCGGACCAGCCGATGCCGAAGGGCACCGACCCGGCCGACCTCGCCGCGATGAAGAGCGCCGAGGACATGCTCAAGGCGGAGAAGCGGCTCGCCGAGGAGATCAAGGCCGGCAAGATCACCGGGCTCGACAAGATCCTGCCGTTCGACGAGATCGACAGCTGGCCCTACGAGGACGGCCTGAAGGGCATGCCCAAGCGCATCAAGGACCTGAACGGCAAGAAGGTCCTGATGACCGGCTTCATGCTGCCGATCGACGAGGTGCAGAACATCAAGGAGTTCCTGCTCGTCAAGTCGCTGTGGTCGTGCTGCTACGGCCAGCCGCCGGACATCAACGGCATCGTTCGCGTGGTGATGCCGAAGGGCAAGACGACCGACTACTTCTTCGACCCGTTGAAGATCGTCGGCACGTTCAAGGTCGAGTCGACGGTGATGGAAGGGTACTGCGTCGACATCTTCCAGTTGCACGTCGAGAGCCTGGAAGCGCTGCGCTTCAAGTAGCGCCCGGCGCGTCGGCCTGGTCGCGAGCCGGGTCGCGCCTTGCCATGGCGCGATCCGCGTCGGGAGCTTCGGTCGCTCCCGCTCGCCTGCCGATAGGCGGACCACGATGGCTCCGCGCGAACCCCGGCCCCGTGGTTGGTCCCTGACCCGACGCCTCACCGTGGCGTTGTCGGTCGGCGCGTTCCTCGTCGCGGTACTGCTCGGCTTCCTCGGCGCCGATCGCGACCATGCGCGGGCCAACGTGCTGCGCGCCGGCGAGGAGCTCGCCCTGGCGACGTCGCTGGCCGAACGGGGCGCGCCGCTGCTCGACAAGGGCGATGTGCTGCGGTTGTCCGTGCTCGCCACCGTCGTGCGCGACCAGGCTGCGGGCCGGGCGTTGCTGCTCGACCGCACCGGCCGGGTCGTGATCGACACGGCCCTCGTGCTGGGCGACAAGCAACTCGGGCTGTTGTCGGCGTCGGGGCCGTTCCAGCGGTCGGCGCAGAAGTCGGACGTCGGTGACGTTCGCGAAACGCTGGTGCCGATCCGGTTCGGTGGCGAGGTCACCGGCGAGGTCCGCCTGCAGGTTCCGGTGGTGCCGCTGCTGGCCGCATTCGATGTCACCTGGTTCGGGCTGTCGTGGCTCGCGTGCCAGACGCTGGTCGCGTGCGCGGCGTTGCTGGGCCACCACTGGTCGTCGCGCGTGCGCAAGGCGACCGACGCGTTGATGCGACTCGCCGCGGGCGAAGTCGCCGGGGCCGGGGCGGCGGGCGACGAACAGGAATTGCACGACCTCGACAAGGTCATGCGCGAACTCGAACGCGGCATGCAGGACGGCCTGCAGCGGGTCGGCGAAGGCTATGCGGCCATGGCGTTGGCCTTGGTCGACGGCCTCGAACGCCGCCGCCTCGTGCAGCCTGGGCACGGCGAACGCACCGCGCGTCTCGCCGGGCTGATGGCCGACCGTCTGCAGCTGCTGCCCGCCGATCGCGCCGACCTGCTGCTGGCGTGCCGGCTGGTCGACCTCGGCAAGGCGTTCGTGCGGCCGTCGATCCTGCAGAAGCAGGGGCAACTGACCGAGGTCGAGGCCGGATCGTTGCGGCACCACCCGGTTCGGGCGGCCGAGCAACTCGACTGTGTGCCCGGGTTGCGCCGGGTCGGCAAGATCCTGCGCCATCAGCTCGAGCGCCACGACGGCAAGGGTTCGCCGGACGGTCTGCGCGGCGACCGCATCCCGCTCGGTGCGCGCGTGCTCGCGGTGGCCGGCGCGTTCGACCTGCTGACCACGTGCGCATCCGAACCGCTCGACTGGCAGGCGGCGCTGCAGCAACTGCAGCGGGCCCGCGGCGAGGCGTTCGATCCGTGGCTCGTCGACCTGCTGGCCGAGGAAGTGGCGAAGTCGCCGCCGCCACCGCCCGATCGCGAAGTGATGATCGTGCCCGCAGGCGGCATGCCGTGGCGTGCTCCCGTCGTCGCGGACGCAGCCGAGGACGACGAGACCGACGGCGACGGCGAGCTCGAAGTGATGTTCGACGATCCGGCCGCTGAGGACCACGCGTGACCGTCCGCCGGTTCCGGTGGCTGCTGCCGTTGCTCGTCGCGGCGGGATGCACGACGCGTCCGCAGGATCCGTTCGTGGTCGCCGAGCGTGCGGTGGCGCGGCGTGAGCTCGCCGCGGCGCTGCAGGCACTCGATGGGGTCCCGGTGGAGCATGCGCACTATCCGGAAGCGCGGGCCTTGGCGCTCGAGGTCGAGCGGCAGATGCGGCGTGGGCACGAACTCGTGCTCGAAGGCCTGATGTTGCGCGCCGAGTGGCGCGACGACGAGGCCTTGGTCGTGCTGCGGCGGGCCGCGTCGTCGTGGCCCGAGTTGCCGGGCATCGCGGTGCTGGTGCGAGCCACCGAACAGCGCTTGCAGGTGCTCGGAGCGTCGGCGGTGACTTCGCCCAAGGTGGCCACCGGCGCGGACCCGACACCAGCCACGGCGACGCCGCTGGTCGAAGTGCCACCCAAGCCTCCCGTTCCGGCCGTGGCCGTCGAACCACCCGCCGACGCGACCCGCGGAGCGACGCCAAAGCCCGTCGAGCCGGTCCGCCCTGCCGTGGCCTCGTCGATCGATCCGGTGTCGGCCGGGCTCGTCGCGGTCGAGCAGCGCCTCGGCGCGAACCAGCTCGAAGACGCCGTGCTGCAGTTGCTCGAACTGGCGCGGCGCTTCCCCGACGACGCCCGCGTGCGCCTCCGCCTGGGACGGTTGCTGCACCAGCGAGCCCTGCTGCACTACGGGGGCGGCAATCTCGCGCCGGCGATCGCCGATTGGCGTCGGGTGCTGGAGCTCGACCCGGCCAACGACGCGGCCAGGGAACTGCTGCGGGCTGCAGAAACGGAAGCCGTCCGCTCGCGCGGATAGTCAGCAGCGACGACACCCGCTCGTGCCTGAGCGGTAAGGAAGCCGGGGGTCAAACTTCGGGAAAAGGGGAAGAAGGAGAGTCAAGTTTTTACGTCCGTCGCGGACAACCCCCGGCAGTGTGTCGTGTCGTTCCATCGATCCGGACACCGTTGCAGTGCCGAGCCGACGGAGTGTTCGTTCTTGCTCCCTGCCGGCCAGCGCTACCGTCCGAGGCCGCGCGAAGGCGACCGGCTCAACCCGCAGGGAATGTGAAGGAGGATAGCCTTCACAGAATCGAAGTCAATTCTCGGTTGTCGGGCGCGGTGCACATTCCTCGGAGCATCACCCATGCGAACGGCGGCGGAGGACCAGGCCGAGTTTGCCCGGCCGCGCTTCGAAGCCGGCGGGCACGAGCGTGGTCGCGGTGGCTTCTTCGACCACTGCCGGGCCTTGCAGGGCTTGCCCGGAAGGCAAGCGGGTGTGGATCGGCAGGGGCGCGCCGCCGACGGGCGGGCGGCGTGTGCCGGGCCGTGCAGCCACACCGCGGTCCGATTCGCTGCCGTGGTGCCGGATCGTCGATGGCATGGCGCGCGCCGGCTGTTCGGCGCGGGCGACGAGGCGAACGACTTCGAGCGGTGCGTCGGTGGTGAACCCGTACCGGCGCTGGTGCTCCCGCGTGAATGCGGCCGCGAGGTTCCTGGCCAACGGCAGGCGCAATGCGGCACCCTGGCCGCGGTATCGAACCAGCGCGTCGATCCGCACGCGCCCGCGGCTGCCCAGGGCCGCGGCCGCGCCGGACGCGAGATCGCGGCCGGCGGCGAGCAGTTGGCGCAGCGAGCGGGGTTGCAGGACGTCGTGCACGGCGGTGGCGACTTCGACGGAGTCGCCGGCCAACGCCAGGCCCAGGGCCGAGAACGCGCCCGGCAGCGGTGGCAACCACGCCGACGGCATGCCGAGCTGCGCGGCGAGCGCGGCCGCGTGCAGGCCGCCGGCCCCGCCGTAGGCCAGCAGCGGCACGGTGGCGGGATCGATCGCCCGTTCCGCCGTGACGACGAGGATCGCGCGGGCCATGGTCGCGTTGGCGACCGTGAGGATGCCGCGGGCCGCGGCGGCCGTGGCGAGTCCGAGTTTCCTGGCGAGGCGCTCGATGGCGCGCACGGCGGCGTCGACGTCGATGGGGAAGCCGCCACCGAGCAAGGTGTCGGCGCCGAGATGGCCCAGGGCCACGTGCGCATCGGTCACGGTGGCGTCGCCGCCGCGCCCGTAACACGCCGGACCCGGCACGGCGCCGGCACTCGCCGGTCCGACGCGCAGGGCGCCGCCGGAATCGACCCAGGCGATGCTGCCGCCGCCGCAGCCGACCGTGTGCACCGGGACCGTCGGCAGCGGCAACGGCAAGCCGGCGATGCTGCCGCCGTCGTGGGCTGCCGTCGCCGTGTCGACGAGGCACAAGTCCGCCGAGGTGCCGCCCATGTCGAAGGCGGCGAGGCGCGGCAGCCGCAGGCTGCGGGCCAGGCTGGCGCTCGCGAGGACGCCACCGGCCGGCCCCGAGAACATCGCGCGGGCCGGGAATGCCGCGGCTTCGTCCGGCGGCAGGATGCCGAGGCTCGAGCGCAGCAGTCGCAAACGGCCAGGGCCGATGCGCCCGGCGAGGCGCTGCGTGTAGCCACCGACGATCGGCGCGATGGCGGCGTTCAGGATCGCGGCGCCGATGCGTTCGTACTCGCCGAAGGCCGCGTGCAGCTCGGCACTGGCGGTGATCGGCACATCCGGCAGCACGCGCGCGAGGGCTTCGCGCAGACGGCGTTCGTCGGTGGGGTCGGCCGGCGCGTGCAACAGGCCGATCGCGATCGCCGCGGGCCGCAGGCGGCGAACGGCGGCGACCACGCGTGCGACCTCGGCCGGACGCAGTGGCGTCACCACGGCACCGCCCGGTCCGCGGCGGCAATCGACGCCGACGCGCAGGGCGCGGGGCACGGGGGGCACCGGTCGTTGTGGCGCGAGCGCGTAGAGCTCGGTCCGTTCCTGGCGACCGATCTCGATCAGGTCCTCGCAGCCGCGGTTGGTGACCAGCACCGTGCGGGCCAGGCGCCCGGTGAGCACGGCGTTGAGGCCGACCGTGGTGCCGTGCACCACGTCGACCTCTTCCGTGGCCGAACGGCGCAGTGCGGCGATGCCGGCGAGCACGGCGCGGCCCGGGTCGTCGGGGGTCGACGGCAGCTTGTGCACTTCCAGTTGCCGCGGCTCCCACCGCACGATGTCGGTGAACGTGCCGCCGGTGTCGATGCCGATGCGCGCTGCCATGCGGCGTGGCACGGTAGCGACGGGGCCGGCCTCTGGCACGTTCCGATCGTGGCTGCATGGCGGCGTCAGCCGCAGCTCGCTAGCCTTCTGCGCCGCATGTTCGTCGGCCTGCTCTGCCTCTGCGCGTTCCTGCTGGGCGCCGTGCCGTTCGCCCTGCTCGTCGTGCGGGTGTGCAAGGGCATCGACGTGCGCACCGTCGGCAGCGGCAACGTCGGCGCCACCAACGCCAGCCGGGCGTTCGCGAGCAAGGGCGGCCGGATCGGCGCGTTCCTGCTCATCTACGTGCTCGATGCCGCGAAGGGGTTCGCGCCGGCCTGGTTCGGGCCGGGACTGCAGACGGACGCCGCTCCGATGCTGGCCGCCGTCCTCATGGGAGCCGCCGCGGTGCTCGGGCACGTGTTCACGCCGTTCCTCGGCTTCCGCGGCGGCAAGGGCGTCGCGACCGCCACGGGCGTGCTGCTGGCGCTCGATTGGCAGATCACCGCTGTGGCCCTCGCCGTGTTCTTCGTGGTGCGCTTCGCCAGTGGCCACGTGTTCCTCGGCAGCCTGGCGCTCGGGCTGGCCCTGCCGGCGGCGGCGATCGGACTGCATCCCGGCGCAGCGTTCGCCGAACGGTTGCCGGTGACGATCCTCTGCGTCTTGCTGGCTGCGTTCCTGGTGTGGACGCATCGCAGCAACCTGCACAAGCATTTCGCCAGGCGAGCCTCGGGGGCGGCATGAAGGCGGCGATCCTCGGCAACGGCGGGTTCGGCACGGCGATGGCGTTGTCGCTGGCGCGCGCCGGCCACGCCGTGTCGTTGTGGGGGCACGATCCCGTCTACACGACTGCGATCGCCGCTTCGCGCCGCAACCCGCGCTACCTCGACGGTGTGGTGCTGCCCGATGCGATCCGGGTGAGCCACGACGCGACCGCGGTGCTCGACCGCTGCGAGCTGGTACTGGTGGCGGTGCCGACGCAGCACGTGCGCGGGGTGATGACGCAGGTGGCGGCGGTGGTGCCGTCCACGGTGCCGCTGGTGTCGTTGGCCAAGGGCCTCGAACAGAGCACCGGCCGGCGGCCGACCGAGATCCTGTCCGAAGTCGTGGGGCGACCCGAGCGCGTATTCGCGTTGAGCGGCCCGAGCCACGCCGAGGAGATCGCGCGCGAACTGCCGACCACGGTGGTCGTCGCCGGCACCGACGACACGGCGCTGCAGGCGCTGCAAGTGGCGCTGCAGACGAAGACGTTCCGCGTCTACCGCAACCGCGACGTGCTCGGCATCGAGATCTGCGGCGCCCTCAAGAACGTGATGGCGCTGGCGGCGGGCATCGCCGACGGGCTCGGCTACGGCGACAACGCCAAGGCCGCGATCCTCACGCGGGGCCTGGTCGAGATGCAGCGCTACGGGCTCGCCTGCGGCGCCGACCCGCGCACGTTCTTCGGGCTGGCGGGCGTCGGCGACCTCGCCGTGACCGCGTTCTCGCGGCACGGCCGCAACCGGGCCTTCGGCGAGCGCATCGGTCGCGGCGAGACGCTGGAACAGGCGCTGCGCGCGTCGCCGAAGGTCGCCGAAGGCGTATGGACGTCCAAGGTCGTGGTCGCCGAAGGGGCTCGGCTCGGCGTCGAGATGCCGATCGCGACGGCGGTTGCCCGCGTGTTGTTCGACGGCATGTCGGGCCAGGACGCGGTGCGCGCACTCATGGAACGCGACCCCAAGGCCGAGGCATGAAGCCGATGCCGCGGTACGGGCGATAGGTTCGGGCCGGCCGTGGTCTTCGCCTCGTTCGTCTTCCTGTTCTGGTTCCTGCCGGTGTTCCTGCCGGTGTACTTCGCCATGCCGGTGCGGTGGCGGAACCTGACACTGACCCTCGGCAGCCTCGTGTTCTACGGCTGGTGGCGGCCGCACTACGTGCTGCTGATGATCCTGAGCATCGGCATCGACTGGTTCGCCGCGCTGCGCATGGGCGCGCCGGACAGCGGCCGACCGCGCCGATTCTGGATCTGGTTCTCGGTGCTGACCAACCTCGGGCTGCTCGGTTGGTTCAAGTACGCGAACCTGCTGGTCGACTCGTGGAACCACGTGGCGCCGTGGCCGATCGCGTGGGAGCAGGTCCTGCTGCCCGTGGGCATCTCGTTCTTCACGTTCCAGTCGATGAGCTACACGATCGACGTGTACCGCGGCGACGTGAAGCCGCAGCGCAACTTCCTCGACCTGCTGTGCTTCGTGGCGATGTTCCCGCAGCTCGTCGCCGGGCCGATCGTGCGCTACGCCGACGTGCAGCGCGAGATCGTCGATCGGCGGGTGCACTTCAAGGAGGCGACCGACGGCCTGTTCCTGATGCTGCTCGGCTTCGCCAAGAAGGTGCTGATCGCCGATTCGGTCGGGCCGCTGGTGGACCACGTCTACGCGCAGGACACGCCCGGGTTGGTCGCGTCCTGGCTCGCCGCGTTCGGCTATTCGATCCAGATCTACTTCGACTTCTCCGGCTACAGCGACATCGCGATCGGGCTCGGCCTGATGCTCGGCTTCCACTTCCCGCCGAACTTCCGCTCGCCGTACCGCGCACACAGCATCACCGAGCTGTGGCGGCGCTGGCACATGAGCTTGAGCACGTGGTTGCGCGACTACCTCTACGTGCCGCTCGGCGGCAACCGTCGCGGGGAGGGGCGCGCCCAGCTGAACGTCGCGCTGACGATGCTGCTCGGCGGCCTGTGGCACGGCGCGTCGTGGACCTACCTGCTGTGGGGCGGCTGGCACGGCGTGTTCCTCGTGTGCGAACGGCGGTTCGGCAAGGTGTCGCCGTACGGCTGGCTGCCGCGCTTCGGCCAGGTGTTCTGCACGTTCCTGATCTGGACGCTGGGGCTCGTGATCTTCCGTTGCGTGACGATCGGCGAACTCGGCCAGATGGCGCGCGGCCTGTCCGGCCTGCACGGTGCCGGCGGCGTGCCCGAACTCGGCCAGAAGGCGCCGTTCGCGTGGGGCGGTCTCGCGCTCGGCGCGTTCATCGCGTTCGCGCTGCCGCGCAGCGAGCAGCTGGTCGCCCGCTTCCATCCGCTGGTGATGCTCGGCGTGGTCGCGGTGTTCCTCGCCGCGGTCGGCCAGATGCTCACCGGCGACTTCGTGTCCTTCATCTACTACCAGTTCTGAACGCTATGACGACCACGCCAGAGCCATCGGGAACGGAGCCGCCGCAGACGTCGGCGCAGCTCGCCGTGCGCTGGCACGGCCTCGTGCTGGTCTCCGCGCTGTGTGCCGCGGTGCCGCTCGTGCACCTCGTCTGGCATGGCGTGCTCGGCCACGACGAGCCGCTGCTGCGCACGCGCAGCCAGCTGCACGCCAAGACGGCGACGGTCGCCAACGTGCTCGACGGCAGCTGGATGGTCGACAAGGAGAAGGAGCTGCGCGAGGCGTCGCCGGTGACGTGGTACCTGCGCGCCACCTGGAACGAGCTGCGCTACCGCGCCGGCGTGCCCGAAAGCAGCCAGGTGCACTTCGGCAAGGACGAGTGGTTCTTCATCAAGGAATCGGTCGTGCCCGACCGCGCCGCGTTCGAGCGCGCGCGACCGAATCGCCGGCGGTTCCTCGGCGAGGTCCGCGACCTGGTGCGGGCCAGCGGCGCCGAGCTGTTCGTGTTCGTGAATCCCGACAAGGCCCGTATCTACCCGGACCTCTGTTATCGCGACGGCGTCCTGCCGGCGGCGAAGAAGGACAACTACGCCGCGATCCTGGCCGACCTCGCGGCCGTGGGCATCCCGACGGTCGACCTCGCCAGCGCCATGGCCGCGGCTCGCGCCGCCGACCCGAACCCGCAGAGTCCCGATGGTGAGCTCTACTACCGCCGTGACACGCATTGGCGACCAGGGGGTGCCCTCGTCGCCGGTCGGGCCGAGGCGGCGGCGATCGAGGCGCGTTGCGGCGACCGGCTGCGGCCCCGGACCGAGATGCGTTTGTCGGGCAAGACCGCGGCGCGTGTGGTCTGCGATCTGCCGGCGAACCTGGGCATCTTCACCGTCGAGCGCCCGGAACGCGCGGCGACCACGGTGCCGTTGAGCCTGCTCGCCGACCATCTGTCCGAGGTCAAGGAGTACTACGGGCTCGAGTGGAAGTCCCCGGCTGGCTTCGTGGCGATGGACGGCAAGGACCCGGACGCCGAGGTCCTGCTGGTGGGAGCATCGTTCGCCGAAGACAACGGGGCCGCGTCGCTGTCGATGTGGCTCGGCCGGCCGATCCGCACCAGCATCCGGTTCGGGGCCACCGGTCTGGCGTCGCTGCGCGCGGCGTTGCCCGAGCTGCGGGCCGGGACCAAGGCCAAAGTCGTGGTCTGGGACATCGTCGAACGTGGCTTCTTCGCGGCCGAGTGGCAGGATCCCAGGCTGTGAGCGCCAAACGAGGAGTGCACTGATGGCCACTGCGATCGCCGGTCCGTTGTCCCGGTTCTACGCCAAGTCGACCGCCGAGGCTGCGCGCATGCGTGCGGGAGTCGAGACCTGGCGCGAGGACCTGCAGGGTTCCGTGGCGAAGAAGGTCGGCGAGCAGCTCGATTGGGACGAATCCGCGCAGGTTTCGTTCACCGGCGATCTCGGCGATTCCGGCTGGCAGGCGCTGCGGTTGTTCGCGTTCTACGCCGAACGCGACGATCTCGAACTGCCCGACCGCGTGCCGGCACTGCTCGAACTCGACCGCGAATGGCGTGCGGCGGCCGACCAGAAGTTCGTGCGCAGCAAGTACGGCCATCTGCTCGCGTGCCCTCTGTGGCTGCCCGGCGATTTCCCGGTCACGATGCGGGTGCCGCTGCCGAACGGCGAGACGGACGAGATCGGCAGCCTCAACGTGCTCGCCGACCAGATGCGGTTCCTCAACCAGCGCACCTTCCAGGCCGACGCCTGGGAGATCGTCGGCTGGGCCACGCTCGCGGCGGGGCCGGGCGGACCGTTGCTGGAAGCCGCCAAACGGGGTTTCGCCGGCCTGCACACCGCGGTCCAGTTCGCCTTGATGCACCGGTTGCCGGTGGTCGTCCGCCCGACCTGACGGGGCGCGTAAGGAAGCGCCGAGCGGCGGCTCATGGCGGGCATGAGCCGCATCGCCTTCCCGTCCTTGTCCGCGTTGGTCGCGTGCGCGGCCAGCCTCTCCAGCCAGGCCCCGCCCTCGCCGGTCGCCCCGATCGCTCCTGGTCCGTTCCTGGGCGTATTCCTCGGCGATGCCGACGCCGATGGCCAGACCTGGGTGCGCGGCGAACGCTACAAACTCGGGCTGTCGGCGCAGGGGGCCACGTTCCAGCCGCTGTTCGGCCCGAAGGCCTCGCGCGACTTTCCGCTGACGTTCGGACTCGCCGGCTGTTCGATCGCCGGGAAGGACGTCGCGCTCGCCGCCACCAGGAGTTGGCGGCGCACCGACGATCGCTTCACCAGCGAGCACGGGGGCGTGCAGGAATGCTGGACGGTGCGGCCGGAAGGGGCGCAGCAGTGGTTCGTGCTCGCGCAGCCGACGACGCCCGGTGCGGTGACGCTGCGCATCGACGTCGCGGGCGATCTCGCCGCCGACGGCGACGGACCGGGCGTGCGGTTCGCGGCGCCGGGCCTCGGCGAGGTCCGCTACAGCGACGCGGTGGCGATCGACGCGGCGGGCCGCCGCCTCGAGCTTCCGGTCGACGTCGTCGACGGGGACCTCGTGATCCAGGTGCCGACGGCGTTCGTCGCCGGCGCGCAGTGGCCGGTGGTGGTGGACCCGTTGCTGACCACGTTCGCGTTCGACACCACGGTCGGCGACTTCCAGGATGCGAAGGTCGCGTGCGAGCCGACCACCGGCAACTGGCTCGTCGTCGCCGAAGAACACCTGAGTGCGACCGACGTCGACGTCGTCATGTGGCGCTACAGCAACGCGGTGCCGCCGGTGTTGCTGGACACGGTGTATGCCGAGAACTCGACCGCGCTGACGCGCAACCCCGGCGTCGGCTTCGTCGCGCAGACGCAGAACTTCATCGTCGCGTGGCACAACGCGACGGCGAACAACTTCCAGCTGCGTTCGCGGCAGGCGGGGTCGACCACGATGGGAACCCTGCTCGGCACGAGCGCCGGCATCGGTGCGGACCCGGACAACCGCTGCGCGATCGGCAGCACGCTCGCCGGCGACCGCTTCCTGCTGGTCCTGTTCCGCAAGAACTCGACCGGCACGGACATCTTCGCGAACCTGCGTTCCTCCGCGGGAACTTCGTTCGGCACGATGTTCGTCGGGCCGTTGTTCGCGCCGTCCCAGGGCACGATGGTGCCAGGTGACGTCAGCACGGCCGCGTCGCTCACCGACAAGTGGGTCGTCGTGTGGCGCGAGTGCAGCAACGCCACGTGCGGTTCGCAGCTCGTGCGCATGCAGGCCATCGTGTCGAACGGCGGTGGATCGCCGTTGACCGGCGAGGCGACGGTGACGCTGGAGACGGCCAGTGTCGCCGACCACGTGTCGATCGCCGGCCACGGCGGCAACCTGCTCGCGACCTGGCGTGCGTTCGACGCGGCGACGCTGAGCAACGACATCCACGGCGTGCCGATCGGCATCAGCGGTGGTCTCTACGCGCCGCAGGGCCCGGTGCAGAACCTGTCGGCGCAGGAGCCGAACGTGAACAACACGCGCGATCAGTTCGCGCCGTCGGTCGGCTACGACGGCACGCGCTTCGTCTACGGCTACCTCGAGGACGACGGCACCGACCTGCTGTTCCCGCACGCGGCGACCGTGTTCGTGTCGGGCCCTGCGATCACGTGGCACGAAGGCCACCTGCCGCTGTCGACCGTGCCCGGGTTCTCACACCAGTCGTTCGACCTCGCCGCCAGCACACGGCAGCTCGCCGAAGGCCACCACCTGGCGGTCTTCCAGCAGCACAGCCCGACGTTCACCGGCGACGTGCGCGGGGCCTACATCGATGCGCGCAAGCCGGGCGTGTTGTTCGCCGTCAACCAGACCGGCTGTGGTGCGCCGAGCGAACCGTCGATCGGCCTCACCGGCACGCCGGCCCTCGGCCGCACGTTCACGATCGGGCTCGGCAACGTCACGGGTTTCCCGTTCCTGCTGGTCGGCCCCGAGAACTTCTCGCTGCTGCCGGGCTGCGGCGGCTGCTCGGCCGGCATCGACCTGTCGCAGATGCAGGCGTTCGGGTCGGCGTCGCTCAGCGTCGACGTGCCACCGGCGCCGAGCCTGCTGCAGTTCCGCCTCGCGTTCCAGGGCCTGACGATGCTGCAGACCGGTGGCTGCCCGGCGTCGTTCGTCGGCTTCGACTTCGCCCTGTCCGACACCCTGACCGTGCAGATCCTGTGAGCCCTGCGGCGCCGCGCGCGCCGGTCACTTCAGGCCGGCGTAGACGCGGTGCACGTCGTCGTTCTCGTCGAGGCGCTCGAGGAACGTCTCGACCTTGGCCCGCTGGTCGCCGTCGAGTTGCACCGGGTCCTTGGCGCGATAGCCGAGTTCGGCGGTGGCGACGCTCCAGCCGGCCTTCTTCAGGGCGTCGGCGACCGGGACCATGTCGGTGCGCTCGGTGAAGAAGCGGCCGCCGCTCTCCTCCTCCTTGGCGCTCTCGAGCTTCTCGACGTCCTGGGCACCGGCTTCGATCGCCGCGCTCTCGAGGTCCTGCCCGGCCTGCGGGTGGGTCGCCTCGACGATGCCGACGTAGTCGAACATGAACGTGACCTTGCTGCCGAACTGTGCGTCCTTGAACAGCATCCGGATGTCGGGCGCGGTGCGGTTCCGGTTCTCGGTCAGGCACTCGACGATCACCGGCACGTTGCACGGGCCCATGCCCTCGTAGGTGACGAGCTCGTAGTTGATCTGCTCGTCACCGGTGCCCGAGCCCTTCTTGATCGCGCGGGTGATGCTGTCGTTGGTGACCGACTGCTTGCGCGCGGCCTCGACGGCCAGCGCCAGGCGCGGGTTCATCGCCGGATCTGGCACGCCCATCTTGGCGGCGACCATGATCTCGCGAACGAGCTTGCTGTTGATCTTGGCCCGGCGATTGGCCGTGACCTCTTTCTTGGCGTGCAGCCACTGACGACCCATGTGCGTTCGATGCTCCTGTTGGCGGCCGGCCAGGATGGCGAGGGAGCGGGCGGCAGGCAAGAGGCACGCGGGTTGCGAGGCGGCGCGCCCCACGGCCGGCGGTGCGGCGAACCGACCTCCAGGCAGGACAACTTCGTCGCTGCTTCCAGGGTGTGCCGCCACCTGTCCGTGGGTAGCCTTCGCGCCCCTCCCCTCTCTGCTCGTCCCAGGAGTCACTGCGTGACCGACGTTGCTGCCGTGCCCGCCAAGGGCCACCCGCAAGGCCTTTGGATCCTGTTCTTCGCCGAACTCTGGGAGCGTTTCTGCTTCTATGGGATGCGGGCGCTGCTCGCGGTCTACGTCGCCGACCTGTTCTTCGTGAAGCAGAAGGAGGCGTCGCTGGTCTACGGCGCCTACACGGCCTTGATCTACGCCACCGGCATCTTCGGCGGTGCCGTGGCCGACCGCCTGCTCGGTTTCCGCCGGTCGATCGTGACCGGTGGGCTGATCATGGCCTCGGGTTGCTTCCTGCTGGTGGTGCGGGACAAGGACATGTTCCTGTTCGGCTTGTCGCTGCTGATCGTCGGCAACGGGCTGTTCAAACCGAACATCTCGAGCCTGGTCGGCAAGCTCTATGCGCCGGGCGATCCTCGCCGCGACGCCGGGTTCACCATCTTCTACATGGGCATCAACGTCGGTGCCCTGGTCGCACCGCTCGTTTGCGCGGCGGTCTCGGCCGCGTTCCCGAAGCGCGTGCCGTTCGACCAGCTGTGGCCCGGGTTGGAGAACCACCAGGACTACGCGATCTGGAAGGCCCAGGGCTTCGCCGACATGCCGGACTACCGGTGGGGCTTCCTGATGGCGGGCATCGGCATCGTGCTGGGGGTCGTCACGTTCCATCTGGGTCGGGGTCGACTCGACGGGCAGGGGCTGCCGCCGCGCGGTCGCGAGGGCATGGGGATGCCGGCCCTCGTGGTGCTCGGCTGCGCCGTCCTGGCGCCGCTGGTCTACCTGCTGATCGCCAACAAGAGCGTCGCCGCCTACATCCTCAGTGGCCTCGCCGTCTCGGTGGCCGGCTACCTGATCTGGTACTCGATGCAGCGTTTCGCCGCCGGGGACAAGGTGGGCGGCCAACGCATCTTCGCCCTGCTCGCGCTGCTGCTCGCCAACACGGTGTTCTGGTCGGCCTTCGAACAGGCCGGCAACTCGCTGAACTTCTTCGCCCGCGACTACGTGCACATGATCACGTTGCCCGGGACGGAGAAGAAGTTCGACTTCGAGTGGTTCCAGTCGGTGAACTCGATCTGGATCATCGCCCTCGGGCCGGTGTTCGCCTGGACCTGGGTCTGGCTCGAACGGCGTCGCCTGAATCCGTCCATCCCGGTCAAGTTCGGCTTCGGCGTGGTGTGCGTCGGCCTCGGCTTCGGCGTCCTGATGTGGGCGATGTCGGCCGTCGGCGGCCAGGGCCAGGTCTGGTTCTGGTCGCTGGTGTTGCTCTACCTGGTGCACACGATCGGCGAACTGTGCATCTCGCCGGTCGGGCTGTCGATGGTGACCAAGCTGGCGCCGCCGTCGATGACCGGCCTCGTGATGGGGGCCTGGTTCCTGTCGATCTCGTGCGCGAACTTCCTTGCCGGCGTGTTCTCGTCGATGGCGGCGAGCGTCGACGAGGACAAGGCCGAAGCCGTCGGTGGCGTGCCGATGTCCAACTACTACGACTCGTACGAGTTCCTGTTGTGGTATGCGGTCATCGCCGGTGGCGCGTTCCTGTTGATCGCCAAGCCGCTCGACAAGTGGATGCACGGCATCAAGTGAGCCTGCCGGGCCGTTCGTCCACTGCCGTCTCCTGACGGTCCTTCCCGTTCCGACCGAACCTCGCCGACTCCGACGCGCATGTTCAAGAACCACCCGTGGGGCCTCGCGCCGCTGTTCTTCATCGAGATGTGGGAGCGGCTGAGCTTCTACGTGATCGGTGGCATCCTGCTGCTGTACGCGCTCGACACCGAGCGTGGCGGCCTCGGCCTGCAGGCCGTGCAGGCGAACGACATCGTCGGGACCTACCTGGCCTTCGTCTATGCGACCCCGTTCCTCGGCGGTCTGGTCGCGGACCGCATGCTCGGGTTCCGCCGCAGTGTGCTGATCGGCGGCTTGTGCATGGCCTGCGGCCTGTTCTCGCTCGGCACTCCCGGCGAGACGTTCTTCGTGCTCGGCCTCGTGTTGGTGTGCATCGGCAACGGCTTCTTCAAGCCGAACATCTCGGCGATGGTCGGCAACCTCTACGAGAAGGGCGATGCGCGCCGCGATGCGGGCTTCAGCATCTTCTACGTCGGGATCAACATCGGCAGCTTCGTCGCGTTCGTCGCCTCGGCGTGGGTGCGCGAGCACTGGGGTTGGTTCTGGACGTTCCGGATGGCCGGCTGCGGCCTGCTGATCGGCGTGGCGTTGCTATTGGTCTTCTGGCAGCGCCTCGGTGTCGCCGATCGCCCGCCGCAGAAGCGGCCCGACGACGTCTCGATCGGGCGGATCGTCGGCAGCATCCTGCTGCCGGCCCTGGTCGTGGGCTACCTGGGCTACTGGCTGGCTAGCAGCCAGTTCCCCGGCTCGCCGGTGACGCCGCAGATGTGCGGGTTCCTGGCCGGCATGTTGCCGGTGATCGTGTTCTTCGTCCGCCTCGGGACCACGGCGACCGCGGAGGAGAAGCCCGGCCTGCTGGCGCTGCTGCCGATCTACGTCGCCGGCGGCACCTTCTTCATGGTCCTGCACCTCAACACGACCGCGCTGACGTCGTGGGCCGAAGTCGACACGCGTCGCCACGACGGCAATGTGTTCGATCTGCTCGGAACCAAGCAGGACGCGATGCCGAGCTACTTCCGCAACGCCGGCGCCGACGTCCCGCGGCCGCATCGCGACACCCTCGTCGTGGTCGATCCGAAGGTCGCCCGCATGTTCGGCACCTCGCGGCTCGACGCGGCTTCGGTCGCGGCCGTGGCGAAGGCCCATGCCGAACTCGAGCTGGTCGTCAGCGAGGGCACGCTGGCGGGGGCGCGCCAGGCGACCGAGCCGGCGATCGATCGTCGGGCCGCGAACGTCTATCCCGACGGCTCGATCACGGTGAAGGAAGTGCGGGACAGCCACGGGTCGCCGACGGTCGCGGTCGATCTGGTCCAGGGCACTCCGCGCGTCGCGCGCGCCGCCTTCGTGCGCAAGGTCGGCGATCGGCAGGTGCCGGTCCTGCTGGTGGACCAGGGCGTGTTCGACGACGTCTACCGACGGACCGACGCCAATACGCCATCGCTGCCGCCGGGGGATTTCCTGCGCGTCACCAGCCCCGAGGTGTTCCAGGCCGCCAACGCCTTGTGCGTGATCCTGCTGACTTCGCCGATCGTGCTGTTCTGGGCCTGGATGCGCCGGCGCGGCAACGAGATCGGCACCGCCCACAAGATCTTCTACGGGCTCCTGCTGACGATGCTGTCGATGCTGGTGATGGCGTTCGCCGGCTGGCTCACGGAGCACGGCATGCTGAAGGTCTCGGCCTGGTGGCTGATCGGGGCCTACGCCGTCGTCACGATGGGCGAACTGTGCCTGTCGCCGATGGGCCTGTCCCTGGTCACCAAGTTGAGTCCCAAGCGGTACGTCGGCTTGATGATGGGCGGTTGGTTCTGTGCCACGGCGTTCGGCAACAAGCTGTCGGGGTTCTTCGGCGGCGTGCGCAGCCTGATGGAGCCGATGGCGTTCTTCCTCGTGCTGGCGGCGGTGGTGGCGGGCGTGGCGATCGCGATCCGGTTCGTGCTACCGTGGTTGGACCGGGTCCTGAAGCAGTACAAGGCGTGAGCCCGGGGTCGAGGCCCGTCGCTGCGCTGCGCACGACGGCCACCTCGCCGACGTCCCGATCGCCCCACACGATGGCACGATGAGCACCCTTCGTCTGCAGACCTTGATCGATCGCCTCGAAGGCCTCGCGCCGGGCAAGGTCACCCTGCCGCAGGTGCAGCAGATCGTCGGCGACGGCCAGCTCGACGACGCCGAACTGCGCCGCTACGTCGGAGTGCTGCCGAACAAGTATGCGCGCCGTTCCGTGCACCGGAGCAAGTGGTTCGACGTGCTGGTCCTGACCTGGGCGCCGGGCCAGTTCACCCCGGTCCACAACCACGGCGGCAACTGCGGCTGGGTGCGCCTCGTGCGCGGCCAGATCGCCGAAGAGACCTTCAAGCTGGTGCCGGGCAGTGCCGTGCCGGACGCCGCGGTGGCCGCCAACGTGAACGGCCGCGTCGGCAACGTCGGCCTCGAGTGCACCGGATCGGGCGTGATCACCACGATCGGTGCGGTCGCGACGGCCGACCGCGTGCGCGCGATCCATCGCCTCGGCAACCCGACCGACGCGCGCGACTTCACCGTCACGCTGCACGTCTACTCGCTGCCACACGACAGCTGCCTGTCGTTCGACCTGGCGTCGCGCACGTGCGAGCCGCGCCGGCTCGTGCCGGATCCGCTGCCGGTCTGAGCGCTGCGGTTGCGGTCCGGGCATCGGCCCGTAGGCTCCGCGTGCGCCTCGCCCGACCCGCCGATGACGTTCCGCATCTCTCCATCGCCCGAACCCGGGCGCATCGACGCCCTCGACGGCGTGCGCGGCCTCGCGATCGCCGCGGTCGTGATGATGCACGGGGTGTTCTTCGGCGTGCCGTTGCCCGGTCATCCGGTCCTGTCGCCGGACGAGCCGTGGCCGCGCCTGGCGTTGCTCGGCTTCGCCGGGGTCGACCTGTTCTTCGTGCTCAGCGGCTTCTTGATCACCGGCATCCTGGTGCGGTCGCGCGGCAGCGAGCTCTACTTCCGCAACTTCTACGTGCGGCGGGCCCGGCGCATCTTCCCGCTCTACTACGTGGTGCTGGGGCTGCTGTTGTTCGGTCTCGGGCGGCCGGCGGCCGGTGGGCTCGAGACGGTTTCGTACCTCACCTACTGGCAGAACTACCACCACGCCTTCGCGGGGCCGCACGCGGACCCGGCGCGGGTCGTCACGTGGAGCCTCGCGATCGAGGAACAGTTCTACCTGGTCTGGCCCGCGATCGTGCTGTGGCTGCCGAACGCGACGCTGCGGCGCGTCTGCGTCGCGACGGTCGTCGGGGCGATCGCCCTGCGCTGGCTGCTGGTCGGGTTGGAGGTCCCCGGAACGCACTTCCTGCTGCCGTGTCGGCTCGACGCGTTGGCGGCGGGTGCATGGCTCGCGCTGTCGCCGCTGCCGGGGCGCTTGGTCGGTTGGTCGTGTGCGGCGATCGGTGCCGGCGGCCTGCTCGCGTGCGGCCTCGGCAGCGTCGTGCCGATCCCCGAACTGCCGCTGATGCAGCGCTTCGCGTTGCCGGCGGCAACCCTGTTGTCGTTCGGCGTGCTGGTGGTGGTCCGGCACCCCGGGATCGCGCAGCGGGTGTGCGAACACCGCTGGCTCCGGTCGCTCGGTCGCTACAGCTACTGCATCTACCTGGTGCACTTCCTGGTGGTGGAGTGGCTGGCGCTCCGCACCTACGACTCGTTGCCGCGGGGCGTGCAGAGGTGGCTCGCGGCGCACGGGTCGACCACCGTGCTGCTCGTCGCGTTCAGTCTCGTGTGCCTGCTGGTGGCGTGGGCGATCGGCTGGGTGAGCTGGCACCTGTGCGAGAGCCGGGTGCTCGCCTGGAAGCGCCACTTCCCGACCGCGGAGAGTCCGCGATCGAAGGGCGAGGTGCGCAGCACCGAGCCCTAGATTGCGGACGCGCGTCGGGCTGCTGGTGCCGTCGCGAGTCGCGAAGCGACGTGCGCGATCTGCCTACAGCGTGATCACCTTCTGCGCCTGGCCGAGCTCGCGCACGATCGCGTCCATGTCGCCGACCTTGCCGACCGCAGGCGTGATGCCGAAGTGCTGCAAGCAGGTGCCGCAGGGCACGAGGTCGATGCCGCGTTCCTCGAGGGCGCGCAGTTCGCCGAGCACCGGTGAGTCGGCGGCGACGAGCTTCACGCCCGCGTTGAACAGCACGATCGTGTCGAACCCGGGCAGCGCGATCGACTTCTTCAGGAACGTGCCGAGGATCTTCTGGCCCAGCGCGCGGTCGCCGTGGCCCATCTGGTCCTGGTTGAGGACGACGACGGTTTGCATCGGCGGATCGTCGGGACTGCTTGGGCGGCAGGCAAGGGCTGCAGCTCAGGCCTTCTTCTTCCTGGCGACCGCCGGGGCGTCCGGGTCGTGGCCGAGCCGCGCGCGCAGGGCCTGCCGCAGCAGCCACTCGATCTGGCCGTTGATGCTGCGCATGTCCTGCTCCGCCCAGCGCCGCAGTTCGTCGAAAACGCGCGGCGGCAGGCGCAGCAGGAACTTCTTCGCCTCGTCGGCCATGGTCTAGCCGTAGAGCGTGCCCGTGTTGACGACCGGTTGCGTGCCGCGCTCGCTGCACAGCACGACCAGCAGGTTGCTGACCATCTGCGCCTTGCGTTCCTCGTCGAGTTCGACGACGGCGTGCGCCTTCAACTGTTCGAGCGCCATCTGCACCATGCCGACCGCGCCGTCGACGATGCGCTTGCGCGCGTCGATGATCGCTTCGGCCTGCTGCCGCTGCAGCATCGCACCGGCGATCTCGGGGGCGTACGCGAGATGGCTGAGGCGCACTTCGAGCACTTCGATGCCTGCCATCTGCAGGCGCGTGGTCAGTTCCTTCTGCATGGCGGCGTTGATCGTCTCGCCGCTGCCGCGCAGCGACACTTCGGTGTCGTGCGGGCTGTCGTACGGATGCTGGCTGGCGAGGTGGCGCAGCGCCGACTCGGTCTGCACCTGCACGTACGAGGCGTGGTTCTCGACGTCGAACGCCGCCTGTGCCGTGTCGCGCACGCGCCAGACGACGACCGCGCCGATCTCGATCGGGTTGCCGCGCAGGTCGTTCACCTTGAGCTTGTCGCTGTTGAAGTTGTGGGCGCGCAGGCTCACTTCGCGGCGAGCGGCGAACGGGTTGACCCAGAAGAATCCGTCCTGGCGCAGGGTGCCCTGGTACTTGCCGAACAACACCACGAGCTTGCTCTGGTTGGGGGCGACGATCACGAGGCCCTTCCACAGCAGGATGGCGGACAGGAACGCGATCGGCGCGATGACCAGCAGCGGCACGCCGACCGCCGGAAGGCGACCATCGCACGCCATGGCACCGGCCACGATGGCGCCGATTCCTGCGAGCGCCACGAGGAAGCCCAGGACCAGGCGGGCCATGCCGGAAGCCGGGTTGGACAGGGGGATTTCGCGCGAAGGGGTGTTCATGGTCGGGTTGCCGAGTATCGGAATGATATCAGAACGATACCCAAGTGGCCGTGGCCGGTTCCGGCCTGTCGCGTTCTTGCGTGCCGGCCCGCAGCGCGGGTCGCGGTCGCCTAGCGGGCGATGCCACCGACCGGCGGTGACACTTCGAGCGGCAGTGCGAGCCCGGCCACGCCCTGGGTGAACCAGCTCGTGTGCAGGAGTGCCGGTGTGGCGGGCAGCGGCAGGGACACCTGCAGCGAGCCGGCGGCGTCGGTGATGCCGAAGGCCAGGACGGTGAGGTTGACGGGGGCGAGCCATGCCCGTTCGGCCAGCAGTGGCGTGATGGGATGGAGTGCCAGGCGGTCACTGCCCACGACGAGCACGTTCGTTCCGGCGGCGGCCCGGTAGTCGAGCGTCCACGGTTGGCCGAGCACGAGTGGCGCGATCGTGCTGCCGTGGCCGAGCAGTGGCCCGCTGGCGATCGGCCCGATGGTCACGGCTCCCGGCGGTGCGCCGGGGCCGGCCTGCAGCGTGGTGCGTGCCAGGACCACGGGGGTGTTGCCGAGGTTGCGGATCGCGGCGTCGCCGGCGGTGGCGTGGCCATCGCCACCGCGCACGAGGCTGTCGGCGATCCACACGTCGGAGTTCGTCGCCACGTGCACGCCGTTGCCGGCGGGGTAGGTGGACAGCATCGCGGAGTTGCCGCCGCCGAGCACCGTGCAGCGGACCAGATGCGCCGCGGCGTCGTCGAGCCGGAGCGCGTGGCCCCCGTGCGTGCTGAAGTCCCAGCCGAGTTCACCCCCGACGAACTCGCAGTCGACCGCGGCGAGGCTGCCGTGCACGACGGTGACCGCACCACCGCCGACGACTGTCGCCGTGGGCGCAGCCGGGATCGGCCCGCCGACGACGCGGCAGCGCTGCAGCGCGACGGTGGCGTTCTGCACGGTGAGCGTGGTGATGGTCGGGTTGCCCACGCCGGCGAGGACACAATCGTGGAACGAGACGTGTCCGGCCAACACCTGCACCGGCAGGAACGGGAAGAACGTCGGCCGGAACTGCAGGCCGACGAGCTCGGCGCGGCTCGGCGGCTGCAGCAGCGTGTTGCCGACGAATGCCGCGGTCACGGTGACGGTGGCCCCCGGCGCCGCGGTGATCGTGAGGTCCTTTCCCAGCGTGAACGGTTCGTAGGTGCCGCCGTGCACGACGACCACGTCGCCGTTCGCCGCTGCGGCGATCGCCGCCTGGATCTGCGCGAAGCCGCCGGGCCCGACGACGTGCACCGCCTGGGCGGACAGTGCGGTCGAAACCATGGACACGAGCAGCAGCGGGCGCAGCATGCGGCGATGGTAGCGTCGTCGCCTGCCGCCGGAAGTCAGGCGGTCGGGTCGAACCCCTCGGAGAACGGCAAGGCCCCGAGGAATCGCCGGCCGTAGGTCTTGGTGCGCACGCGCGGATCGAGCACCACGACCTTGCCACGGTCGCTGCTGCCGCGGATCAGGCGACCGAAGCCCTGGCGGAACTTCAAGATCGCTTCCGGCAGCGAATGGTCGGCGAACGGATCGCGCCCCTGGCTCTTCAGTAGCGCCATGCGCGCCTGGACCAGCGGATGCCCCGGACTCTGGAACGGCAGCCGCGTGATCACGAGCAGTGTCAACGCGTCGCCGCGCAGGTCGATGCCTTCCCACAGGCTGTCGGTGCCGACCAGCACCGACGTCGGCTGGGCCCGCTTCTGTTCGAGCAGGCGCGTCAGCGGCGCTTCGCCCTGCACCAGCAACTCGATGCCCTGGTCGGCGAGGGGGCCGCGCAGCGACGCACCGAGCGCGCGCACGAACTCCCACGACGTGCACAGCACCAGCGCGCGGCCACGGTTCTGCAGCACGTGGTGCAGCGTCTGCTCGAGCACTTCCTGCTTCCACGCGGCGACGTCGAGTGCCGGGTCGGGCAGCGCTTCGGGCAGCACCATCTGCACCGCGCGGTCGTAGTCGAACGGCGAACCGACCCGCAGCGTGTCGGCGCGATCGAGGCCAAGCTGGCGGCGCAGCCACGCGAAGTCCGGATCGTCGCCGGTGCCGAGCGTCGCCGAAGTCAGGATCGCGGTGGCACCGCCGTTCCACAGGTGCTCGCGCAGGGCCTGGCTGACGTCGAGTGGGGCGCCACACAGGATCGGTCCGTGCCGCGACGGTTCGAGCCAGCGCACCAGCGGCGTCTTGGCGTCGGGTTGCGGCTGGCACAGGGCGCGCAGCGTCGCCCCGAGCGTCTCGAGTCCGTTGGCGCGCGCGGTGAGTTCCATCTGCGCGTCCTGCTCCGGGGCCCGGATCGACGCGGCGCCGAGTTCTTCGACGAGCGAACGCAACGTCGCCGACAGCGGTTCGTCGAGCGGCTCGTCGCGCAGCGCCACGCCTTCGGGCTTGTCGGCCCGACGCAGCCGATCCTCGAGCTCGACGAAGAACGCTTCGCCGCGCTGGTTGAGTTCCTCCCACAGCAGCATCGCCGCCGAGGTGCCGTGGCGCGCCAGCAGGCTCTTGCTGTTGCGGCGGCCGTGCAGCCGGCGCAGGTGCCACGCCAGCGTGCCGCGCCCGAGCCGCAGGCCGAGACTCTCGGTGGCGACGCGTTCGAGGTGGTGCGCCTCGTCGAAGATCACCACGCGGTGCTTGGGCAGGTACGACGCGCCGGCGATGCGCAGCGCCAGGTCGGCGAAATAGAGCGCATGGTTGACCACCAGCACCTGCGCCGACTGCATGCGCCGGCGCGCGCGTTGCCAGTGGCAATGGTCGAAGTGCGGGCAGGCGCGGTGCAGGCAGTTGCCGTGCTCGGCCTGCACCTCTTCCCACACTTCGGGACTCGGCGGGAACGGCAGGTCCTGCCTGGTGCCGTCCTTGGTGCGCAGCGACCAGTCGACGATCGCGCGCAGCTGGTCGTGGCGTTCCGGATCGGTGAACAGCGCCTGCTCGCGTTCGGCCAGGTGCATGCGGCGCAGGCAGAGGTAGTTGTTGCGCCCCATCGCCGTCACCGACGACCACTCGAACGGCAGCACCGCGTGCAGGAACGGCAGGTCCTTGTGCTCGAGCTGCTCCTGCAGCGCGATCGTGCGCGTCGACACGACGATCGGGCCGTCGGCCATGTGCGCCTCGGCGTGCGCGGCCGCGGGCAGCAGGTAGGCGAACGACTTGCCGGTGCCGGTGCCCGCCTCGGCGATCAGGTGGCGGCCGTCGCGGATCGCGCGTTGCACCGCCTCGGCCAGCGCGAGCTGCTGCGGGCGGACTTCGAAGTCGGGCAAGCGGCGGGCGATCGGGCCTTGCGGGCCGAGCAGCGAATGCACGTCGCGCGCGTCGCTCACGGCAGTTCGCTCCCGAGCAGTTCGATCGGTTCCATCGCCAGGAAATCTTCGGGCAGCACCATCCGGTTGTGCCGCGGGCGGCTCCGGTCGTGCAGCACCGGCATCTCTTCGTAGTCCCCGCTGCGCATCTGCGATCGCAGCCGCGAACCCAGCGTGCCGTGCACGCGCACCCAGTGCCGGTTGTGGCGCCAGGTCGCGTGGTGGTCGCGGAACGTGTAGTCGACGGCGACCATCTCCGGCAGCAGCCAGCGCACCGGTGTCACGCGATGCACGGCGCCGACCGCGACGTCACCGTGCACGAGCACCGCGCGCAAGCGCAACGCGCCGAGCAGCCACGCCGCCAACAAGGCGCCACCCGGCAGCACGAGACCGCGGATCCAGAACCACGCGCGCAACCATGCACCATCCAGGTGCAGGATGCCGCCGACGATGCGACTGACGTTCGGGTCGTCGGCCAGGTATTCGACCTCGACCGTGTCGCCGCTCCGCCACGAACCTGCGGGCACGAAGCAGCGGTTGGTCAGCGGCACCGAATGCTCGCCCAGGTTGCCGCGGTAGGTGTACTCGACCGCCTGGCGCTCGACCCCGTCGAGGTGCCTGGTCGCGGTCGCGACCGTCGCCAAGGTGCCGGACACGCGCCGCGTGGGGCCGGCGTCGAGTCGCGGGCCGCCCGACATCTTGCCACCCGATTGCAGGAACATGAGCCACGCGATCAGCAACCCGCCGATCGTGAGCAGGCCACCGCCGGCGAGCAGCGGCCACCGATGCGCCAGCAGCGGGCGCAGGCGGATGCGCCGCGGCGCGGGTGGGATGGCGCGCACTTCGTGCTTCATGGCCGGGCGCGCATCAGAGCGGGCGAGGTCACGCCGGTCGAGCGTGCTGCGCCAGGAGCCAGGTGCGGAACGCGACCAGGGCCGGCAGGTTGGCGCGCCGTTCCGGATAGGCGAGCCAGTAGCCCTTGCCGGTGCGCAGGTGCGTGTCGGCGAACGCTTCGACGATGCGGCCGTCGGCCAGTTCGCCCTCGCAGACGAACGTCGGCAGCACCGCGACGCCGAGCCCGGCGATCGCCGCCTGCAGCACCATCTGGTGGTGTTCGAAGCGCGGCCCGCGGCGGCCGTCGATGCCCGCGACCCCCTTCGCCACCAGCCAGTCGTCGAACGCCGTCGGGCGGGTCGACATCTGCAGCAGCGTCGCCTTGCGCAGGTCGCCCGGTTGCTTCAGGCCGACCTTCTTCTTGTAGGCGGCGCTGCACACCAGCACGACGTCCTCGTCCATCAGCGCGTCGAGCCGCGCGCCGGGCCAGTGCGCGTCGCCGTGGTGGATCGCGGCGTCGAGGTCCTCGGCGGCGAAGTCGAACGGCTGCACCTTGGTCGTGAAGTGCACCTGGATGTCGGGGTGCGCCTCGGCGAACGACGGGAACCGCGGGATCAGCCAGCGCGTGCCGTAGGTCGGCAGGATCGCCAGCTGCAGCACGCCGCCGCCACGCCGCAGCGTGCGCAGCTCGAGCGCCGCCGCTTCCAGCCGGTCGAACGCCGACCGCACGTGCCCAAGGTAGTGCTCGCCGGCCGGCGACAGGCGGATGCGCTGCCGTTCGCGCACGAACAGCTCGACGCCGAGGTGTTCCTCGAGCGCCTGGATCTGGCGGCTGATCGCGCCCTGGGTGACGTGCAGCTCGCGCGCCGCTGCGGTGAAGGACAGGTGGAACGCCGCCGACTCGAACGCTTCCAGCGCGGCGGTGGCAGGGAGGGAACGGCTCACTTCATGAGCCTAGCGCATGAACTCATGCAGAGAAGTCGTTGTCGCAACCCGGCAGCCGATCCGATGCAAGTGCTACCTTCTGGGCACTGGAGGCGTGCCGATGGCGGACGCCGCCGCCAACTGCGCCCCGTTCCCAACCGACAACTGCACGCTGACCATGCCGAATCTTCATGAGACGACGTTGTGGGCCCTGCTGGACCGGGTGGTCGGCACCGTGCGCACGGTGCGGCTGTTCGAAGCCCTGACGGTGCACGCAACCGTGCTGCAGCCGCACGGCGACCGCGTCTCGCGGGCCGAGCTGGCGCAGGCGCTGACGATGCTGCTGTTCGAGGACGTGACCCGCCGCGTGCCGACCGCCGCCGCCTACGTCGGCGACGCGATCCGTTCCGGCCAGAAGCTGGTGTTCGACCACGGGGCGTTGCGCACCGTCGCGACCGACAACGGGGCGCTGCCGCGCGGCGAACTCGCGTTCCGCCGGTTGCTCGAACCGCTCGGCTTCCAGTGCCGCGGGGTCTACCCGCTCGACCGGCTCGGCATGACCGGGCGCGCCTTCACGCACGTGGACCTGCCCGAGGACATCGCGCAGTTCTTCGTCAGCGAACTGCACCCGGAGCGCTTCAGCCCGGCGTTCCAGGAAGCGGTCCAGCGCGTGGTCGGCAACTCGCGCGACCCGCTGCCGCTCGCCAGCAAGGACATGCTCGGCGAACTCGCGGCCAAGGGTTCGCTCGGCTTCGAAGACGCGACGCAGCTGCTGCCCAACCTGGTCTGCTGCTTCGACCGGCAACACCAGGAGCCGCGCTGGAGCGACTACCAGGCGCTGCTGGCGGAATCGAAGGAGATGGCGTGGATCGCCACCGAAGGCAACGCGTTCAACCACGCGACCGACCGGGTCGCCGACGTGGTCGCGGTCGCCGACCGGCAGCGGCAGCTCGGGCGGCCGATCAAGGAGGCCGTCGAAGTCAGCACCAGCGGGCGGGTGCGGCAGACGGCGTTCCGCGCGGTGATGGTGGAGCGGCTGTTCGTCGGTGCCGACGGGGCGCTGCGCATGGAAGCCGTGCCCGGGAGCTTCCACGAGTTCATCACGCGCGACGAAGAGACGCCCGGCGTGCTCGACCTGCGGTTCGACTCGGGCAACGCGACCGCGATCTTCAAGATGACCTCGAAGGCGTGAGGCAACTGCATCCGGCCCGGGAACTGCGGCGAACTGCACCGCATGCAGACGGAGCCGGTGGGTGCCTACGTGGTGTTGGGTGGCAGTGGCGCGATCGGCGGCGCGGTCGTGCGCCGGATCGGTGCCTCGGGGGCCCCGGTGCTGGTGGCCGGACGTGACGAGGCACGGCTCGCTGCAGTCGCCGCAGCCGTGCCGAGGGGCGTGGCCCACGTGGTCGACGCGATCGACTTCGCCGCTGTCGAATCCTGCCTGCGCGCCGCGGCGGAACTGGGCGGCGGCCGCCTGCGCGGCGTCGCCTGCTGCGTCGGCTCGATCCTGCTGAAGCCGGCGCACACGACGACCGCCGAGGAATGGCAGGATACGCTGGCGACGAACCTCACGGCGGCGTTCGCGACGGTGCGAGCAGCTGCGAGGACGATGCGCGACGGCGGTTCGGTCGTGCTGTGTTCGTCGGCGGCGGCGTCGACGGGCCTCGCCAACCACGAAGCGATCGCCGCCGCCAAGGCCGGCATCGAGGGCCTGGTCCGGGCCGCCGCCGCGACCCATGCGCCGCGCGGTCTGCGGTTCAACGCGGTCGCGCCGGGCCTCGTGCGTACTCCGCTGGCGGCGTCGATCACGAGCAATGCCCGTTCGCTCGCCGCCTCCGAGCGCATGCACCCGCTGGGCCGCATCGGCGAGGCGGACGAGGTCGCCGCTGCGATCGCCTTCCTGCTCGGCCCCGACAGTGGCTGGACCACGGGTGCTGTGTTGCGGGTCGACGGCGGGCTGGGTGCGGTCCGGCCGGTCGAGCGCGGCTGAACGTTCCGGCGGCAGCGGAGTTCGTCGGCGGACGGCACGTCCCGCGGCCATGCGTGCGTTCGCCCTCCTCGCGTTGTTGGCCGCCCATGCCTGTTCCACGCCGCCCCGGTCGCCGACGGTCGAGCCCGCGACCTGGGAACTCGCGGGCACGATCACCTGGGAAGGCCATTTCCGGCGCCCACACGAGACCCGCACGATCCCAGCCACGGTGCGCGTGCAGCGCGGCATGGCGCGGCTTCGTATCGACCTGGCCGAGACGTGGGCTTCGACGCGGCCGGCCTCGACCACCACGTTCGTCGCGAGCGAACGCGAGCCCGGCTGTCGGGTGCGTCCCCCGGGTGCGGCCGCGTTCACGTGCGAACGGGCCGGCGAGGCCGGCGACCGCCTGGTTGCGTTGTTGCGCGCGAGCGACGATCCGGCGCAGCCCGCCATGGTGCGCCGTTGGCAGCACCCACGCCTCGGCGACATCGCCGACCGCGCGCAGTGGGCGACTACGGCCGCCGGTCCCGAACTGCACGTGGTCTGGCATCGCGACCACGACCGGGCCGAGTTGCGCCTGCGCCCCGTCGGTGGGCCGACCACTGCATCGCCTCCTGACGATGCCTTCGCGGTGGGCGAGCCGACGCTCCGCGACCGGCCGCCGGTGCCGGCGCGGTTCTCGACCCTGGCGCCCGGCGTGCACGCGTTGGTGCTGCCCGATGCCGACACCCGTTCGCTGGTGGTGGAGTTCGCCGACCACGTCGTGTTGTGCGAGACCTCGACCGACAACGGCGCTGGCGAACGCCTGCTCGCCGCGATCGAACGGCATCTGCCTGGCAAGCCGGTCCGCCATGTGCTCTGCGGCCACTACCACCCGCACTACACCGGCGGCCTGCGTCCCGTGCTCGCGCGCGGGGCGACCTTCGTGGCGCCCCAAGGCCTCGCCGAGTTCGGTCGCGAGATCGCCGCGCGACCGTTCCGCGACCCACCCGACGCGCTGGCGGCGAGTGGCCGGACCGCGGCGGTGGAGCCGTTCGCCGGGCAATGGCGCCATGCGGACGCGGCGAACGAACTGCTCGCGGTCGACATCGGGGCCGATTCCGAACACACCGACGAGTACGTGGTGTTCGTGCTGCCGCGCCAGCGGCTGTTGTTCCAGGGCGACCTCGGCTGGTTCGTGCGCGGTGACGCGACGCAGGCCGGCGGCGACCGGGCGCGCGGCCTCTTGCGGGCCATCGACGCGCGGCAACTGCCGATCGACACGCTGGTGCAGGGTTGGCCTACGGTCGGGAGGGTGACGATGCCATTGCAGGACCTGCGCGCGCTGCTGGCGCGCTGACGGCGGGTCGGCGTTGGAGGCCGCATCGGCGCCCGGTTAGAACGGGCCCATGTCCGATCCCGTCGTCCAGGCCCTCGTACGCGCGCTCGGTGAACGCGCCGTGCTGACCGATGCCACAGACCGCGCCCGCTTCGAGACCGGCTGGCGTTACGGCAAGGGCCAAGCGCGCTGCGTCGTTCGCCCGGCCTCGACCGCCGAGGTGTCGACCGCGCTGCGCGTCTGCGCCGAACACGGCGTGCGCGTCGTCGCGCAGGGCGCCAACACCGGCCTCGTCGCGTCGTCGACCCCGGACGCGTCGGGCAGCATGGTCGTGCTGAGTCTCGAACGCCTGAACGCCACGATCGAACTCGACGGCAAGGGACGCACCGTGCTCGTCGACGGCGGTGTGCTGCTGAGCCAGTTGAACGAACGGCTCGCGCACGACGGTTTCTGGTTTCCGGTCGATCTCGGCGCCGATCCCCAGATCGGCGGCATGGTCGCGACCAACACCGGCGGCACGCGCCTGCTGAAGTACGGCGACGTGCGCCACAACCTGCTCGGCATAGAAGTCGTGCTCGGCGATGGCCGCGTGCTCTCGCAGTTGAACCGCCTGCGCAAGAACAACACCGGCCTCGACTGCAAGCACCTGTTCGTCGGCACCACCGGTGTGTTCGGCGTCGTCACCCGCGCGGTGCTGCAGGTGGCGCCGGTGCCGAAGCAGCGATCGGTGGCGCTGGTCGGCTGCCGCGACGGGCAGGCCGTGCTGGCCCTGCTGCAGGTGCTGGAGGCAGACCTCGGCGACGTGCTGAGTGCGTTCGAAGTGATGAGTGCCAACGCGATGGCGGCGGTGTTCGCGCACCAGCCCAACCTGCGCAAGCCGTTCGCCGAACTGCCGCGCTACGCCGCACTGGTCGAACTGTCGAGCACGCTGCCGGCGGACACGCTGGCGCTCGACGGCGTGCTGGAAGCGCGGCTCGGCGCGTTCCTCGAAGGGGCGGGCGAAGCGGTCACCGACGTGCTGGTCGGCAAGGGCGACGAGTTCTGGCAGATCCGCCACCACATCAGCGAGAGCCTGCGCAGCGAAGGCAAGATGCTCGCGTTCGACATCAGCGTGCCGCGGTCGCAGCTGCCGGCGTTCACCGCGGAGGTCGAACGGTTGCTCGCGGCGGAGTGGCCGCAGGTGCGGCTGTGCGACTACGGCCATTGGGGCGACGGCGGCACGCACCTGAACCTCGTCTGGAACGAGGTGGCGGTCGGCAAGCCCGCCACCGAAGTCGTGGCGGCGCTGCAGCCGCGCATCTACGAGATGGCGGTGCGAGACTTCGACGGCAGCTACTCGGCGGAGCACTGCGTCGGCCCGCACAACCAGCGCTACTACGACCTCTACACCGATCCGCTGGTGAAGCAGTTCTGTGCGCTGGTCGGCGACTTCTGCGATCCGGGCGATCGGCTCGGCACGGTGCGGCTCGCATGAACGGCGGCCGCGCGGTCGCGGTGCTGTTCGCGTTCGCCGCGGGGGCAGCGGCGCAGCGTGTGGCGAACGTCACCGAACTGCGCGCTGCGATCGCCGCGGCCCAACCCGGCACCGTCGTCGAAGTGGCGCCCGGCGACTACGACGGCTGGTCGGCGAGCGACGTGCACGGGGCCAAGGGCAGCCCGATCGTCGTGCGCGCTGCCGACATGAAGGCGCCGCCGGTGTTCCGCGGTGGGGTGCAGCTGAGCGACGTCGGCCACCTCGAACTGCACGGTCTCGTGTTCGCGGGCGCCATTGGCAACGGCCTCAACATCGACGACGGCGGCACGTTCGCGACCCCGTCGCACCACCTCGTGCTGCGCGACCTCGCCGTGCGCGACGTCGGCGGCAAGGGCAACCACGACGGCATCAAGCTGTCGGGCGTCGACGACTTCCGGCTCGAGAACTGCACCGTCGAACGGTGGGGGCGCGGCGGTTCCGCGGTCGACATGGTCGGCTGCCATCGGGGAATCGTGCTCGACTGCACGTTCCGCGATCGCGAACAGGACCCGGCGGCGACCGGTGTGCAGATGAAGGGCGGCACGCGCGACGTCACGGTGCGCGCCTGCCGTTTCGAGCACGCCGGCCAGCGCGCCGTGAACCTCGGCGGCTCCACGGGGCTGGCCTACTTCCGGCCCAAGGCCGAGGGTTTCGAGGCGAAGGACCTCGTCGTCGAGGGCTGCACGTTCGTCGGTTCGCTCGCTCCGGTCGCGTTCGTCGGCTGCGACGGCGCCATCGTGCGGCACAACACGTTCTTCCGGCCGGGCAAGTGGGTGTTGCGCATCCTGCAGGAAACGCGCGAGCCCGGCTTCGTGCCGTGCCGCAACGGGGCGTTCACCGACAACCTCGTCGTCGTGCACGGCCTCGATGCGAGCGCGAACGTCGGCCCCGACACCGCGCCGGCGACGTTCACGTTCGCGCGCAACTGGTGGTTCCGCGACGACGGCCCGCAGCGCGAGCCGCAGTTGCCGGCGCGCGAACGGGACGCCGCCGGTGGCCGCGACCCGAAGTTCGCCGATGCCGCGAACGGCGACTTGCGGTTGCGTGCGGACAGTCCGGCGAAGCAGCACGGGGCGCCGTCGTTGCCGGCGGACCGCCGCTGAGGCGGCCGTTCGTTGCAGTGCTTGCACTGCGGCCGTAGGTTGGCTGCCCGCCACGCATGAGCCGCACCTCGTACCCGCGCCACAAGATCCGCATCACGCTGCTCGAGAACATCCATCCGGCGGCGCGGGAGGCACTGGTCGAGGCCGGCTACACCGTCGACGTGATTCCGAAAGCGCTCGAGGGCGACGAACTCGCCGCGGTGCTGGCCGAGTCGCACGTCGTCGGCCTGCGGTCGCGCACCAAGCTCCGCTCGGCGCAGCTCGAACTCGCGCCGAAACTGCTCGCGATCGGCTGCTTCTCGGTCGGCACCGACCAGGTCGACATCGCCGCTGCCGCCCAGCGCGGCGTGCCGGTGTTCAACGCGCCGCACGCGAGCACCCGTTCGGTCGCGGAGCTGACCATGGGCTGCGTGGTCGGGCTGGCGCGGCGCCTCGGCGACAAGAGCCGCATGCTGCACGCCGGCACGTGGGACAAGTCGCTGTCGGGGGCGCACGAGGTGCGGGGCCGCACGATCGGCATCGTCGGCTACGGCCACATCGGCCAGCAGGTCGGCCTGCTCGCCGAGGCGTTCGGCATGCGCGTGTTGTTCCACGACGTGCAGAAGAAGCTGCCGCTCGGCCTCGCCAGGCCGCTGCCCACGCTCGAGCAACTGCTCGACGAGGCGGACTTCGTCACGTTGCACGTGCCGGAGACGTCGACGACGCGCGGCATGGTCGGCGCGCCGCAGATCGCGCGCATGAAGCGCGGCAGCTACCTGATCAACCACAGCCGCGGGGCGGTGGTCGCGATCGACGCGGTGCGTGCTTCGCTGCAGGCCGGCCACCTCGGCGGGGCGGCGTTCGACGTGTTCCCGCAGGAGCCGACGCCGACGCAGGCCGAGTGGAAGTCCGAACTCGCCGGCCTGCCGAACGTGCTGCTGACGCCGCACGTCGGCGGCAACACCGAGGAAGCGCAACGCAACATCGGGCTCGAAGTCGCGGCCTCGGTGACGTCGTTCATCGACACCGGCAGCACCGAGGGCTCGGTGAACTTCCCGCCGATCAACCTGCCGCCGCGCGAGGACACGCACCGCGTGCTGAACGTGCACCGCAACGTGCCGGGCGTGCTGGCGTCGGTGACGGCGATCGTCAGCGAACTCGGCGCCAACATCGAGGCGCAGCAGCTCAGCACGACGAAGGACATCGGCTACCTGGTGATGGACGTCGACCGGCAGTTGTCCGATGCCGTGCGCGACCGCATCGCCGCCCTGCCGGTCAGCGTGAAGACGCGCATCCTGTACTGATCCCGTCCCGGTTACCGGGGGCCAACCGCCGACATAGACTCCGCCAAATGAAGGCGCCTCGGCTGGTCGGCAAGGATGCTGCTTGGGTCGTGCTGCTCGCTGCAGCGCTGCCGGCTCAAGGCGAGCTGGGCGACCGCTTGTTGGCGGCGGCGCGGGCGGAGGACCACGCCGCGCGGCTCGCCGAGGTCGTGCGTGGCTCGGCCATCGGGGAGTTGATGGATGCGATGGCGGCGCGGCGCGAGGCCCTGACCCAGCACCTCGGCGCGCGCGTCGTCGCTGCGCTGGAGTCCCGACGGGAAGAACTCGGTCCTTGCTGGCACGACGAACCAGGGCGGCGGCGGGCGCGGGCGGCGGCCTTCGCGATGATGCCGTTCGATTGGGTGGAGCACCTCGTGCACCATCCCGAGGATCTGGCGGACGTCGAGGCCGTTGCGCGTGGGTTGCCGACGCAGGATGCCGACCTGGCCGGCCACCTGCGCAGTGCGGACGCCGATCGGCGGCGAGCCGCTGCGGCCTTGATGAAAGCCGCGGTCGCCGGTGAACGCGAACGCGGCCATCCGGGGGTCGCCGTGTTGCGGAATCTCGGCAAGGACGCGTTGGCGCTACGCGACCTCGGTGCGGTGTTGCTCGAGCAGCCCGTGTCGCCGTTCGTGTTGGCGCCGCTGTTCGACGATCCGGATCCGCGCATCCGGCTGCGCGCCGCGGTCCGGTTGCGCACCAGCCTTCGCCTCGCCGTGCCGGCGCATCTGTGGGAGTGTCTGCGCGGCGATCCTGGTGCGGACGCGCTTCCCTTTGCCCGCGAAGGCGGCGCGATTTCCGACGCGCGGATGCAGACGTGGCTCGACGCGATCCGCCGTGGCGACCGACCGCTGGGAGTGTTCACGATCGGGGCGAACGGCTCGCCGCAGTTGCGCCGCAAGCTGGCGCAGGCGCTGATCGATCAGGTGCGCAAGGTGTCGCCACCCGAGGACGGAGTCCACTACATCGATCCGAGCCGGCCGAACCTCGACATGTGGCAGCAGCGTGCGGTCTGGCAGGCGCTCCAACTCGATCCTTCCACCTCGGTCCGGATGCTCGCGGACGCCTTGAACGCGGTCGATGCGAAGCGCGTCCTGCCCGCAGTGCAGGTGGCCGCGAGTTCCGTGGAGTACGTTCCGCCCGAGGTCGCCCAGCACCTGTCGCCCCTGGTGCTCACGTTCTTGCATCATCCGGACGAAGCGGTGCGGCTGGCGGCAGCAAACCTCGGTTCGGTCGTGCTGGCGGTGGGTGGATCGGCCGAGCTGCGCCAGTTCGTCGTTGCGCACGCGTTGGCAGCAGCCCGCCAATCGATGCCGACGTTGCAGTTGGGGCGACCGAGCAGAGTGGTGTTGACCGACTGGGATGCCCTGCCGCCCGGTCCACCGACCGACATCGATTCGGTGCTCGTGCTCGCTGCGGCGCGCGTCGGGGCCCAGGAACTCGCGCCCTTGCTGGTCGACGCGTTCGTGGCGGCCCAGAAACCGGGCGCGGTTCTACCAGCGGGCCACGAACCGTTCCTGCAGCAGTGCCTCGAGGGCCTGGCGCCGCGCCTGGACGCAGCGCTTGCCGACCGGGTCTGGACCGGGTTGCAGGCGCGACTGCGCAACCCGCTGGCGGGCGACGGGCCGAAGTCGCCAGCGACGCTGGTCGCCGGGCTCGCGGGATCGGTGTCGGCGGCCAACCTGCCGGCCGTGGTCGCGTGGATCGCCGGGCAACGCAGCCTGGCGGTGTTCGCCATCGAGCAGGTCGCGCCGCAACTGCCCGCGGCGCGGCTGCAGGTGCTGCTCGACGCGATCGGGATCGCGGATTCTCGCGCCCAGGCGCTGCTGCGCTTCTGCCCGCAGAAACTCGTCGCGACCTGGCGCGCCGGCCCGGCCCATCTGGCGATGGATGCCTTGTTCGCGATCGCCGACTGGGACTGGGTCGAACGGCAGCGTCGCGCCGGCGTGTTGCCGGTCGATCTGATCGCCGCGACGATGGCTCGGGAGATCACGACGCGTCAGCCGCCGTTGTCTCTGCTCGTCGCGTGCCGTGACGAAGCGGTGCTGGTCGACGCGTTGCCGTCGTGGCTCGCGGCGCAGCCCGTGGGGGCCGACGACATGCCGGCGTGGCAGCAGTTGGCCGAGGCGAAAGCGCCCGTGGCCCTGGCCGCGGCGCGTCGGCTCGGCGGCGGCGGCGACGCGGCGCGAGCACTCGCCACTGCGGCGGTGGCGCGGCTGTGCGGTGAACACGATCTCGCCGTCGTGCGCGACGCCCTCGGCGTGGCACTCGAACTCGGCCTCGACGTTCCCGGCCACGCCGCGGTGCTGGAGCGGTTGGCCCACCACGGCGATCCCGCCACGAGCCTGCTGTGCCTTGCCGTTCGGGTCCGGTACGACGGCCTGGCCGCGGACGAACTGCCGCCGGCCGCAGCTCTGCAGGTGCTGGCGATGTCGGGTGTCGATGTCGACATCGCCACCTGCGAACGGTTGGCGTCGCCGCCGCGCGACCAGGCCGTCGCCTGGTTGCTGGGTTCGCGTTCGACGGTCGCTGTCGCCACGGCGCTCACGGTCGCCGCCTCGATCGAGCCGTGGAGCGAATCGTTCGAGCGCACCGTGCTCGGTTTCACGACGCACCGTGACGCGCGCGTGCGGGCAGCGGCGTACACGACGCTCGGCCAGCGCGACGCGGCGCTGTGGGCCTGCGCCGGGATCGTGCACGAGGCGGCGTTCGATCCGGAGGCGGTCGTACGGAAGGTGGCGGCGTCGCTCCGCCGGTGAGACCGGACGGGCCGCCGACGAAGTGCGGCTGCAACCGCGGCCAGGCCGCGAGCTATACTGCCTTCGTCCGAGGAGCCCTCCGAACGACGTGAACGAACTGCCGATGCGATCGAGGAAAGGCGATCCGCGCGCGATCCCGATGGTCGCCGTGGTGCTCGTCGCTGCATGTGGCGGCGGTGGCGGCAGCGGCTCGGTGACACCGGTCGATCCGTCGCCGATCCTCGCCAGTGCCCGGATCGGTTCCTCCGGCGGCACGCTCACGGTCGCCAACGGCGACCACGCCGGTGTGGCTCTCGTCGTGCAGCCGGGGGCGGTGGCCACCGCGACCGACTTCTCGATCCGCGTCGAACGCGATCCGAACGTGCCGAGCCTGCTGCCGGTGTATCGCTTCGAACCCGCCGACGTCGATTTCCCCGCCGGCACCATCGGCATCGCGGTGCGCGTCGCGGCGCCGTTCTTCGACGCCAATGGCGTGGTCCTGGTGCCGCCGACGATGTTCGCGCGCCGTGGCGACGCCGACGCGTTCCAAGTCCACACCGACGTGGTGCTCAACGAAGTCGCGCGCACGCTCGCCGCTGCGCCTACCCGGCTCGGACGGTTCTTCGCGTCGACCGGCGACCTGTTCCGGGTGTTCACCCAACCGCTGGCGATCGTCGATCCGGCCGTGCCGACGCAGTTCCGTTCCCTGGCCGGGGTCGAAGTCGCGGTCGCCAACGGCACCGATGCGATCCAGCTCGGGCGCGGCAGCCTGGCGTCGTTCTGGACTTCGCCGGCGGCCGACAATCTGCTCGTGCTGCACGGGCTGCAGGGTTCGCCGCTCGACTTCCGCGGCCCGTTCGACCTGCCTGCGAGCCTCGGCGCCACGGTCAAGAACCTGGTGTTCGTGACCCATCCTTCGGGGCGCGGTGTGCGGGAGACCGCGAACGTGCTCTACGACCTGATCCGCAGCAACCAGCGCCCGGGGTTTGGCTGTGCGATCGTCGGCCACAGCCTCGGCGGCAACATCGGCCGCTACATGGTCGAGCAGTCGCACCTCGACAGCGCGCGCGCGGGCTTCGACGCGACCGACGCGCCGCTGTCGGACGTGGTGACGAAACTGGTCCTGCTCGGCACGCCGAACGCGGGGTCGGAGACGGCCGGTGGCCTGTTCGCGGCGCTGGTGCCGGTGCTGTCCGGCGACGATGCGGCATTCGCGCGCGCGGGCCTCGACCTGCTCGAGGGCCCGGGCACGTTCACCGCGCTGCAGAACGCGGCCTACGTCGACAACGCGACGCAGTACCACGTCATCGCCGGCGACGTCGGCATCGGCGGCGACGGCATCGTGGCGCTGCCGAGTGCACGCGCGATTGCGCTGGCCATGGGCGAAACCGAGATGGTGTTCCCGGTGGCGCACTTCGACCTGCACCGCGGCGCCGCGGGCAACGGCATCGCGGCGCGCATCGACTGGCTGCTGCAGACGCCCTGATTCCGTCGTTCCCTTGCCCCCGGGTTGCGCACTTGGAGTCGTGCGCCAAGATGTGCCGGTGACCAGTTCGGACGCGGACTTCCTGGCCAGTTGGGAACAGGTCGGGAGGTTCTTCATGGGGACTGCAGATGTGCATGTCGCCTTGGCCAGGCTGGTCCGTCGTTTCGACGAATTGGGCATCGTGTATGCCGTGTGCGGGGGTCTCGCCGTTCATGCCCACGGCTATGCGCGGACGACCACGGATGTCGACGTGTTGGTCACCGCCGATGGGCTGCGCCGTTTCAAGGAGGCGTCGCTGGGGCTCGGTTGGCTCGAACGGTTCGCCGGCAGCCGCGGCGTTCGCGACACCGAGCGACGAGTGCCGATCGACTTCCTGATTGCCGGTGGCATTCCTGGCGATGGCACTCCACACGGGGTCGTTTTCCCCGATCCCGCCGAAGTGGCGATCGAGAAAGCCGGCACGCGCTATGTCACGCTGGCCAAGCTGATCGAGCTGAAACTCGCCAGCGGTCTGACGCTGCCGCATCGGCTGCAGGACCTCGCCGACGTCGCCCGACTGATCGAAGTGAACGGTCTCGGCGAACACTTCGCAGCGGGTCTGCATCCGTTCGTGCAGGCGAAGTACGCCGAGCTGTGGCGCAACGCGCAGCTGCGCGATCCGCACGCCGAGTGAGAGCGCGACTCACCAGGGAGGTGGACCCTCGCCGCGATCGCAGGCGGCCAACCGCTGTTCGAGCAGGCGCCGTTCGGGCGTGGAGCACGGTTGCTGCAAGGCGCCGCGCAGGGCCACGGCCGCGGCCGCGCAATCACCGAGTTCCCAGTGCATTTGCGCGGTGACCGCGCCGAGCAGGAAGTAGTCGTCGAGCGCCTTGTCGTCGCCGAGACCCGCCAGGGCTTGCAGGCCAGCCGTGGCGCCGTGCACCTTGCCGACCGCGACCGCGCGGTTCAGTCGCACGATCGGCGACGGCGCCACGACCAGCAGCCGGTCGTATTCGCGCAGGATGCGGGCCCAGTCGGTGGCCTCGTAGCGGGCGGCCGCCGCGTGCACCGACGCGATCGCCGCTTCGCAATGGAACGCGGTCACCGTGTCGCCGCCGATCGAGCGCCGGAAGTGTTCGAACCCGAGCGCGAGCCAGGAACGGTTCCACCGCGACCGGTCCTGCTGTGCCAGCGGCACGAGGTCTCCGTGGGCGTCGACCCGCGCCGGATTGCGGGCGCCGAGCAGCAGCATCAACGCCATCAGCGCGTGGGCTTGCGGCGTCGCCGTTGCCGGCAGTTCGAGCACCAGGGCCTGCAGACGCAGCGCTTCCTCGACCAGTTCGGTGCGCACCAGGGCGTCGCCGGCATGCGCGCGGTAGCCCTCGTTGAACACCAGGTAGACCGCCTGCAGGACCAGTTCGAGCCGCGCCGGCAGCTCGGCCTGGGTCGGCAGCGCGAACAGCACGTCGCCGCCCTGCAGCTTGGCCTTCGCCCGGACGAGCCGTTGCGCGATGGTGGCGTCCTTCTGCAGGAGGGCCCGTGCGATCGCCGGCACGCCGAGCCCGCACACGGTCTTCAGCAGCAGGGGCAGCCGCGCGTCGGGCGGCACTGCCGGATGCGCGCACAGGAACAACAGCCGCAGGGTGTCGTCGGCGATGCGTTCCGGCTCGTTCACGTCCGGTGGCGGGGCGGCAGCACCGGCGGTACGGCGCTGCAGTTCGTCGTCGACGCGCAGTTCGATGCGCCGCCGGCGCAGCGCGTCGAGGGCCAGGTTCTGCGCCACCCGGAACACCCACGCTTCGGGATTGTCGGGCACGCCTTCGGCGGGCCAGACCCGCAGCGCGCGGGCCAGGGCCTCCTGCACGACGTCTTCGACGAGGTCGAGCCGGCCGGGCCCGAGCTTGCTGCACAGGCTGGCGACCAGGCGCGCGTAGCGGTGGCGGAACAGCTCGGCGACGACGTCGGGGGGCAGGGACATCGGCGCGCTCAGGCTACGTCTCGGGGCCGCCCATGAAGTCGAGTTCGCGCACCTCGATGCTGCCGAACATCAGGTTCGGGTGGCCGGCGCAGAGCTTGACGGCATGGTCGTAGCTGTCGGCCTTCAGGATGTAGACGCCGCCGACCACTTCCTTGGTTTCGACGTAGGGGCCGTCCTTCACCTCGACCTTCTTGTTGGGGCGCGGCCAGATGACCTTGCCGCCCTGGTCGGTGAGTTTCTGGCCCATGGTGAGGCGGCCCTCGGCCGCGAGCTTCTGGCCCCAGGCTTCGTACTCGCCGAGGATCTTGGCGAAGTCGTCGGGGGTGAACTGGCTGTAGTCGGCGGTGGCGTCACCGCGCAGGATCAGCATGAACTTGGGCATTGTCGTCTCGTTTGAAGGGCCGGATGGCCGGCCGGTGTGCGCCCATGACGAACGGCGCGAACCGGCTGCGACATCGAGTTCGGGATTCTCGCCGGAATCGTGCAGGTCGATGCTCCAGGTTTCCGCCATGGCAGAGCACCGATGCCATGGCTAGCATCGCGCCCCGGACTGGAACGCCCGCATGGCCCAAAACTCGTCTCGTTCGTCGTCGCCATCTCCGTACCGACGGTCGGCCCGGTTCGCCGTCACGGGACTCGTCGCCCTGGCGGCGTTCCAACTGTTCGGTTGCCGAACTCCGACGGCGCCCAACTGGCGACCCTACGAACGGCCGAGCGACGACATGCGCACGGCGATCGCCAACGATGCCGCAGCCAAGGCTGCGGACGGCAGCTTCGCGGGTGACGGCACGTGCGTGACCTGCCACGTCGGCTGCAGCGACCCGCACCCGACCGGCCGCAAGGCCTCGTGCACGCATTGCCACGGCGGCGACGCGACCCGCACCGACGTGCAGGGGGCGCACCCGGCGCCGCGCTTCCCGAAGGAATGGCCGAATTCGGCCAACCCGGAGCGGCCGTACGTGCTCACGATGAAGGAGAGCGAGGCCTGGATCCAATTCGTCAATCCGGGCGACCTGCGGGTCGCCAACAAGACGTGCGGTCCGTGCCACGCCGACGAGACCCTGCGCGTGATGAAGTCGTTGATGACGACCGCGCAGCACTTCTGGGGCACGGTCACCTACGCCAACGGCATCGTCAGCACCAAGCGCTCGATCCTCGGCGAGTCGTACGGCCCCGACGGCACGCAGCAGCTGGTCAAGCACGTCATCCGCGAACCGGGCAAGGACGACCGCCTGCCGACGCCGGAGGAGCAGCAGAAGCACAGCTGGTCCCTGGTCGCGGCCCCGCTGCCGCACTGGGAGGTGACCCAGCCGAGCAACGTGTTCCGCATCTTCGAGCAGGGCAGCCGTCTCGGCACCGCGGCACTCGGCCTGAACGGCGGCAACTCGCCCGTTCCCGGCCTGCCCGACAAGAACGAGGACCCCGGCCGGCCGAACAACCGCTCGTCGGACCGTGGCCTCGGCACGCTGAACCGCGTCGACCTGCCGACGCTGAACGTGCACAAGACCCGCCTGAACGACCCGCACCTGTCGTTCTTCGGCACCAACGACGGCCCGGGCGACTTCCGCAGCAGCGGCTGCACGTCGTGCCACATGGTCTACGCCAAC
>JAEUHV010000003.1 GCA_016794485.1 Planctomycetota bacterium
ACCGGAGCGGCGATGGGGGCGGCGACGGTTTCTGGTCAGCCGACGTACGTGTTGTTCGGTGGGCAAGGCCCGTCGGGTGTGCTGTCGGCGAAGACGTGGAAGTACAACGGCTCGGGATGGGGCGACGTCTCCGGGCTCGGCGGTCCGTCGGCGCGGCGCGGCCACGCGATGGTGGCGAACCCGGTGACGCAGACGATGTTCCTGTTCGGCGGGTACGACGGCGTTCAGGACAAGGACGACGTGTGGGAGTTCGCGCCGCAGACAGACACTTGGGTGCAGCGCAATCCTGGGGGTGCAGGCCCATCTACGCGTCAAGGCTGCTGCATGGCGTTCCATCCGCACGGCGGCGGAACGAACGGGCGCGTGTACTTGTTCGGAGGCTCCGCCTTCGACGACGAGACGTGGGAGTACAACCCGTACACGAGCGTGTGGACTCCGTTGTTCCCTGCGGTTTCTCCACCTGGGCGGTATCTCGCGTCGATGGCGTACGTGTCGGTGGGGTCCCGAGTCGTGCTGTTCGGGGGGATCGGGCTGAGTGGCAGCAGTGCCGTGGTGCTGGCCGACACGTGGGTGTTCACGCGATCGGGGCCTTCGGGTGTCCCGACGTGGACGCAGGTGACCGGCGGGGCAAGCCCTGCGGCGCGATACTCACACGGGCTTACGGTGAGTGCGTCAGGGGCCGACGTGGTGCTGCTTGGAGGTACGGACGCATTGCCGGTGGGGGCGGCCTCGACGGTGCTCGAGGAGACGTGGAAGTACAGCGTGCTGGGCGGGTGGACGAAGGCCGTCCCGGCTCCTTCGCCGAGGGACGGTGTTGCCATGGCGTACGACAAAGCTCGCGAGCGCCACGTGATGTTCGGAGGGACCACGACCCCGGCAGGGGTCGTTTTGAACGAGACCTGGGAGCTCGACGGACTCAATTGGAGCCAGAGGTCCCCGAGCTCACCGCCGCCCGCTCGTTCGGATGCTGCCATGGCGTTCGACGAGATGCGCAGCAAGGTGGTCCTGTATGGCGGAAGGAGCGCTTCCGGCCAGGACCTCGCCGACACCTGGGAATGGGATGGCATGTCTTGGACGCCGCGTACGTTCCCACCGAGCAGTTCGGCACCTCCGGCCGCCTCGGGAATGCAGATGATATTCGATTCGAGGCGTGGGTGCGTCTCCATGGTGGTCGGTGGAGACATGTGGAGCTTCGATGGTGGCGTATGGACTGCAGACCAGATCCCGCCACTCGGTGGTGGAATCAGCGCGTTCGACATGCAGCGTGGCAAGCTCGTTTTGTTCGGTGGCCAGAATGGAATAGGTCAGTACCGGATCGGATTGTGGGAGTGGGGGGCGCAAGGTTGGCAATCGATTGCGGGTTCCCACCCTGCGTGGCGCAATGGCCATGCGATGGCCTTCGACGGGGCCAGGGCCCGAACGGTTGTCTTTGGTGGCCACGACGCGAACTATCAGGCACTGGCGGACACTTGGGTGTGGAGTGGATCCGTCTGGTCCCAGCACCTGGGATCTGGGCCGCCACCGAGGGCTGCTGCTGCTGTTGCCGAGGACGGTGCAAGGCAACGGGTCGTGGTCTTCGGTGGTGACTCCATGCCGGGTTTGTTGGGCGACACTTGGGAATGGAATGGCACTGATTGGAACCAGGTGAACACGGCGAGCTCGCCCAGCCCTCGTCGCGGCGCGGCGATGGCCTACGATCCCGCGCGATCTCGCATCGTGTTGTTCGGCGGCGATACAGGTGGTGGTCTCTCGGAGAACGACACGTGGGAGTTCGATGGCAGCCAGTGGTTGCAGCGGGTGGCCTCGGGTGCGGTTGGTTCGCCGAGCCGGCGGGTGGCATTGGCCATGGCCTGGGATCCCATCGGGCAACGAGTCCTGCTGTTCGGTGGTGCCGATGCCGCTGCTTCAAGCGGTCGCAACGACGAGACTTGGGCTTGGAACGGTTTGGCCTGGTCCCAACTCGCCCCCACGACATCGCCGCCCGGGCATCACTCGCACGCATTGCACAGGCGAGGGCAAGACGTCGTGATGATCGGTGGGTTCGGAACGAACTCGTCTGCCAACCAGATCTGGTCTTGGAACGGAACGGATTGGAGCCTCGACGACGCAGGTGCGCCGATGCCCTGCAAGCACGCCGGCCTTGCGTTCGACACGCGAAGCGGCCGTGCAATCCAGTTCGGTGGCCAGGTGTCGGGGTCGTCTTCCGGCTACTTTGGCGAAACATGGGAATGGGACGAAGGTCGCTGGGACATCCGGGTTCCGCCGTTCTCGCCATCTCCACGTGCGGGAGCCAAGCTCGTATTCGATGCCGCACGTAGTCGTGTCGTACTCTTCGGCGGCTCCGATGGGGTCAGCACGTTCGACGACACTTGGGAATGGAATGGAGTTGCCTGGAGCCAGAGAAGCCCAGCGTCGATCCCCCCCGGTTCCTCGGCACACGGGATCAGTTTCGATCTTGTGCGCAAAGTCGTCGTGGCTTGCGGCAGTTTCAGCACCTGGGACTACGGCCCCGTGCATCCTGCAACGGTGACGACGTACGGCGCTGGCTGCCCGACGACGTCGAGTGTGCCGTCGACTGCACCGTTTGCGTTGAGGCCGCTGCCGTGGACAGGTGCGTGGCTCGGCGAGACGGTGGAGATGGAGTTCGAGAACGCGCCGGTCGGTCTGGGGCTGTTCCTATGGGGCTTCTCTGACACCGCGTGGACGACGATACCGTTGCCTGTGCCGCTGTATCTTGCGGGCCTGAACTCGGCGCCGAGCTGCTACCTGCGGGTGTCGCCGGACATCGTGGACACGATCCCGTTGTTCGCGACCCGGTACGTCTCGCCGACGATGCCCAACTCGACGACTCTGCTGGGCGGCAAGCTGTTCGGGCAAGCGGCGTACATCGACATGGGCGATCCGACGTGGCCGGTGGTCAGTTCAAACGCAGCCGATTTCCAACTGGGTTCCAAGTGAGGCGCATCGTGCATTCGCAAACCAAGATCCTCAGGTCAGCATTGTTTCTTCTGGCTGGTGGCGCCCTGACTGCGCAGACCACGTGGACGTCGTTCGCCGATCGCCGTGGCCACGCGATGGCGGGTACGTCGGGCGGGGTGGTGATGTTCGGCGGGGAGAGCGTGACGAATCCCGGGCAGGTGCTCGGAGGCACGTTCGGTCTGTCGACGAACAACCAGATGTGGACGGAAGGCGGCACGGATGGTCCGGCGCCGGCAACCGGAGCGGCGATGGGGGCGGCGACGGTTTCTGGTCAGCCGACGTACGTGTTGTTCGGTGGGCAAGGCCCGTCGGGTGTGCTGTCGGCGAAGACGTGGAAGTACAACGGTTCTGGCTGGGGCGACGTGACCCCTCTCGGTCTGAGTCCGTCGGGGCGTCGCGGACACGCGATGGTCGCGAACCCGGTGACGCAAACGATGTTCCTGTTCGGTGGGTACGACGGCGTTCAGGACAAGGACGACGTGTGGGAGTTCGCGCCGCAGACAGACACGTGGGTGCAGCGCAATCTCGGGGGTTCGGGCCCATCTGCGCGTCAAGGCTGCTGCATGGCGTTCCATCCACACGGTGGTGGGACGAACGGGCGCGTGTACCTGTTCGGAGGCTCCGCCTTCGACGACGAGACGTGGGAGTACAACCCGTACACGAGCGTCTGGACACAGTTGTTCCCGGCGGTGTCGCCACCTGGTCGTTACCTCGCGTCGATGGCGTATGTCTCGGTTGGCGCCCGGATCGTGTTGTTCGGGGGGCTCGGCCTCCCCGGAAGCAGCGCCGTACCGCTCGGGGACACCTGGGTGTTCACCCGGTCGGGGCCAGCGGGCACGCCGACGTGGACGCAGGTGACGGGTGGAAGCAGTCCCGACGCGCGGTACGCACATGGCTTGACGGTGAGTTCGTCGGGGGCCGAAGTGGTGCTGCTCGGTGGGACGAACGCGATTCCCGTGGGCAGTGCGTCGACGGTGCTCGAGGAGACGTGGAAATACAGCGTGCTCGGTGGCTGGACGAAGGCGGCGCCTTCCCCCACACCGCGCGACGGTGTGGCGATGGCATACGACAGCGTTCGCAATCGCCACGTCGTGTTCGGCGGACGAACGCCAGGACCCAACAGCGTCGACCTTGCCGAAACCTGGGAAATCGACGGCCTCAATTGGATCGCCCGATCGCCGTCCTTGCCGCCGCAAGCTCGCTCGGACGCTGCCATGGCCTACCACGAACAAGCACAGACGATCGTTCTGTTTGGCGGCAAGACCAATGTGGGGACCAACCTCGGGGACACCTGGGAGTACAATGGCTCGAGTTGGACGCCGGTTTCGTTCTCGGTGGGACAGCTCACCCCACCGGCGAACAGCAGTCTTCAAGCCGTGTACGACGCCGTGCGAGCCAAGGTATGGCTGCCCGTGCCCGGCGCGCAGTCGATCGAGATGTACTCGTACGACGGTTCCGCGTGGGCTTTGACACCGACGCCGATCACCGCACCGAGTTCGCGCATCGGATATGCCGCCGCATACGACGTCGCGCGCGACGTGACCGTGCTGTTCGGGGGACAGGTAGGGACAGCGTACGTGAACGACACTTGGGAATGGAACGGGACCACGTGGAGCCTGCGGACGAGCCCATCCCTACCGTCAGCTCGTCAACGCGGGCGCATGGTCTACGACAGTTTCCGCAAGCGTTGCGTGCTCTTCGGGGGCTTGTCGTTGAATGGAACCCCACCGGTCGGAGTGTTGGACGACACCTGGGAGTGGGATGGAGTCGCGTGGCGGCAGGCAAACCCGATCGTCGATCCGGGCGGCGCCTGGTCGCACGACATGTCGTACGACAGGTCGATGCGCCGGTCGGTGGTGTACACCGGAGCCTCGGTCTGGGACTACGAGTCCGTGCAACCGGCCACGGTGACGCCGTTCGGCCAAGGCTGCCCGACGACATCGAGTGTGCCGTCGACGGCCCCGTTCGCGTTGAAGCCGCTGCCGTGGACAGGTGCGTGGCTCGGCGAATCTGTGGAGATGGAGTTCGAGCACGCGCCGGTGGGGCTTGGGTTGTTCCTGTGGGGCTTCTCGGACACGGCGTGGACGACGATTCCCTTGCCGTTGCCGCTGTACCTCGCGGGTTTGAACTCGGCGCCGAGCTGCTACCTGCGCGTGTCGCCGGACATCGTGGACACGATCCCGTTGTTCGCGACCCGGTACGTGTCGCCGACGATGCCGAGTTCGCCGACATTGCTCGGCGCGACGTTGTATGGGCAGGCCGCGTACGTCGACATGGGTGACCCGTCCTGGCCGCTGGTCACGTCGAACGCGGCCGAGTTCGTGCTGGGCGCCAAGTGACGCAGTGACGATCTGTCGACCCCTTGCCGGGTCGACCCGATTGCGTAGCTTCCCTGGGTGAACACCGTGCGCCTCCGACCGCATTCCGTCCTCGCCACGGTCTTCGCGTTGGCTGCGGCGGCGCTCGCGCAGCAGGAACCGGCCCCGCCATCACCGAAGTCTCCCGCCGGACCCGCGCCTGTCGCGGCGAAGGAGCCGCGGCGCACCCCGGCAGAGGCGAAGAAGTTCGTCGAGTCGCTCGGTGTCGAGCTCATTCGCGTCGACCAAGCCCGCACGCTCGACACCGAATGGGGCCCACTCGAACTCGCGGCCGGCAAGGCACGCGCCCTCGACCGCTACCAGGTCCTGCTCGCCGAGGAACTGCAGGCACTCGGCAAGCCACTGCTGCAGAAGCTCGAACTGAAGAAGGTCTACGTCTGCGGCGGCATGAAGCTCGCCGGCGTCACCCGCGGGGCGACACCGCACGCTTCGGCCCGGGCCATGTACTACGACGCCACGTGGGGCCAGTGGTCGCTCCTCTACCAGCGGCGCTGCGTGCACCACGAACTGTTCCACTACCTCGACGAGCGCGACGACGGCAAGGTGTACCAGGACCCCGCGTTCGCCGCGCTCAACGCGAAGGACTTCACGTACGGCAAGGGCGGGGCAGCGGCGCAGGGCGACGACAAGGCCTCGCTGCCGACCGCCGCCGTGCCAGGCTTCCTCACTCCGTACGCGCGGGCCGGAGTCGAGGAGGACAAGGCCGAAGTGTTCTCGTTCCTGATGATCGACCCCGGCTACGTGGCCGCACGCGCCGCTGCGGAGCCGGTGCTCCAGCAGAAGGTCGACTTCGTGCGCAAGCTGGTGCGAGATCACTGTCCCGAGTTCGGCCCCGACGCGTGGCCGAAGGCCGCGCCGACGGCAGAACCCAAGGCCGATCCAGCGCCTGGGCCGGCTCCCGTCGCTCCGCGTGCCAAACGCAGGTGACGCGCGGGTTTCAGCGCCCGTTCGCCAGCGCCGGAGTGCCCTGTAGCCACGGCCGCACCGCGAACGTCACCGCCGCCGTCGTCGCGACCACCGCGACCAGCAGCGCCAACACCACGCGGCGCTTGTGTCGCGCGCGCAGGGTGCGTTCGGCGTGGCGCTGGTCGACCGCGCGCTGGCATTGCTCGGCGAGCGTGCGCCAGTGGTCGACCAGGCGGACCAGTCGGCCCGGTGCTTCCTGGCCGCGTTCGTTGGGCGCCACCGAAGCCGCCAGCTGGTCGAGCGTCGCCCGCACCACCTGCAGTCGCCCCGCGGGGTCGGTCGTCCCGTCGAGCTGGTGCTCGGCGAGCCCGGCGCGTTCGAGCGCGATCTGCGTCTCGACCTCGCGCAGGTCGCGTTGGTAGAGCGCGCCGCGCTCGGACGGCACGTGCATCGACAGGAACGTCAGGCAGTCGCGCCGTTCCTCGAGCGCCTGCAGCCGCGCTTCGAACGTGCTGCCTGGATCGTCCTGCAGCATGCCGTAGCGGGTCGCGATCTCGACGTTGCGCCGCTCGGTTGCTTCGACTTCCTGCTTCCTGCGTTTCGCGTCGGCGAGGCGCGCCTGCAGGCGCGTCGCCTCCTCCTGCTCCTGGTCGGCGTCCGGGCCGAGCCCGGCAACGGCCCGTTCCATCTCGAACAGCCCGGTGGTCCAGTGGCCGCGCGCGATCGCGCTCTCGGCGCTCTCGGTGAGGCGGTCGCGCGAAGCGCGCGCCTGGTCGAGCGACAGCCGCAGCGATTCGATGCCGTCCAACAGGTGGCTGCGCGGGCGGTCCGGACGGTCGACGAACGCCTCGAGGATGCGGAACGAATCGAGCCGGCCGAGCGTCAGCTGCAGCGGTCGCACCGGGATCGGAATCGCTTGCAGCCGCTGGCGGGCATCGGCCAGCAGAGTGTGCGCGTGTTCGGTCACGTGCACGAGCGCCGCCGTGAGCGCATCGACCGCGGGGCGCACGCCGCCGAGCCGTGGGAACTCCTCGGCCAGGTTCGCCAGCGTCAGCTGCAGGCTGCGCAGGCCGACCGTCGCCCGCGCTTCGCTGGCACCCTGGCCGTTCGGGCCGCGGGTCGCCACGTCGAGGAAACGCTGCAAGGGCGCGAGCAGGGCTGGCTCGATCGCCTCCGTGAGTCGGTCGACGTTTGGTGCGCCGCGGCCGATGCGGTCGAGATAGAAGCCGAGCCGGTGCAACTGGTCGCGCAGGCGCGCCACCGTCGGTGATGCGCCGCCGTGGCCAGCAGCCATCGTGTCGACGGCCTGCTCGGCTGCCGCCAGGTCGAGAGCTTGCACGGCGCGATCGACGGCATCGGTCTGTTCGTGCAGTTCCGCGCGGGCGGCGGCCAGTTTCGCACCGAGCCGTTGCAGGTGCGCCAGAGGGTCACGGTGCAGCAGATGCGCGTTCGCCGGCTGTTCGCCGTCGGGCAAGGGAATGCCACCAGGCAGCGCCAGCGCGTGGCGCGTCGCGACTTCCGCGTCCACGAGCCAGGACGCCGCCGGCAGGAACGTCTCCGCCTTGGTCGACGCCGCGATGTGGCGCGCTGCTTCGTGCAGCATGCGTGCGAGTTCCTGCTGCAGTCCGGTGCGCCATTGCAGCATGCCGGCATGGCGCGGGAACCGGCGCAGCACGCGGGTCGTGTGCAGCAGCGCCGCGCGCACCGCAGCGGGTTCGCCGGCGGTGGGTGATCCACCGGCCAGCAGCCTGGGAACACGCGCGAGCAGGGCTCGCCGCTGGCGCCATGCAACCGCACGCGGATCGACATCGTCGTCGGCGACCGTTGCCACCGCGAACGCGCCGGTCGCGGCGTCCTGCCAGAGGCGCTCGTGCGCATCGTCGGCCAGCGCAACCTCGAGTTCGCGCAAGGTCGCAGCGACGTCGACACAGTTCGGGCGACGAGCGGGATCGGCGGCGGTGCAGGCAGCGAGCAGGTCCTGCACGCGCGGGGCGAGCGGAACGCGCGCCTCGATCCCGCCGGTGAGCAACCAACGCAGCGTTCGCCCGAGCGCGAACACGTCGAGAGCGGGGCCGGCCGCGGCGTGCGCAGCCTCCGGCGCGGCGAATCCGACGGTGCCCACCGCACGACCACTGCGGTCGCCGAACCTGGCGGCGTGTTCGAAGTCGAGCAGCAACGTTCCCGCTGCGACCTGCAGCAGGTTGCGCGGTTTGACGTCGCCGTGGCAGATCCCGATGGCATGCAGCCTGGCCAGGGTCGTCGCCACGGGCGCCAGCAGCGCGCAGGCATCGGCGGCGGGCAACGCACCACGCGCCGCGACAATGCGACCAAGGTCGCTTCCGGCGGCCTTCGCCGTGAGCACCATCGGGCGGCCGGTGCCCGGGTCGGTCGCCGTCGCGAGGTGGCGCACGACGCCCTCTCCGCCCGCCAGTTGCCCCATCGCGCATTCGTGTTCGGCATCCGTGTGGCTGCCGGTCACGTAGACCTTCCCGACCACGGTTTCGCCGCGCGTCGCGTCGACGCGTTCGAACACCGTGCGCGCCGGCGAGCAATGCAGCAGCCGGTCGCCGGTGGCGGCGGGGGAGGTTGGCATGGGAATTGAGTCGCCGGTGGCGTCTTGCCCAGGGGCGGCGAGCCCGACGGGGGTGGTGCTGGGCCGGCGCGCAGGTTACCAGATTCCCCGGAATCGCCAGAGGCGGCGGAAACCCGACGTCCTGCGGTTGCTACTGATCCCCCGACCGACGAGATCCCGACGCATGCCCGTTTGCCTCGAAATCACCGACCGTTCCGGTTCGCGCGAGATCGAACTCGACCACGACTCGTTCTGGATCGGGGGCCCCCGGTCCCAATGTGAGGTCGAGCTGGACATGCAAGGGGTGTTCGGCCGCGTGCTGGAGGTCGCGCGCGACGAACGTGGGCGCCTGCGGGTCCGCGCGGAGCCGGGGCTGCCGTTCCCGATCCGCTGCGCCACCGGAACGATCGGCGCGCGGTTCGAGTCGTTCCTCGACGGCGACGTGCTCAACGTCGGACCCGCCCTGGTGAAGCTGCGCTTCCGCGCCGAGCCGGCCGGCGACCAGGTCGTGGCCCTCGACACCGCTGCGCTGGTCGCGTCGCCGGGCTCGCCGGTCGGGGCCTGGTACCGCACGTTCATGGAGATGGCCGACCACCTCGAAGGGCTGAAGAGCCCCGGCGAGATGGTGCCGGCGGCGATGGCGGCGATCCTGCGCGCGACCGGGGCCGACCGGGTGCACGTCGAACTCGACGACGACGACGGTGCGCAAGCGTGGTTCATGAGCCGGCCCGACGATCGCCGGCAGTTCCGGGTCAGCCGCTCGCTGGTCGAGCAGGTGCGAGCCAGCGGCCGCGTCGTGCACGTCCCGATCGCGGCGTCCGATCCCGTGGCGCGCACGTTCCACAGCGTGCGCAGCGAAGGCATCTCCGCCGCGGTCGCATTGCCGATCCAGGCGCTCGGCAAGAACCTCGGCGTGATCTACGCCGATTGCACCCGCGACGGCGGCGTGTTGTCGGCCGAGGACCTGCAGCGCGTCGCGTTCTGCGCCCGCATCCTGGCGACGGCGCTCGGCAATCGCGTGCTGGTGAAGAGCCTGCTCGAACCGAAGTCGCAGGCGACGTCGCACTGGGCGCTCGAATCGAAGAGCCCGGCGTGCGCCGAGTTCATCCAGCGGGTGAAGCTGTACGCACCGGCCGACTACACCGTGCTGCTGCGCGGCGAGACCGGCACCGGCAAGGAAGTGATCGCGCGCGCGCTGCACGAGCTGTCGCGGCGGCGCAAGGGGCCGTTCGTGCCGGTGAACTGCGCAGCGATCCCCGGCGAGCTGATGGAGAGCGTGTTGTTCGGCCACGAGAAGGGCGCGTTCACCGGCGCACTGCAGGCGCGGCGCGGCCACTTCGAGGAAGCCCACGGCGGCACGATCTTCCTCGACGAGATCGGCGACATGGCGCTCGAACTGCAGGCCAAGATCCTGCGCGTGCTGCAGGATCGCATCGTGGTGCCGATCGGCGGCCGGCGGCAGGCGCAGGTCGACGTGCGCATCGTCGCGGCGACCCACCAGGATCTCGAACGCATGGTGCGCGAGGGTCGCTTCCGCGAGGACCTGTACTACCGGCTGCGCGAACTCGAGATCGTGCTGCCGGCCCTGCGCGAGCGGCGCGAAGACGTGCTCGGGATCGCCCAGGGCTTCGTGCGCGAGGCTGCGGAGGAACTCGGCATGCGCGAAGTGCCGGCGCTGCTGCCGGACGCGCAGGCGCGGCTGCTCGCCGAGCCCTGGCGCGGCAACATTCGCGAACTGCGCCACGTGGTGAAGGGCGCGTGCTTGCGAGCCGGAGGCAGTGCGATCGCGGCTGTGCACCTCGACCTGGATCGACGGCTCGAAGCGCCGGGACAGGCGGCGACGGCGAGTGCCGTTGCCTCCGGTGTCGCACCGGCCCTCGACGGCAACGCGACGTGGAAGGACCGCCTCGAGGCGCAGGAGAAGGACGCGCTGCAGCGCACCCTGGCGGAAGCGAGCGGCAACCTGACCCGTGCCGCGGAACTGTTCGGTGTGCCGCGCACGACCTACCGCGAGAAGCTCGTGCGCCACGGCCTGCTCGAGTCGTGATTTCCCCCGATGAGGGGATTACTCGACCGCACCCCGCCGCTAGTTTGCTCCGCCCTTGTCCCCTCGCCAAGACGACCCGGTCGCGACCCTCACCGTGGTCGGCGACGTGCATCGCTGGTGGCGCAACGCCGACGCCACGTTCCTCGAGCGCTCGCAGCCCGACCTGACGATGTTCGTCGGCGACATCGGCGACGAGGACGTGGAGATGGTGGGCCGCATCGCCGAACTGCCGGTGGAAAAGGCGGTGATGCTCGGCAACCACGACGCGTGGCAGAGCTTCGGCCGCAAGGTCTCGACGCCGAAGCTGCGCGAGATCCTGTCCCTGCTCGGCGACGACCCCCGCGCATCCGGGGTGCGCGAAGGGGCGCGCGGCGGAATTTCGGGGGTCGGCGCGCGGCCGTTCTCGTGGGGCGGGCCGAGCCTGCGCAGCCCCGAGCTGTACGACGAGATCTACGGCATCCACACGATGCGGCAGTCGGCGGCGGCGATCGTCGATGCGGCCCGCAACGCGATGCACCGCGACCTCGTGATCCTGGCCCACAACGGCCCGCTCGGTCTCGGCGACGAGACCTCGGCGCCGTTCGGCAAGGACTTCGGCAAGCCCGGGGGCGACTGGGGCGATCGCGACCTGGCTTTGGCGATCCAGCGCATCGAGGGTTTCGGTCTGCGGGTGCGCGCGGTGATCGCCGGCCACATGCACCACAAGCTCGTCCACCCGCGTGGCGGCGAACGCACGCGCTTCGTGCGCCGCGGCGACACGTTGTTCCTCAATGCGGCCTACGTGCCGCGGGTGCGCCAGACGGCCGGCGGCGAAGACCTGTCGTACTTCCTGCGCACGCGGTGGCGGTCCGGTGAGTGCATGGGCGTCGAGGAAGTGTGGGTCGACGTGCACGGCGACGAACGCGAAGTGCACACGCCGACGATCGTCGAGATCGACGGCCTCGCGCCCGTCGTCGACGAGACCCGGGACGAGGCGTAGCGAACGGGCTTCAACGCCCCGCGCGGGCCGACTCGGCGGCGTGCTGCTCGACCTGGCGCCAGACGCGCAGCAGGTTGCCGGACCAGATCTTGCCGATCTGCGCCTCGGTGTAGCCGCGCCGCACCAGCTCGCGCGTGACGTTGCGGCTCTCGCTCGCGTCGTTCCAGCCGTCGATGCCGCCGCCACCGTCGAAATCCGAGCCGATGCCGACGTGGTCGATGCCGACCGTGCGCACCACGTGGTCGATGTGGTCGACGAAGTCGCGCACGTTCGCCTTCGGGTGCCTCTGGTCGATGGCGGGCATGCCGTCGCGGAACTTCTGCCAGCGGCGTTCGCGTTCGACCTCGGGCACGCCGTCGTCCTCGGCGCCGCGCCCGACCCCGCACTCCTTCTGCCACGCGGCGACCGCGGCGCTGCGCGCGGAGTTCGACTTGACGAAGTCGGCCAGCGCCACGCATTGCACGACCCCGCCCTTGTCGGCGAGGGCCCGCAGCTGTTCGTCGTCGAGGTTGCGGGTGTGGTCGTTGACGGCGCGCGCGCCGCTGTGCGACGCGATGACCGGCGTCTTGCTGGCCGCCACCGCCTGCAGCATCGTCGTCTTCGCCGCGTGCGACACGTCGACCATGATGCCGACGCGGTTCATCTCCGCGAGCGCCCGCCTGCCCAGTTCGCTGAGGCCGCCGTGCATTCCCTCGGCCGGAGTGTGCGAATCGCCGAGCTGGGTGTGGCCGTTGTGGGTGATGCCCATGTAGCGCGCGCCGCGCGCGTGGAACCGACCGATGTTGGCGAGGTCGGTACCCATCGGGTAGCCGTTCTCGATGCCGATGCACGCGATCAGCTTGCCGTCGCGGTGCAGCCGTTCGACCTGGTCGGGACTGGTCGCGAGTCCGATCGTGTCGGCGTGTTTCTTCGCCATGCGCTCGATCGCGTCGAACTTCGCGTTCGCTTCGGCGAGCGCGCGAGCGAACCCGGCGTCGTCGAGCTTGCGTTGCGCGGTGTAGACGATGAAGAACGCGCAGTCGTAGGCGCCTTCGCGCATCTTCGGGAAGTCGACCTGGCACTTGCCGCGCACCGCCGGGTCGAAGCGGGCGCGGAACTCGGCGGCCGTCGCAGGATCGGCCGGCACCTGGTCGGGAGCCAGCTTCGGATCGATGTCCTTGTGCGTGTCGAGGGTCAGCACGCGCGCGTGGATCGCGTCGGCCGCGGCGAGCTGTTCGGCGGTGAGGGCTTCGCTCTGGGCGACGGCGGCGGTGGCCAGCAGCAGGAAGGCGGACGACATCTCGGCGGGACGCATCGCGGGAGGCTATGGGGTGTCGTCGGGCGGTCACAGGGGTGTTTCCCCGTCGTCGCCTCCCTGCCATGGGCAAAGCAGGAGCCTGTCGGCACGGCGTCGCCGGCGTGCTACCTTCCCGTGACCATGCCGACCACCGACCCTGACGGTCCCGCACGCGATCGTTCGCGTGAGACCACCGCCGGCGGAGTGAGCTGGGTGAACTTCGCCCATTGCCGCGAGCGGTTCCGGCCGCGTTGGCCGTCGGTGTTCCGGATGCGGCTCGTGCGCGACCATTACGACCTGTTGCGTCATCCCGGCGTGAAGCCGCGGTCGTTGCTGGACGTCGGCGCGACCGACCGGGTGCACGAGGGCAAGGCGCGCGCGCGCTTCCCCGGCGTCGACTACCGCAGCTTCGACATCGATCGGTCCAATCGTCACGACTACCACGACTTTCGCGACATCGACCGCACGTTCGACGTGGTCACGCTGATCGAAGTGCTCGAGCACCTCGCGCACAAGGAAGCGGTCGACCTGGTCGCCCAGTGTTTCCAGGTGTGCGCGCCGGGCGGTTGGTTCCTCGCCAGCGTGCCGAACGTCTACACCCCCGGCATCCAGTCCGAGTGGACGCACGTGTCGACGGTGCACTACCTGGACCTCGCCGGCCTGCTGGCGTGGCACGGGTTCGAGGTCGTCGACGCGGCGCGGGTCTACCTCGCGTCGAAGCGGCACTGGCTCGTGCACGCGCGCCTGCTGCACTCGCTGCACCGCTTGATGGCGGTCGACTACGCGCAGTCGGTGGTGATGCTGGCGCGCAAGCCGTTGCGCTGAACGCGACCTCAGCGGCCGAGCACCGACAGCTCGGCGCACGATGCCCACGCCCGGCCGGCGACTTCTCGCTTCGCGACGAACCGCACGAACCGCACCGCGGCCGCCGGACGTTCCAACCGCACCACCTGGGCCACGGGGTTGGCGGCGATGTTGCCGAACGTGCCCGACGCGACCGGCGTCCACGTGGTCGCGTCGGGCGAGACCAGGAACTCGTAGTCGGCGACCGTGCCGTTGCTGCCACTCGCGCGCGGCTGGTAGACGAAGCCGTGCACGTCGAGTGCGCGGCCGAGGTCGACGGTCAAGTGGTGCGGGGGGCCCGGGCTGTCCGGCGACCAGCGCGAGTGCCAGTGGGTGCCGGCGTCGCCGTCGATCGCGGCCGCAGCCCGTTCGCCGCCACCCTGCTCGCTCGAACAGTCGACGACACGGAAGGTCGCGGGCGCGAGTCCGAACGTCGCGCTGGCTTCGTTCGTGGTGCCGAGCGCGAGGCCCTGGTCACCAGTGCCGGCGAACGCGCCGGCGCGCACCGTGCCGCCTTCGGGCAGCGCGAACGGGCCGGTGTAGCGCGGCGCGGACGACGACACCGGCGTGCCGTCGACGGTGTAGTGCACGCTGCCGGCGGTGGCGCGCAGCGTCACCGTTCCGGTGCGGTCGCGGGCGATCGTCGGCGGCGACAGCAGGGTCGGCCGGCGGAACAGGCGGAAGTGCGCCATCTGCACCGGGCCGCGGCCCTGTTCGACCCACCAGCGGAAGCCGTCGCCGGTGATCGGTTCGGTCCGCAGCAGGCGGCGCAGGCCGATCGTGCTGCCGCGCGCACATTCGCGCCAGCCGCCGTTCTGCAGCACCTCGATCCGGAAGCGCTCGACGCGTTGCCCCGAGCTGGCGACGTCTTCGCCGAGGTCGAACACGTCGACGGTGGTGGTCTCCGGCAGGTAGATCTCGCCGACCTTCGCGTAGGCCTTCCTGGTGCCACCGGCACCGAGGTCGCGGCCGAACGTCGCGCCGAGCACGCGGCCGAGGTCGCCGAGCACCGCGACGTCGGCGTCGGCGATGCGGCCGCGTCGGTCGGCGGGCACGTTCAGCAGCAGTACCGCGTTGCCGCCGACGGCGCCGTACCAGTACTCGAGCAGGGTCGACAGCGGCTTCACCGCGGCATCCTCGTGCGCATGCCAGAACCAGCCCGGCCGGATCGACACGTCGGTCTCCGCCGGCCACCACGCCAAGGCCCTGGCGGTCGCCAGCTGCGCGCGGCCGCCGAGGTCGGGTTCCTGGTTGCGTTCGCGCAGCGCCCACAACGCCCGCCAGCTCGCGCGGTCGGTCTCGAACGGCCCGGGTGCTGGGTGCGCGAGCGGCAGGACGCGCCACTCCTCGCCGCGCGTCTTGCCGGCTTCGTTGCCGACCCAGCGCACGTCGGGACCGGTGATCGCCAGCACTGCCTCTGGCTGCAGTTCGCGCATGAGCCGGAACACCGCCTGCCAGTCGAACAGCGCCGGGTCGTCGGCTGGACAGTGGGCGCCGTCGAACCAGACCTCGAACAGCGGCCCGTAGTTCGTGCACAGCTCGCGCAGCTGCTGCAGGAACACGGCGTGGTAGGCAGGAGTGCCGAACGACTTCGCGTTGCGGTCCCACGGCGACAGGTAGACGCCGAACTTCATGCCGGCGGCCTTGCACGCGGCCGCGACCTCGGCGACGACGTCGCCCTTGCCGCCCCGGAACGGCGAGGCGGCGACGTCGTGCGCGGTGGTCGCCGATGGCCACAGGCAGAAGCCGTCGTGGTGCTTGCAGGTCAGGACGAGGCCCTGCATGCCCGCCGCCTGGAACGCCGCGACCCACTGCGCGGCGTCGAAGTCTGTCGGCGCGAACTTGCCCGGGTCCTCGGTGCCGTCACCCCATTCGCGGTCGTGGAACGTGTTCATGCCGAAGTGCACGAACGCGTTCATGCCGGTGCGCTGCCACGCCAGCTGGCGCGGGCTCGGCCGCACGTCCGCGGCGCGCGCGACGATCGTCGCGGGCTCGGCGCCGTCCGGAATCGGCACGGGGGACTGGGCGAGCAGCGACGACGATGCCACCAGGGCGAACGCGGCGGAGGAACGCATCGCGGCGACGATAGCTGTGCCGTCGCGCAGGCGTGATAGGCTGGCGACCATGCGTTGCAGTCCGAACGGGGCCGGTGCGCGATGGTGAGCCTGCCGGACCGGCTGGCCGGTGGCTTGGTCGGCCTGCTCGTCGGTGACGCGTTGGGCGTGCCCTACGAGTTCCACGCACGGTCGGCCATTCCGCCGCGCGAGTTCATCGAGTTCGACCCTCCCGCGGGATTTCGGCGTACCTATCCCAGCATTCCCGCGGGTACCTGGTCCGACGACGGTGCGCAGGCTCTGTGCCTGCTCGATGCGCTGTTGAGCGTGGGGGCGTGCGAGCCACGCGCCCTGGCCGGGCGACTGCGCCAGTGGTACGAGAACGGTTATCTGGCGGTCGACGGGGTCGTGTTCGACGTCGGCATCGCGACTCGTAGTGCCCTCGATGCGATGACCGAAGGGGCGGACCCCGCGACTGCTGGCGGCACGTCCGAAGGGGACAACGGCAATGGTTCGCTGATGCGCGTGCTGCCCCTCGCGCTCTGGCACCGCGGCAGCGACGCACAACTGGTCGCCGACGCGCATGCGCTGTCGAAGCCGACGCACGGCCATGCCCGTTCGCAGGTCGCGTGTGCGTTCTACTGCCTGTGGGCGCGGCGCCTGCTCGAAGGCTGCGCCGACGGCTGGGCCGAGGCGACAGCCGCGCTGCGTGCGTGTTACTGCGACGCGCCGTGGGCCAGGTTCGAACTGGAACACCACCTTCGTCCCGACGAGCGGATCGAGGGCGGGGGCAGCGGCTACGTGATCGACAGCCTGTGGTCGGCGCGCCAGTGTCTCGCGGAGCCGACCTACGCGGACGTCGTGCGCGCGGCGGTGGCCTTGGGCGGCGACACCGACACCACCGCGTGCATTGCTGGCGGCCTGGCCGGAATCCGCTTTGGACGCAGCGCGATCCCGGAGCGGTGGCAGCGACGGCTGCGCGGCGCGGAGCTGTACCAGCCACTCTTGGCGGGCTTGCTGGCCGTTCGCTCGAACGGCTGAACGCGGGAACGCGGGCGTCGGACCGTTGCGCAGGCCATCCGGCCCGGCATCATGTTCGCCCCGAATGGTCGAAACCGCGGATCTGGTCGTCGTCGGTGGCGGCATCATCGGCTGTGCCGTGGTGCAGCACCTGGCGCAGCTGCTGCCGTCGTCGACGCGCATCGTGCTGCTCGACCGTGGCCCGATCGCCGGCGCCACGTCGGGTTCGTGCATGGGCCACCTGATGGTGACGCCCGACGACGCGCAGGAGTACGCCTTCACGGCGCGCAGCGTGCAGCTGTGGCGCGAGCTGCAGCAGCAGGAGGGGGGCTTCGACTACAACCCGACCGGCGCGCTCTACCTCGCCGACGGCGCCGAGGACATCGAGCTGTTCGCGGTGCTGCAGAAGCAGTTCGCCGACCAGGGCGATCGTGCCGACGTGCTCGACCAGAAGCAGCTTCGCGAGCTCGAACCCGGCCTCGCCGAGGACCTGCCGGGGGCGCTGTTCTATCCCGGCGACGGGGTCGTGCTGCCGATGCTCGCGTGCGGTGCAATGCTACGCGTGGCGCAACGGGCGAACGCCAACGTGTTCGTTCGTCCTGGCTGTGCCGTCACCGGCATCGAACGCTCCGGCGACCGCATCGTCGCCGTCGCCACCGCCGCCGGCCGCATCGCGACCCGCAAGGTCGTCGTCGCATGCGGCGTCTGGTCGCCCGAGGTCGCACGGATGTGCGGCATCGACGGCGTGCCGATCGTCCCCCGCGCCGGCAATCTCGCGATCACCGGCCACCACGTCTCGCCGATCCGCACGCAGCTGCTCGAGATCGCCTACATCCGCTTCGCGCACGGGGCCGCCAAGGTCGATCCGCTGGCGCCCGGCGATCCCGGTGGCCACGCCGTG
>JAEUHV010000035.1 GCA_016794485.1 Planctomycetota bacterium
CGTCGGCGACGATCAGGTCGACCAGGCGCTTGCCGGCCGCCGGGATCTGCATGTGGCCGCAGGCCTCGGCCGCGACCAGTCGCACGTCGAGGTCGTCGTCCGCCAGCAGTTCCACGAGCCGATCGGCCGCGCGCAGATCGCGCACGATCATGATCTCGCGCACGCCGGCCTGGCGAACGAGCGGATTGGCGTCCTGCAGCGAAGCCAGCACGGCATCCGGGCCGAGCACCGCGAACACCGCGCGGCCGGCGTTGCGCATGGTCCCCTGCCGCTGCGCCGCCAGCTTGACGGCGCCACGCCAGACGCGATCCCCGGGCACGCCGGCGACCAGTTCGAGCAGGCGCAGGTCGAGGTCGCCCAGTTCGGGCAGCTTGCCCAGCAGCGCCAGGGCGACTTCGCCGTCGGACTCGGTCAACAGCTGCTTGCGGTCCTGGTGGTTGGCGACGAAGTCGAGGGCCTTGGCCCGCAGCATCGGCGCCAAGGTCGGCCACTGCGCCAGCACGCGGCCGACGAACCGGCGGCCGTGCGCGATCGCCCCCGGGTTCGCTTCCCGATAGGCGCGCTCGGCGCGCCAGAAGGCGCCGCGATCGGCCTCCTTCTGCGGGTCGCGGTAGAGCTGCCAGAGCTGTTCGTCGACCCGCTTCTGCACCGCCGCCACCAACGCGTCGAAGCGCGGGTGTTCGCCGAGCGGCATCGTCACCTGGGTGCGGCCTTGCGGGAACTGCAGCGCGAGGCAGCGCTGGCGCGGCAGGCCCGTGCCGACCCGCATCGCGACCTCGTCGTGCAGTCCGCCGGCCTGCAAAGCGGCGAGCAGTTCGAGCATCTCGGACTTCGACAACACCACTTCGGTGGCGTCCTTCATCGGCGCGAGGTCGACGAACCCCTCGGCCAGGAGACGCACGTGGCGCCCTTCCTGCCGCCAGGAGACCACGGCCAGCAGTGCGTCCGCGTCGGTGAACTCGACGCGCGCGCGGACCGAGACGAAGCCGGCTTGCTGGTCCTTCCACCAGTCGCGCCACGGCAGCGACTCGCCGCCGAGCAGGCGACCCGTGGCCCGCACCAGACGATCTTCGGTCGGCCGCCGCAACAGGTCGGGATTCGGCACGAACGTCGTCGGCTGCACGACCTCGAGCAGGGCCTCGACCACGGCGACGTCCTTGCCGGCCAGGGCCGGCACGCCGCGGAACATCAAGTCCGCCAACGGCACCGCGACGAGGCTGCGGGTCAGGATCTCGGGATCGGCGAGCAACGCCACCAGGGCCGGCGCGAGATTCTCGGGCAGCAACCTGGAGTCGGCCTCGGCGATCCGGGCGGTGGTGAACGCTGCATAGGCGAACCGGCGATCGACCGGAGGCGCCGCCAGCACCGCCTGCAGCGACGGCAGGGCCGCCGTTCCCATCGCCACGAGGGTCTGGCTGGCGACGCCGGCCAACGCCATGTCCTTCGCCAGCAGTTCGCACAACCGCGCGGCCGACGCCTCGACCGGCATCGCCCCCAGCAGCTCGATGCCGCGCATCTGCAGGTCGAGGGCCTGGTCGCGCGACAGTTCGAGTGCGAATGCGAGGTCGTCCTCGGGCCGCAGCATCGGCACCAGCACCTCGACGGCGTGGCGGCGCGCCGCCGGAATCCGGCCGCGGATGCACTCGCGCAACGCCGCCTTCTTCGCGTCCCCCTTCAACACCGCCATCGTCTCGACCACCGGCCGGGTGGCCTCGGCCAACGGCCGCGCCAACAACTGGAACAACAGCTCGTCGGCGACCCGCGGCGACGCTCCGCCGAAGCGGCGCGCCACGACCATGAGGTTCTGCATCTCGTTGGCGCGTGCGCTGCGGGCGACCTCGAGGATCAACGCCTCCATCGCCGGCCCGGCGTAGGCGGCCGCCATCTCCTGCAACCGCTGGTCGACCCGGGCGGGCGGCCCCTGCATCTCGAGCAGGTCGCGCCGGAACCGCTCGATCTCGGTCAGCGGCCGGACCGCCGGTTCCTTCGGCCGTTCCGCCGCGGTCTTCGGCGGCAATTTGATGTCACTGCCCTGGAGGACCTGTGGCAGCAGCGAGAGGCACAACGAAGCGAGAACGGCCATTCGTTTCCGACTAGGGGTTTGCCACCGTGCGGCGGTGGGTCGGGGGGCAGAGGGGGGCGGCATCGTAGCGACCGCCGGGCCGACGTCACAGGTGGCCCGCGGGATCGGTGGCGTCGCGGGTTCCGCCCTGGGCTCATGCTGGCCCCACACCGGTGCGGATACGGCCGACGAGGGGGCCTCAGGATGTTCCGTAATCTCTCGCTGCAATCGAAACTCGTCGCCTACAGCCTTCTGTGTGGCGTGCTGCCGCTGGCCGGCTCGACCGCGTTCTGCGTCCTGGCCGCCCGCTCGGCCATGCAGGAAGCCACCGCCGAGGCCGAGCAGGGCTTCGCCCGCGACACCCAGAACCGCCTCGATGCCATGCGCGCGACCATGGCCCAATCGCTGCAAGACTATGCGAGCGTGGTCGCAAACGACGTGGCGCTGCTGGCCGGCGCCCCCCACACCGCCGAAGCGCTGCGCGGGCTGGCCGCCGCGTTCGGCACCCACGCCAAGGACCTTGGCCTCGACTCCGAGCGCATCGCGGCGATGCGCGGCGAACTCGGCAAGGACTACTACGCGAGCCAGTTCGGGATCGAGTACGGCAAGCAGAACGACGGCGCCCCGTCGCCGGCCCCGGCCTGGCTCGACAAGCTGGATGCCAATGGCGTGGCGCTGCAACACACGTTCGTGCTGCGCAATCCGAACCCATTGGGCAAGAAGCACGGGCTCGACCGCCTGCCCGACGACGACTCCGCCTACGGCAAGCTGCACCAACGGTTCCACCCTTGGTTCCGCCAACTGGTCGACCGCGCCGGCTTCTACGACGTGTTCCTGGTCGATGCCGCAGGCACGGTCGTCTACACGGTGTTCAAGGAGCTCGACTTCGCCACCTCGCTGACCAACGGGGCGCACGCCGCCACCGGCCTCGCCGAGGTGACGGAGAAGGCGCTGCGCGCGGCCCCCGGCACGTTGTGCTTCGACGACTACCACCGCTACCCGGCGTCGTACGACGCTCCGGCCGCATTCGCCGCAACCCCGATCCACGACAACGGTGCCCTGCTCGGCGCGGTCGTCGTGCAGATGCCGCTCGACCGCGTCACCCGGGTCATGAGCCAGCGGGCGGGCCTCGGCGAAACCGGCGAAGCGTTCCTCATCGGCCCCGAAGGCTGCATGCGCAGCGACTCCCGCCACGACCCGAACCGCACCGTCTTGGCGAGCTTCCGCAACCAGGCGGCCGGAACCGTGCGGACGCCGGCGACCCGGCGCGCGGCTGCCGGCGAGACGGGGCTCGACACCTACGACAACTACGCTGGCAAGCCGGTGCTCGGCGCGTTCGCGCCGGTGCCGTTCCTCGGCCAGACCTGGACGATCTGTGTCGAACAGGAGACCCGCGAGGCGATGCGGTCGGCGGCGACGATCCACGCCATCGGTGCCGCGAGTTCGCAGCAGTTCCTGGTGGTCAACCTCTGCGTGCTCGCGGCGGTGGGAGCCGCGATCGCATTCGCCGGCCTTTGCATGGCGCGCCGCATTTCCCGCCCGGCCCGTGCCGGTGCCGGCCTGCTGGCCATGGTCGCCGAAGGCGACCTCACCGGCCGGCTGCCGACCCCGGGGCACGACGAGATCGGCCGCATGGGCCACTCGCTGAACGTCGCGCTCGACAACCTCAGCACGACGTTGGCGGTGGCGCAGGAATGCGTGGTGCAGATCGACACCAGCGCCGGCGACCTCGGTTCGACCAGCAAGTCGCTGGCCGACGGCGCCAGCCAGACCGCGGCGTCCTTGCAGGAGATGCGTGCGACCATCGCCGAAATCGAGACGCTGAGCGGCACCGTCGCCAACAAGGCCGACGGAGCGAACACGCTCGCGCAACAAGCGCAGGCCGCCGTGGGGGCAGGCCAGCAAGCCACGGAACGCATGGCCGCCGCGATGCAGCAGGCACAACAGGCCGCGCACGACGTGGCGCGCATCCTGACCACGATCGACGGCATCGCCTTCCAGACCAACCTGCTCGCCCTGAACGCCGCGGTCGAAGCCGCGCGGGCCGGTGAAGCCGGCAAGGGCTTCGCCGTCGTGGCCGAAGAAGTGCGTGGTTTGGCGCAGCGCTGTGCGGCCGCGGCACGCGAAACCGCCGAGTGCATCGAGCGGTCGACCGAACGCACCAACGCCGGAGCAGCCGCGAGCAAGCTGGTGCTGGAGTCGTTCGGCTCCATCCTGCAGTCGTCGCAGCAGACGGCCGCGCTGATCGGCGAAGTGATGGCTTCCGTGCGCGCCGAGAACGAACACCTCGCGGCGGTCGGTGGCGTGGTCGCCAAGATCGACACCATGACGCAGTCGAACGCCAGCGCCGCCGAGCAACTCAGCGCCGCGGTGGCGATGAGCCAGGAGCAGACCAACGCGGCGCGCGAGAACCTGTCGCGCTTCAAGCTGGTTCGCGGCTGATCCGGCCCCGCCGGGCCCAGCGGGCCGGCGCTTGCAAGCGACCGCGCCGGTGGCACCATCGCCACCTTGGCTCCTTCGGCCCTGCGCGTCCATTCGGCCCTGCTGCTCGTCTCGCTGCTGTTCGGCGCGAACTATCCGTTCACCAAGCAGCTGCTGGCGACGGTCCCGGTCGGCGCGTGGGTGGTGTTCCGCATCGCCGCCGCCGCCGTGCTGATGCTGCCGTTGGCGGCCTGGCTCGGGCGTGGTCACCCCTGGCCGCGGTCGCGTCATTGGCCGTTGCTGGCGCTGGCGTCGCTGCTCGGCCTCGTCGGCAACCAGGTCCTGTTCACCGAAGGCCTCGCGCGCACCACGCCCGAACACAGCGCGGTCGTCAACGCGTGCATCCCCATGTGGACCCTGCTCGCCGCCGCGGCCCTCGGCCAGGAACGGCTCGGCCTCGGCCGGATCGCCGCGATCGTGAGCGCACTCGCCGGAGTGTCGTGGCTGCTCGGCGTCGACCGCATCCTGTTCGCCGGCGCCAGCGATGCCGGTGCGTCCCTGGTCGGCGACCTGTTGACGATGGCGAACGGCATGTCGTTCGCGCTGCACCTCGTGCTGCTGCGCCAGGTCGGCAAGGGCCTCTCCCCCTGGCACACGACGGCGCTCATGTTCGCGTTCGGCACGCCGATGGTCGCCTGCTACGGCGGCACCTCGATCGATGCGGCCGCGATCGACGCGGTGCTGACGCCGCCAGCGGCCTGGTTCGCGCTGTACGGCATCGTCGGCTGCACCGTCGTGTCCTACCTGCTCAACACCTGGGCGCTGCGGCACACGCACAGTTCGCAAGTCGCCCTCTACATCAACGTGCAACCGCTGGTCGCGGCCGCGGTGAACGCCGGCATGGGTGCCGGTCTGCCGGGCCACCGGTTCTTCGTCGCCTTCGCCCTGGTCGCGTTCGGACTATGGCTGCACGTGCGCAGCGCGCGGTAGCCTGTTCGCCCCCATGACGCTGCCCCAAGTCGGCCAGACCCTGGAAGTGACCGTCGAACGCTTCGGCTTCGGCGGCTTCGCGATCGCCCGCCACGACGGGATCGCAGTGTTCGTGCCGTTCGGCGCGCCGGGCGACCGGCTGCGGGTCGAAATCACCGAGCTGCAGAAGAACCACGTGCGCGCCCGCATCGTCGAGGTGCTCGCCCCCGGACCGAACCGGACGACCCCGCGCTGCAAGCACTACGGCGAATGCGGCGGTTGCCAGCTGCAGCACGTGGACTACGCCACGCAGGTGGCGGCCAAGGCGGAGTTCGTGCGCGACGCGCTGGTGCGCACCGGGGGTTTCGAGTGGCCGGACCCCGTGCTCGTGCACCATGCGCATCCGTGGGGTTACCGCGTGCGCACCCAGCTCAAGCTGACCGCCACGTCGGGGGCCCGTGGCGATGGGCGCCACGGCCGGCTGCGCAAGCAGGAGCAGCGCGCCCGCACCACCGCCGAAATCGCCGCGGCGGCGGCCGCCGCCGCGCCACCGGTGCCGCGCCTCGGCTTCCACCGCGCGCTGTCCCACGACGTGCTGGAGGTCGAACAGTGCCCGGTGCTCGCGCCCGAACTCGAACAGGGCCTCGCCGGCGTGCGGGCGGCGATCGCTTCGCTGCCACGCAAGGAATGGCCGTACCAGATCGACGGCGCCTGCGGCACCGGCGGCGCGTCGTGGGCGCCCGACCTGCCCGGCATGCGCAAGGACCTGGTCGAGCACGTCGTGCTCGGCTTCCGCTACCTGATCGAGCCGGAGAGCTTCTTCCAGGGCAACCGCAACCTGGTCGAGGAACTGGTCAAGGGCGGCGTCGACGGGCTCGAGGGCGACCTCGCGTTCGACCTCTATGCCGGCGTGGGCCTGTTCTCGCTGCCGCTCTCGCGCCGGTTCCGCCGCGTCGTCGCGGTCGAGGACGAACGGCGCGCCTGCACGCTCGGCCGCGTCAACGTGAAGACCAACGGCTGCGACAACGTCACCGACCTGCGCGCGACGACCGAGCAGTTCCTGCGCGCCAACAAGGAACGGCCCGACCTCGTGCTGATGGATCCGCCGCGCCTCGGCGCGAAGCCGGCGATTCCGCTGCTGCTGCAATTGCGCGCGCGGCGCCTGGTCTACGTGTCGTGCGACCCGCAGACCCTCGCCCGCGACCTGCGCCAGCTCGTCGACGGCGGCTACGTGCTCGAACGCGTCGAGGCCTACGACATGTTCCCGCAGACCTTCCACACCGAGGCGGTCGCGCGCCTTCGACTGGCCGCACCATGATCGAGACCCGCCACATCGACGTTCCCGCCCGGGGCGACGCACACGAAACCCGCCTCGCGGTGCACATGCGGGGGCACGGACCGCTCGCGGTGCTCGTACACGGCTACCCCCTCGACCACCGCATGTGGCTCGACACGCTGCACGGTCCCTTGGCCGAACGGCGCACGCTCGCGGCGATCGACTTGCGCGGCCACGGCCAGTCGCCGACCACCGGCGATCCGATGCACACGATGGAACTGCTCGCCGACGACGTGGCGATGGTGGTCCGTTCGCTCGCCGACGAGCCCGCCGACGTGGTCGGGTTGTCGATGGGCGGCTACGTCGCGTTCGCGCTGTGGGCGAGGTCGCCAGGGCTCGTGCGTTC
>JAEUHV010000040.1 GCA_016794485.1 Planctomycetota bacterium
GAACTCCGACAGCAAGCCGGCCAGCACCCGTGACGCCCCGCGCGACCGGGTCGCGACGGGAGCCACGCGCACGGATGCCGCGCGTGCACCGGTGCGGGTGACCTCGCCCTCCGGCAGCGCCGCCACCCCGATCGCACGCACGCCGAACACCAACGTCGCCCTGTCGCCGCGCGCCGGCGCGCCGCGGCTCGGCTCGGCCTCGACGACCGCGCCGGGTGCCCGCGGCATCACCTCCGGCGTGGTCGGCCAACGCAGCTACGGCCACGGCCATGGTGACCCGTACGGGCATTGCCACACCAACTCCTACTGGCGCGGCTACTGGGATCCGTGCCACAGCGCCTGGAACCACTGCGGCAGCAATTGGGTGATCGGCTCGTGGTGCGGTTCGTTCGGCTGGCGGCTGTCGTTCTACTACCCGTTCTGGACCTGGCGTTCGCACTGCTGGACCAGCTGCTACCACGACACCCTGTGGTGCTCGTGGTACCAGCCGCACTGCGTCGCGACCAACTACTGGTGGTACCCGAGCTCCGCATACTGCCCGAGCTACCTCTACGTGCCGAGCACGGTCGTCTACTACGAGACCGCCGCGGCAGCGCCGGCCGAGGGCGGCGCGAGCAGTGAAGTGGTCGTGGCCGGCAGCAGCGTCGTCGGTTCGGCGCGCGCGCGCGAAGTCGGCCCCGGCAGCGAAGACGTGACGCGGTCCCTGGCGGCCAAGTACGTCGAGCTCGGCGATTTCTACTTCCGTGCGGCCCGCTTCCACGACGCCGCCGAGGCCTACGCCAAGGCCCGCAGCTATGCCCCGGACGACGCCTCGGTGCACTTCGTGCTCGCCGACGCGGTGTTCGCCGAGGGCGACTGGCACTACGCCGCGTTCCTGATCGAAGAAGGCCTGCGCCTGGATCCGACGCTCGCGTCGGCCGACACCGACAAGCGCTCGTTCTACGGCGACCCCGCGGCGTTCGACGCGCAGATGGCGGCACTGCAGAGCTACCTCGACCGCAACGACTACGACGCCCAGGCCTGGCTCGTGCGCGGCTACAACCTCGCCTTCAGCCGCAATGCCGATGGCGCCGTCGTCGCGTTCGAACGCGTGCGCGCGATCGCCCCCGAGAACCGGGCCGCGCAGCTGTTCCTCGCCGCCCTGCGTCCGGCGCCGGCCGCCGAGCGCACCTCCTACTGAGGCCGCGGAACGTTCGCCTGTGGTGCCGGGGCGCGCTACGCTCGCACCCCGAATGCCACGCCGAATCGACACGTACCTCAAGGACCTGATCCCGGAAGAGAAGTTCGCGTTCTACGAGACCGTGCGCGACTTCAGCGACACCGAGATCGCGCCGCACCTGCTGCACTGGGAACGCGAACACCGGCACGTGCCGGACGAGACGATCAAGGCGATGGGCGACCTCGGCCTGTTCGGCCTGCCGATCGCGGAGCAGTATGGCGGCCAGGGTGGCGACCACACCGACCTCGTGCTGATGGGCCTCGCGATCGGCTACCACAGCCAGTCGGTCGCGATCACGCCCGGCGCGGCGCTGTCGCTCGGTGCCAAGCCCCTGCAACTGTGCGGCACCGAGGCGCAGAAGAAGGCGCACCTGCCGGCCCTGGCCCGCGGCGAGCGCATGTTCGTGTTCGGCCTGTCCGAACCGGGTCGCGGCAGCGACGCCGCCAACCCGCAGGTCACCGCAACCAAGAAAGGCGACCGCTGGGTCATCAACGGCGAGAAGTGCTGGTCGACCAACGCCCGCTGGGCGAGCCACGTCGTCGTGCACGCGCTGACCAACCCGCAGGGCCAGAACGGCAAACGCTCCACGTGCTTCATCGTGCCGATGGAGCAGAAGGGCGTCTTCTACCAGGAGATGCAGGGCAAGAAGGTCTGGGAGCAGTCGTCGACCGGCTCGATCATGTTCGAGAACGTCGAGGTCGGCCACGACGCGATCCTGGGCGCCGAGAACGACGGCTTCAAGGTGATGGTGACGACGCTCAACGGCGGCCGCCTGTTCATCGCCTCGCTGGCCCTCGGCTCGCTCGCGTTCGCGCTCGACAAGACCCGCGTCTACGCCGAGGAGCGCATCCAGTTCGACGACAAGCCGATCGGCCGGTTCCAGCGCGTGCAGGACGTGGTGGTCGACATGGACATCGCGCTCGAGCGCGGCGTCACCTGGCTCGTGCACTGCTGCCGGCTCTACGAAGAAGGCAAGCTGTCGCGCGAACAGGCGGCCAAGGTCAAGGTCGACTGCAGCCGCGCCGCCAGCGAACTGGTCGCGCTGGCGATGGAAGTGTGCGGCGGTGTCGCGTGCTTCGACGAGTTCGGGCTGATCCGCCACCACAACGACCTGTTCGTGACGCGCGTCGGCGAAGGCAGCAACTTCGCCCTGAAGGACCTGATCGTGCGGCCGCTCCGGCAGGGCTGAGGCGCGGTTCGCGCGGAGGTCGCAGCGCCGTGAAGGAACGGCGCACCCGAACGTGATGCCCTCGCGCAATCTTCACGGTCGCTTCGCAGCGGGTTGATCGGGCGGCCTAGCGTCCTGGGCCTCGACGTCCGGACGATCGCCCATGAACCCGCCCCCCGCAAGCACCCACAGTCCCGCTCTGCACCTGTGCGGCCTCCTTCTCGCCGTGTGCCCGGCCACCGGGCTCACCGCCCAGGACGGGACCAAACCGGCCCCGGCGAACGCCGCCCGCACCCAGTCGCTCGAAGAGATGCGCCTGGCGATGGGCAAGTGGATCGAGGCGCAGCAGCTGCTCGCCAAGGAGCGCAACGAGTGGCAGCAGGGCAAGGAACTGCTCACCACCCGCATCGACCTGGTGCAGAAGGAGATCGCCCTGCTCGAAGGCAAGATCGGCGACGCCAAGGCGAGCGCCGAGAAGGCCAGTGCGCAGAAGGCCGAACTGCTCGCCGCCAACGAATCGCTGAAGGCCGACAGCGCCCTGCTGGCGCAGGCGGTCGCCCCGCTCGAGGTCGAGATCAAGAAGCTCGTGCCGACGCTGCCCGAGCCGATCGCCGAACGCACCAACAAGCTGCGCGAACGCATCCCCGCCGACGCCGCGACCACGCGCAGTTCCGCCGCCGAACGGCTGCAGAACGTGCTCGGCATCCTCGACATCGTCAACAAGGCCAACACCGAGATCACCCTCAACTTCGAGGTGCGCACGCTGCCCAGCGGCAAACGCGCCGAAGTCCAGGCGATCTACGTCGGCCTCGGCCAGGCCTACTACGTCACCGCCGACGGCGACGCCGGCGTCGGCCGCCCGACGCCGAGCGGCTGGCAATGGGAACCCGCCCAGACCCTCGGCCGCGACCTGCTGCTCGCCCTCGACGTCATGAAGGGCAAGCACTCCGCCACCTTCCTCCCCTTGCCGGTCGTACTGCAATGAAGCTCCTCACCACCATCGTCGCCGCATTGTGCCTCTGCGGCTCTGGGCCGGCCCAGGCCGGCAGCGAAGCCGTGCACGGCCTCAACAAGACCGCCACCGAGGAACTCGGCAAGAGCCTCGCCGAACTGGCCAAGCTGCGCTCGCAGATCGAGAGCGAGAAGCTGCCGCTGGCGAAGAACCTCACCACGCTCGAGGACCGGCTCGCCGAACTGCGCAAGGAGCACGACCGCTACGCCCGCCAGGCGGACGAGGACAACCTCGCGGTCGCCAACCTGAAGACCGAGTCCAAGCTGCGCGAAGGTGAACTGGCCTACACCGCGACCCTGCTCGACGAGTACACGAGGTCGCTGGAGTCGAAGGTCAACGTCAGCGAACTGCAGTACTGCGGCAAGGCGATCGACGCGGCCAAGCAGGCCGCCGAGAACGACACGCTGCCGCGCGCCCAGCGGTTCACGACCCAACTGGCGCTGGTCACGGCGTCGATCACGCGCGCGTTCGACGCGATCGGCGGCATGCGCTTCGCGGGTGAAGCGGTCGATCCGACCGGCGCCGTCGCCAGCGGCCAGTTCGCCCTGGTCGGCCCGGTGGCGATGTTCCGCGCGGTCAACGGCAGCACCGGCGTGGTCATGGCCCAGCCCGGCTCGACCCGACCGCTGGTCAGGGCACTCGACGGCGAGCTGCAGACGGGCATGGCGTCGCTGGTGCAGGGCGGCCAGGGCGCGATGCCGTTCGATCCGTCGCTCGGTGCGGCCCTGAAGGCGCTGGTCAGCAAGACCAACCTGATCCACATCTTCGTCCAGGGCGGCCCGATCATGTGGCCGCTGCTCGCGGCGTCGATCCTGGCGCTCGGCGCCGTGCTCGAGCGCTTGCTGTTCCTGATGAACGAAGGGCGCAAGCGCGACTCCAAGGCCCTCGAACGGCTGTTCAACGCGGTGCAGCGCGGCGCCCTCGAGGAGGCGATCCAGATCGGCCGCGAGTCGAAGTTCTTCGTCGCGCGCGCGCTCGGCTACGCCTTGTCGCATCGCGAGCAGTCGCTGCCGAACGCGCTGGTCTACGCCCAGTCGGTCGAACTCAAGCGCTTCCGCCGCGGCATCCCGATCCTCGACACGGTCATCACGCTGGCGCCGCTGCTCGGCCTGCTCGGCACGGTGACCGGCATGATGGGTTCGTTCGCGCTGATCGGCGGCGACCTGAACTCGCCCGGCGCGATCACCGGCGGCATCGCCGAAGCCCTCATCGCAACCGCGTTCGGCCTCGGCATCGCGATCACCGCGCTGCTGCCGTTCAACTGGCTCAACACCAAGCTGGACCAGGCCACGCACGAACTCGACCAGGCCGCCACGCACCTCGAGGTGCTGATGCAGAACCGCCGCGACCGCGCCGACCGGCACGCCGCGACGGGACACGACCACGCCGCCGCCGCCATCGCCTGAGGATCCCATGCACACCCGTTCCGCCGGCAAGAAGAGCGCGCGCATCGAGATCATCCCGCTGATCGACATCATCTTCTTCCTGCTCGCGACCTTCATCATGGTGTCGTTGTCGATGAGCAAGAACCAGGGCATCAAGGTCGCCCTGCCGGCTGCGGCCACGGCCACGTCGCTCGGTGACAACCAGGAGATGGAGAAGGCCGTCACGCTGTCGGTGAACCAGAAGGGCGAGCTGTTCTTCAACAAGGAGAAGGTGAGCAGCGCGCAGCTCGGGCAAAAGCTGGCGACCTACAAGGCGCTGGCCAAGGACCCGAAGGTCATCGTCAACGGCGAGACCGGTGCGGACTGGAAGTACGTGGTCGTGCTGTTCGACGAAGCCCGCAAGGCCGGCATCCCGAAGGTCGGGATCAACACGGACAAGAAGTAGCCATGGCCCGCGTCGTCTTCGGCATCCTGCTCGCGGTCGTGCTGCACGCCCTGTTCCTGCTGTTCGGCGGGCTGCTGCTGCCGGAAGCGGCGGCGAGCCACGCCAGCCTGCAGGAAGTCGAGATCGAGCCGCCCGCGGTCGAGGACAAGAAGCCGGACGACGCGCCGCAACCCGAAGACGAGAAGCCGAAGACGGACGAACCGCCGCCGAACGCCGAGGAGGCGATCAAGAGCCTCGACCAGGCGCCGGCCGACGACAGCGTCCCCGCACTCGACGCCGCCAGCCTGTCGGCGATCACCGACGCGCTGCTCGGCAACGGCGGTGGCGCGAGCGACTTCGGCAGCGCGGTGAGCTTCGCCTCCGGCGGCCGCATCGGCGGCACCGGCTCGGGCGGCGAACTCGACGCGACGGTGCAGCAGGCCTTCAGCCTCGGCGACCTCGACCAGAAGCCGCGCGCGGTGTTCCAGCAAGAGCCGGTCTACCCGCAAGAGATGCGCGGCAAGAAGGTCGAAGGCGTCGTGTCGGTGCTGTTCCAGGTCGGCGCCGACGGCAAGGTGAGCGAGTTGCGCGTCGAGAAGTCGTCGCATCCCGCGTTCGAGAAGCCGGCGATGGACGCCGTCCGGCAGTGGAAGTTCGAGCCGGGCATGAAGGCCGGGCAGAAGGTCACCTCGAAGATGCGCGTCTCCATCCGCTTTCCCAAGTAGCCCCATGCAGAAGGCATCCGCACTCCTCGTACTCGCCGCCGTCCTCGTGGCCGCGCGTTCCTCGGCAGGCCAGTCGGAGGTCGCCGCCATCTGGCAGGACCCCACCTTCCAGAAGCAGTTCGTCGGCGGCTACGGCATCCACTCCGAACTCGAACCCAAGGTCGAGAAGAAGGAACTCGCGCTGCTGGAACAGGTGCGGCCGCTGATGGCCGAGCAGCAGTTCGCCAAGGCCGAAGCGCTGCTGACGGAGGCGATCGCCGGCGACGGTTCGGCGATCCTCGTGTTCACGCTCGGCGGCATCCAGTTCCAGCAGGAGCGGCTGCCCGAGGCCCTGGAGAACCACCGGCTCGCGGTCGCGAAGTTTCCGTCGTTCCGCCGCGCCTGGCGCAACCTCGGCTTCCTGCACGCGCGCATGGGCAACCACGACGAGACGATCAAGAGCTTCACCCGGTTCGTCGAACTCGGCGGCTCCGACGCCTACGCCTACGGTTTCCTGGGCCACGCGCACATGGCAAAGGGCGACCTGCAGCCGGCCGAGGCTTCGTTCCGCAACGCGCTGCTGCTGCAGCCCGACAACACGCAGTGGCGGCACGGCCTCGTGCAGTGCGTGGTCAAGCAGAAGAAGTTCGAGGACGCGGTGGCGCTGCTCGACGTGCTGATCACGAACAACCCCGAGAAGCCCGAGTTCTGGTTGCTGCAGGCCCATGCCTACCTCGGCCTGAAGCAACCGCTGCGCGCCGCCGAGAACTTCGAGGTGCTGGACCGGTTGAGCCGCGGGACGATCGACACGTCGTTCACGCT
>JAEUHV010000058.1 GCA_016794485.1 Planctomycetota bacterium
CGACGAATCGCTCGCACTCTGCCTCGCCGGTTCGACGGAGGGCACGTGGATCCGCACTGCGGCGGACGGGAGTTTCGCGTGGCCGCGCGTGGCGGCTGGGCGCTACCGGATCGAGACCCTGCACGATGCGCAACCGCGGCGGCTCGGCCCAGACTTCGAAGTTCGCGGCGACGTCGACTTCGGCGATCTGGTGGCCGCTCCGCTCGCGACGCTGCGCTGGCGCCTGGTCCAGGCCGACGGTGCGCCGTGGCCCGGGCCGATGCCGACGTTCCTGCTGACCAGCGCCGACGTCGCGTCGGAGTGGGTACGCCGCCTGCCGGACGAAGGCTCGGGCACCACCACCGTCGGTGCAGGCCGATGGCGACTGTCGCTCGACCGCGACTCGGCGCCTGGACTCGCAGCTGCCGACGTGGTCGTCGACGTTCGGGCCGGCGCCACCGTCGATGTCGCGCTCGAACTGGCATCGGGACGCACCGTGACGTTCGTCGTGCGTCGCCCGGACGGCGCGCCGCGGCGCCCGCGGGAACGCCTCACGCTCGCAGCGGTGGCGGCGGACGGCACCAGCGCGTTCGACCGGACGCTCGACCTCCTCGCGCACGACGACTGGCGTCTGGGCGTGGCACTGCCGGACGGGACCTACACGCTCGTCGGCCGCACCGCGACGGGCGCGCAGCTGCGCGCGAGTTGGACGGTCGGCCCCGGCTCGCCTGCGACGTGCGAACTGCAACTGCAGTGACGCCGTTCAGCCCTTCCTCGCCTTGCTCCAGATCGCGCGCGCCGGCCAGGTGCCGAACACCGACACCACGCCGCCCGGCACCTTCGCCGTTCGTCCGAGCGTGGCCACGTGCATGCCGCAGAAGACTTCGCTGACCCGCATGCCGCAGAGCTGCTGGAACGCGTTCTCGTCCCCTTCGGCGACGACCTTGGCGGCGGCGATCGGCTGGCCGTCCTCGACCACGCATTGCCACAGCTTCGCGAACTTCTCGTCGAGCTTGCTGAAGTAGGCGAACACCTGGTTGGCGGGGCCGCGCGCGAGCGTGAAGTGCACCGGGTTCTCGTTGCCGGCTTGCAGCGGCGGATCCTCGGCGATGCGCGTGGTGCGCGGCTTGTTGCGACCGCCCGCGAACGACACCGCCAGTTCGCCGCGGCCCGGCTCCTTGTCGCCCACGACGTGCAACAGCGTCCGGGAGCCACCGGCATCCATGCACAGCACGCCGACGTTGGCGACGAAACGTTCGCCGGGCTCGATCGCGGCGTTGTCCTCGGGCGACTGCAGGAACGCACCACCCCGGCAGTCGAACGTGCGCAAGCCGTGGATCGACTCGTTCGGATTGCAGCGGTAGGTGATGTCGACCGTGTCGCCGTTCGCCGCGAGCGACGCACAACAGCCGTACGGATGCTTGTTCACTTGCACGAGCAGGCGCCACTCGCCCTTGCCCTGCGGCAACCAGCGCATGCCGGTGCTCCATGAGCAGTTCCACACCGGCGCCTGTGCCGTCGAGTTGTTGCCGACCGCGACGACCAGCGAACCGTCCGAGGCCCGCGCCATGTCGCTGCAGTAGTACTGGTCGACCGGGCTGACACCGCCGACCAGCAGTTCGGGCTGGCCGAGCCACTCCTTGGCCTTCGGGTCGTAGCGCTGGAAGTACACGCTGCCGAACGTCTTGCCCTCACCGGCCGTCCAGGCGCAAGCGAGCAGATCGCCATCGGGCACGATTGCCGCGTCGCCGTCGTTGCGGGTCGGCATCGACGTGGCGAGGACCCACTTGCCGCCGTCGTCGCTGCGCCACAACTCCAGGTCGCTGCCCACGGAGCTGGCCCCTGGCGCACCGATCGGCGCCGAAAGCGTGGTCCGGGCCAGGACCACGAACAAGCCGCCGCTGCGCGTCGGGCACAGACCGTTCTGCGTGCTGCGCATGTTGCTCACGAACTGGTTCGGCCCCGCCCGCGTGACCTCGACCAGCTGCTGGCCGCGCACCGGCGGATCCTGGGGCACGACGACGGGAACGACGGCGAACAAAGCGGCGGCCAGCATCGGCGCGCACCATACGCGACCACACTTCGGCAGTTCCGCGGTAGATTGCCCGTCGCACGGGAGCCCATGAAAGCCATCAGCCTGGTCGTGGTGTCGATGCTGTCCTTGCTGCCGACCGCAGTGCCGCAGCCCCACCGTGACCCGGTGTCGCCGCTCGCGCGCGAAAGCGCCGAACTGGCGGTCAAATGGCTGGTGCGGGCGCAGAACGGCGACGGCTCCTGGGGCGACAATCCCGGCTCGCCGGGCGAAATCGGCAACACGTCGATCGCCTGCCTCGCCCTGCTCGCGCACGGCAGCACGCCGACGCGCGGCCCGTACTTCCTCGAACTGCAGCGCGGCTTCGACTGGATCTCGCGCCGCACGCGCGGCTACGTCGCCGGCAAGGAACTCGACCGTGCGACGCTGCTGCACCGGAAGCTCGGCAACAACGCCGACCTCTACCTCGTCGCCCTGCTCTACACGCAGTCGACCGCGCTCAACTGCGAGCTGTTCGAGGACGAACGCATGCGTTCCGAACTGCGCAACATGGCGAACCACATCGCCAGCCTGCAGAAGTCGAACGGCGAGTGGGAGACCAGCTACGAGCCGATGCTGACCACGATCGCGGCGTGGCAGGCGCTCGACCAGGCGCACGCGGCCGGCATCCTGGTCGACCAGGCGTCACCCGAGAAGGTCGTGCGCTACCTGCGCCAGGACTGCCTCGAGAAGTCGACGGGCGCGTTCCGCGAAGTGAAATGGGGCCGCGAGAAGCGGTTCGTGACGCAGGCCGGCGGCGTGCGCGTGCTGATCGCCGAGGGCCTCGGCAAGGAAGAGGACGTCGCGCGCGCGATCGCGGTGATCGACCAGATGCACTTCGACCAGGACGTCGGCGGCGCGTCGGGCGGCGAAGAGTTCCTCGGCGCGCTGTACGCGACGCAGGGCCTGATGCTCGAAGGCGGCGCCGTGTGGCCGCGGTGGTACGACAAGATCACCAAGGCGCTGAAGGCCTGCCAGAACAAGGACGGCAGCTGGGTCGGGCACCACTGCATCACCGGCCGCGTGTTCTGCACCGCGTGCTCGATCATGACCCTGATCGCGCCGGATCGGCTGCTGCCTCTGGGCGAACGGTGAACGTGCGGCGTTCGCGCGTTGCGGTCGCGGCGTCGCTGCTCGCGGCCTGTGCTCCGGCGCCGACGCCTGCAGCTCGTGCCGTTGCGTGGCTCGCGGCCCAGCAGGGCGCACGCGGCCTGTGGTGCTCCGACACCTACGGCGTGCTCCGGCGCGGCGAGTCGACGACGGCGGCGATCGCCTTCGTGCTCGCGACGTCGCCGGAGCCCGAACGCACGCAAGCGCGCCCGCTGGTCGAGCGCGCGCTCGCCGCACTCGCCGCGCGCCGCGCACCGTCGCCGGTCGTGCCCCCCGAGCCGGTCGACTACCCCGTGTTCACCGCGGCGCACCAGCTGCACACCCTGGCAGTGCTGCGGCCCGACGGTTGGCGCCCCACCGCCGACGAACTGGTCGCGTTCCTGCGGCGCCACCAGCTCGGCCCGGCGAACGGCTGGCCGCCGGATGCACCCGAGAGCGGCGGCTTCGGGCTCGGCGCCAAGGAACCGCAGCATCCGCGCGGTGGCGATCTCGTCGGACTCGCGACCCAGGCCGCGGTGCTGCGGGCGCTCGCCGCCGCCGACGTTCCACCCGACGACCCGATGGTCGCGTCGGCGCGCGCGTTCGTGCAGCGCTGCCAATGCGACGACGGCGGCTTCCGCTATGCGCCAGTCGACGACTGGCGTGGGACCAAGGCCGGCGACACCCGCGAGGCGAACGGCCGCGACGTGCCGCGCAGCCACGGCTCGGCGACCTGCGACGGCATCCTCGCCTTGCTCGCGGCCGGCGATCGTGCCGACACGCCCGCCGTCGCGCGTGCCCTCGACTGGCTCGGGCGTCGTGCCGCGGCACAGGTCCCCGGTCTCGAACACGCGGCCGACCCGACGCTCGAACCGTCGCTGCGGCTGTACTGGGCCGCGTCCCTGGCCGCCGTCGCGCGGGCCCTGCCCGACGACGCCCGCGCGGCGGGGTGGCGTTCGCTCGCCGGTGCGATCGCGACCGGACGGCAACAGCCCGACGGTAGTTTTCGCGGGCTCGCTGCGTCCATGAAGGAAGACGATCCGCTGGTCGCCACCCTGCTCGGCTTGTCGGCCCTGCCCCACGACTCGAAACAACCATGAAGCTCCGACCCTGGCTCGCGGTTGCCGTCGCATCGCTCGTTGGCCCCGCCCTCGCGCAAGGACCGGCCGCCGCAGCGTTCGCCGCACTCGCCGCACTGCCCGCAACGCCGGCGGTATCGGGCGGCGTGCGCGTGACCGTTCGCGACGCCGAAGGTCGGCCCGCAGGCGACGCCTGCGTGGTGTTCCTCGCCGACGGGTTCCGCGACGCGGCCAAACCCGCTCCGGCCCTGCCGCGCTGCCATGGCGACGAAGCCTTGCTGCTGGCCAACATGCTCGCCACCGGCACCCGTTACTCCGTCGACGAACGCGGCCTCACCCGCGTGCCGCCACAATCGGGAAGGCTGCTGGCGTTCTGCCGCGACCAGTTCGCCGTCGCCGCGCCGATCGTCGAGCCAGGCCACAAACTGCCGCACGTGTCCCTGCAACTGCTGCCGGTCCACGCATTCCACGTCGTGGTGGTCGATGCGAACGACCAGCCGGCCGACGACGTGCCCATCGACGTGACCGGACCGATCGGCCGGTCCATGCCGCGCGGCCACACCGACCCGAGCGGCCGGGTCGCGTTCCGCCTGGTCGGTCGGCGTTCGCCCCAAGCACGCGTGCGCCTGCACCTGGGCACGAACGCTCCGATCGAGGCGCCGCTGCCGGACGAAGGTGCGGAGCTGCGGTTGAAGTTGCCCCCGTGCGGCTCCCTGCGGGCCCGCTATTCGGGACCGATGCTGCCCGGCTCGCAGCCGACGTTCCGCCTGTCCGTGGACGGTCGCTCGATCGAACCCGACGTGGTCGACAACGACGGCGCGCTGTTCCGACGCGTGGCCATCGGCTTCACCGGCGAAGCCACCGCCACCGTCGACGCCTTCACCGCCACCGCCAAGGACCTGCCGATCGCAGTCGCCACCGAAGCCAAGGTGACCCTGGCCCGCGCGTCGGATGCGTGCTCGCTCGTCGTGCGCCTGCTCGATGCCGACGGGATCCCGCTGCGCCACGCGCTCGTCGGGGTCCGCATCGCCGTCGATCGGCGCACTCGCGGTTTCGGCCGCACCACGAACGCCGAAGGCTGGATCGAGCTCGAGCTCCAGCCGGACCCGGGCAGCGATCGCAGGATCCGGTTCGTTCCGCGTCGCGACGAGGGCCCTCTCGGCCAGGCCGAACTGGTCGTCGGCAAGGACGAGAAGGGCCGCATCGACCGCGGCGAGCAACGTGTCACCGGTGCCACGATCGCCCTGTCGGGCCGTGCCGTGGACACGGCCGGCCGGCCGGTCGCGAACGTGGGCCTGCGCATGACCGGTGCCGGTGGCGGCTACGTGTACACCGGTGCCGACGGCCGGTTCCGCCTCCGGACGCTTGGCGAGAAGCCCAGTTCGGCCACGATCGCCCTGGACAGCGACGCGTGGTTCTTCGCCGATCCGGTCGAGAAGGAGCGCTCCGTCCCCACGGAGGGCGAAGCGCGCCTCGTGCTGCACCGCGCAGGCCGTCTCAAGTTCACGGCTGCAGGCCTTCCCTCCGGGTTCCAATGCGACTTCTCTGCGCGGCTCGAGCCAGCCACTGGCGAGACCAGCGCCGTCGAACTCGACGACTTCCTGACCGGCGGTGACGAACTGCTGCTGCCCCCGGGCCATTGGCACCTGGTCGTCCGCGAGGGCGAACACGAACTGCACCGGATCCCTGACGTGCGCATCGACCCAGCGATCGAGAACCACGACGCGCGCTTCCTCGACTTCGATTGGCGCTGCTTCGCCACGCTGGCCACCATCAAGGTCGTCGACGCCGCCGGCAAGCCGACCGAAGCCTGCACCGTGTGGCACGACTACGAGAGTCTCGGCTCCGGCACGAGCCCGGACGACGGCATCGTGCATTGGCTGGTGCCGAAGGACGGCGCCAGGTTCCGCGTGCAGCCGAACGACTCCGCCAAGAAAGAAGTCGACCTCGGAGTCGTCACCGGAGAACACACCGTCCGCATCGAATCCCCATGAACCGATTCCTGGCCACCGTCCTGCCCGTGACGTTCGCACTCGCCGCAGTGCGCGCGCAGCAACCGCCATCGGCGGATCCGTTCACGACACTTGCCGCCCTGCCGGTGCAACCCGCGGTCGACCGCGGCGTGCGCGCCGTCGTCCGCGACGCCAAGGGCGATCCCGTGCCGCAGGCGCTCGTGGTCGTCACCGCGACCGGCCGCAGCGAGTACAGCGACGCGACGACCGCGACGGCCACCTTGCATCCAGGCGACTGGGTGCTGCAAGCCGCACGGATCGCCGCGACTGCCGGCGGCGAACGGTTCGCCCTCGACGAACGCGCCACGACGTCGCTGCCGCGCGTCAGCGGCTACGTGCTCGCGTGGCACGAGGGCAAGTTCGCCGCGAAGACCTACCAGGTGAACGAGGGCCAGCCCACGCCGCGCGTCGAACTCACCCTGGCGACGCCGTGGACGGGCGTCGTCGAAGTCGTCGACCACAAAGGCCAGCCGGCCGCCGGCGTGCCCGTTGGCATCGCCACCGGCAATTCGACGAACCCGCGCCACACCACCGACAACGCCGGACGGGCGACGTTGCGCAACTTCGCCGATCGGGTCACCGAGAAGTCCACCGCCCGCTTGTTGGCAGCAACCATCGAGCGCATCGAAGTCGCGGCCCCGGCGAACGGCGGCACCGCCCGCCTGCAATTGCCCGAGTGCGGCAGCGTGCACGCGACCTTCACCGGCCCGCTGCTGCCGGGCACCACCCTGAGCTGGTCGCTGCGCGCGAACGATCGCTCGGCGCCGCCCACCAGCACCGGCCCACGCGACGCGACGTTCGCGTTCGTGCAAGCCGGCTACGACGGCGAACTGCAGGCCTGGGCCGGCGGCGTCAACGTGAAGAGCAAGGCCAGCGGCGTCGTCGCCGGCAGCACGCTCGAGATCACCGCGGCGCGCGACGAGAACGAGCGCTACCTCGTGGTGCGGCCGCTGACCACGGACGGCAAGCCGATTCCCAAGGGCTACGCCGACACCCGCTGGACGTACGAACACGGCAGCTCGAGCAGCGGGGCCTACGCCAACTCCGAAGGCTGGCTCGAGATCGAGGTCCCGGAGAACAGCAAGGACGCGACGCTGCGGCTCGGCATGCACGGGAGCGGCTGGGCGACGCCCCTGGTCGGCACCCTGGAGTTCACCGTCACGGCGTCCGACAAGGGGCGCGTCGACAAGGGCGAACAGAAGGTCACGAAGCCCGAGGTGGCGCTCGAGGGACAGCTCGTCGACCCGGCCGGGAAGCCGGTGCGCGGCGTGCAGCTCTACACGGCCAGCGAACACACCATCTATGCCAAGACCGACGACGACGGCCGCTTCCAGTTCGCGGTGCCTGGCGCGAGGCCGGCCGAACTCACGGTGCGGATCGCATCTTCGGGTTGGTTCTTCCGCGACCCGGTGGAAACGGCACGCACCGTGGCCACCAACGGACAGGCCCGGCTCGTGGTCCAGGCGGCCGGGCGCCTGCGCTTCAAGGCGGCCGGCCTCGAGAAGGGACTGGTGAGCAACTTCGGGGCCCGGATCGAGCCGGCGGACGGTTCTGGCAACGACGGCAAGATCGATGTCGCGATGTCGTTCGACGACGAGTTCCTGTTGCTGCCCGCCGGCCATTGGAACTTCGTGGTGACCCACAACCAGCAGGAAGTGCATCGACTGGACAGCGTGCGCGTCGACGCCGGCGTCGAAGTGCACGACCCGCGGTTCATGTCGTTCGACTGGAAGGCGTTCGCGTCGCTGCTGGTCGTGCACGTCGAGGACGCGAACGGTGCGCCGACCGACGCCTGCACGGTGTGGCTGCGCCAGGGTGGCGGCGGCAACGGCCGAGGCCCGAGCAATGGGGAAGTGCGCTGGCTCGTCACCGACAACGGCTCGACGCTGCACGTCCAACCGCGCGACAAGAAGCTGTCGGAGATCCACCTCGGCCAGGCCACCGGCGAACACTGGGTGCGGCTGGGCGCCGGGCCGCGGCTCGAAGTGCGCGTCGAGCCCGCACCGAAACTGCCGGCGAACGCACGGCTCGTAGCCAAGGTCGGAGCGCGCACCGAACCGTTGGCCCTCGACGCGGCCGGCAAGGGTGTCGTGTGGCTGGAGAAGACCGGCGACCACGCCGTGCAGCTCGCGCTCGCGATCGGCGACACGACGACCGACCTGCCCGATGGCAAGCGCACGGTCGACGTCGCCACCGGCGGCTCCGTGGCGACCTTCCCAGGTGGCCCAGCCCTGCAGGCGGCCATCGACAAGCTCGCGGCGAAGTAGCGGCCCTTCAGATCGCCATCTCACAGCCGATCATCGGGGCACCCCAAGTTGGTTTCGAACGATGGCCTCCGCATGACTGTGGGCATCCTGGATCGCATCGAACAATGCGAATGACTCAGGATAGTCGCTGCGCCTGAGGTAGATGAGATTGGAGTAGTTGCCCATCTTGCCATCGAGCGATCGGCCCGAGGACGTGATGTAGAAGAAGTCGCGGTTCATCACTCCAAGGTTCGCAGCCTTCAGCGCTTCACCATTCCGTTCCGCAGCCTTGTGCGTTTCGACCTCGTTGTTGTCCACGACGATGACATGTCCAGCCTCAACGGCCTTGTGGTAGTCAAGGTACCGCTGCTCCCAGTGGGCAATCTCGAGATCTCGCACACTCCCGACTTCGCTCTCGATGGCTTTCGCCAACTCAGACTGCCGTCGCCGCGCATCCTCTCTGAACCGCTGCGGAAGTCGGTCGATCAGCGATTCGATTTGAAGTCGATACGGCGCAGGAATCGTGCCAGCCCGGTATGCCTCGATCGAATTGTTGTTGAGCATTGCGTGCAAGTAGCTTTTTGGGGCGAGGGGCGTACCCCACATGTCCTGCGGCTGCGCTTCGAGCACCTGCCTATCCCAAGGGACGAGCGAACTGACAATCGGTTCGCGACCGACCGAAATACCCGACGATCCTTGGATCGAATCACTCCCTTCGCCAACCAACTTTTGGCCCGAAAGGCTCCCATTCCCCGGATGGTCGGAGGCGACTGTGTGAACGACATCGATGGAATCGGGCTCTCCACCAACCTGGAAGAACCACGACAGAAAAGCAATGGTTGCCAACCCCACGACCACTGCCACGCCGAGCGCTATCCGCATCGAGCGCACGTGAGGGTTGCAGAGCCAGAAGAAATCGGCAGACCTCCACCCGGCGGAGTCCACTGCAACTCGAAGGTAGCTGACTGAGAGCCATTTCCGACTTCACATGGCGTACCAAACAGCAGCGGCCCCGCATATTGGAACGTCGAGGTTCCATTGGGGTTGTTGACAACTGCGCCAGGCTGAATGACAAAGGAGCCTGCGACGTTGTTGTTGCTCTTGAGCACGAGTGTCAGAAATGGAAGCGGAACCGAGACAGTTGGGAACGTGATGAAGATGTTGACCGTGAGGTTGTGTCCACACGAGTGAGGGTCTTCACAACCGTCTTTTGGACAGACACCGTGGATTACACCCGTGTCCTGAATGGTACCGCCAACTTGCCACGCAGGCGGTCCAACGACTGCAATGAGAGGGTTGTTCACGACCGTTGTTGCCTGGCAAGTACACTGCGCACGCAACCAACCGCCGAGCAACAACAGGACGGCAACGAGCATGGGCTGGTTCATCTGCGCCAGCGTCTGGCGGGGGGGGGGGGGGGGGGGGGGGGGGGGGGGGGGGGGGGGGGGGGGGGGGGGGGGGGG
>JAEUHV010000077.1 GCA_016794485.1 Planctomycetota bacterium
GGTCGGCCTGCTGCGCCCGGGCGACCTCGGCGCCGACGTCTGCCACCTGAACCTGCACAAGACCTTCTGCATCCCGCACGGCGGCGGCGGCCCGGGCATGGGCCCGATCTGCGTCGCCGCCCACCTGGTGCCGTTCCTGCCGGGCCACCCGGTGATCAAGACCGGCGGCCAGCACGGCATCGGCCCGATCAGCGCCGCCCCCTGGGGCAGCGCTTCGATCCTGACGATCAGCTACGCCTACATCGCGATGATGGGCCCCGAGCAGCTGCGCCGGGCCACCCAGATCGCGATCCTGAACGCCAACTACATCGCCAAGCGCCTCGAGGGACACTTCCCGGTGCTCTACACCGGGCAGAACGGCATGGTGGCGCACGAGTGCATCGTCGACGTGCGCCAGCTCAAGGCCGGCAGTGGCGTCGAAGTCGGCGACATCGCGAAGCGCCTGATGGACTACGGCTTCCACGCCCCCACGATCAGCTTCCCGGTCGCCGGCACGATGATGATCGAGCCGACCGAGAGCGAGTCGAAGTACGAGCTCGACCGCTTCTGCGACGCGCTCATCGCGATCCGGCAGGAGATCCGCGAGATCGAGCAGGGCAAGCTCGACAAGCTGGACAATCCGCTGAAGAACGCGCCGCACACCGCCGAGATGGTGACGGCCGCCGAATGGACGCACGGCTACTCGCGCGAACGCGCGGCGTTCCCGGCACCGTGGACCAAGGAACACAAGTTCTGGCCGCCGATCCGCCGCGTCAACGACGTGCACGGCGACCGCAACCTCGTCTGCGCCTGCCCGCCGGTCAGCTCGTACGCCTGACCTGACCAGGCGCGGGTTCAGCGATCGCCGAGCCCGCGCGCCTGGGCCAACAGCAACTGCGCCAGCGTCGCGAGTTCGGGCACGCCGGCTCCGCGCGGCGACAGCAGCAGCAGTTCGACCATCGGCACCGGCTCCTGCAGCGGCACGAACACACCGCCGGCGTGCGGCAGCTTCGCGCTGTGCCGGGGGGCGATGGCGACGCCGTCGCCGGCCGCAACCGCGCCGAGCATCGCATGCACCGAGTCGAGTTCGGCGACCACGCGCGGTTCGAAGCCGGCCGTGGCACAGGCGGCGCGCAGGAACTCGCGGCGGCCCGGGAAGGCGTGGTCCGACAGCGACACCCAGTCGTCGCCGCGCAGCGCCGCCAGCGGCAGCGAACGCGCCGTCGCGTGCGGGTGCGTGTCGGGCAGCACGGCCGCACAGCGGTGCCGGCTCAGCGACTTGACCACGAACTGCTCGCGGTGCCCGGCGTCGAGGTTGGCGAGCAGCGCGGCGTCGAGTTCGTGCGCGGCAAGGCGGTCGAGCTGCGCCCGCGGGGCGAGGTCGAACAGGGCGACGTGCAGGCCGCGGTGCTGCTTCTTCAGGGCGCGCACCACGGGGGCCACGAGGTCGTCGAGGAACGGCGACAGGAAGCCCAGGCGCAGCGTGCGCTTCGCCTTGCCGAAGCTCTCGCGCAGCTGCTGCGCGCTGGTCGCCGCGTCGCAGAGGATCTGGCGGGCGCGCGGCAGGAACCAGCGCCCGGCGTCGCTGAGCGCGATGCGCTGCTTCTCGCGCACGAACAGGTCGACGCCGAGGCGCCGTTCGAGCAGCCCGATCTGGCGGCTCAGGGCCGGCTGGGTGACGTGCTCGCGCGCCGCGGCGGCGGTGATGCTGCCGGTCTCGGCCGCGGCGACGAAGTAGCGCAGCTGGTGGAACTCCATGGCCGGGGCGGGTCATAACCGATCGGCATGACCTCCGGCACGACTCGGCATTGGCGAACCGGCCGGCCGCGACCGATCGTTCCGCCATGCAACGTCGCACCTTCCTCGCCGGCAGTGCTGCCGCCTTCGGCATCGCCGCAGGCACCCGCATGGTCCCGGGCACGGGCGACGCCTCCCCTACCGGAGCTCCTTCCATGCGCTTCACCCTCCGCCGTGCCGCCGAGCGCGGCCACGCCGAACACGGCTGGCTCGACTCGTGGCACACGTTCTCGTTCGCCGACTACCACGACCCGGCGCACATGGGCTTCCGCGCCTTGCGCGTGATCAACCAGGACCGCGTGCGCGCCGGGGCCGGCTTCCCGACCCACCCGCACCGCGACATGGAGATCTTCAGCTACGTGCTCGAGGGGGTGCTGCAGCACCAGGACAGCATGGGCAACGGCCGCGTGCTGAAGCCCGGCGAGATCCAGCTGATGAGTGCCGGCACCGGCGTCACCCACAGCGAGTTCAACCCGAGCCGGACCGACGGTCTGCACTTCCTGCAGATCTGGATCCAACCGGAACGCCGCGGCCTCGCGCCCGGCTACACCGAATGGAAGCCGACGCCGGCCCAGGCCGAGGCGCCCGACCTCGTCGTGATCTCGCCCGACGGCCGCGACGGCAGCGCGCGCATCCACCAGGACGTGGTCGTGCGGCGTCTGCGGCTGCCCGCCGGCAGTGCCACGCAACACACCGTCGCGGCGGGCCGCGGCCTCTGGCTGCAGGCGATCCGCGGCGACCTGCAGGTCGACGCGCAGCGCCTCCAGGCCGGCGACGCCCTGTCGACCGAAGACACGGGCAGCATCACGATCACCGCCGCGACTGCGGCGGAAGCGCTGCTGTTCGACCTTGGCCCGTTCCCCGTCCGCTGAAACCGCACCGACCATGACCCACCCGCACCTGTTCTCCCCCGTCCGCCTCGGCGCGCTGTCGCTGCCGAACCGGTTCGTGATGGCGCCGATGACGCGCGGGCGCGCCACGCCCGACGGCGTGCCGACGCCGCGCATGGCCGACTACTACGGCGCGCGCGCCGCCGCCGGCCTGCTCGTCACCGAAGCGACCGCCGTCGCGGCCGAGGGCCGCGGCTGGCTCAACGCCCCGGGCATCCACGACGACGCCCAGCGCGCCGCCTGGCGACCGGTCACCAGCGCCGTGCACGCCGCCGGCGGCCGCATCTTCCTGCAGCTCTGGTTCATGGGCCGCGTCTCGCACCCCGACTTCCTCGGCGGCGCGCAGCCGGTCGGCCCATCGCCGATCGCGGCGCAGGGCGAGTCGCACACTCCGAACGGCAAGAAGCCGTACGTGGTGCCGCGCGAACTGACCAAGCCCGAGATCGCCCGCATCGTGCAGCAGTATGCGAACGCCGCCCGGGCCGCGCGCGCCGCCGGCTTCGACGGCGTCGAAATCCACGCCGCGAACGGCTACCTGCCGGACCAGTTCCTGCGCGACGGCAGCAACCGCCGCACCGACGAGTACGGCGGCAGCCCCGCCAACCGCGCGCGCTTCCTGCTCGAGGTCACGCAAGCGG
>JAEUHV010000082.1 GCA_016794485.1 Planctomycetota bacterium
AGCAGCTCCTGCACCGTGCGCAGGTCGGCGCCGCGGTCGAGCAGGTGCGTCGCGAACGAATGCCGCAGCCCGTGCGGCGTCAGCGTCGACTGCAGGCCCGCGGCGCGGGCCCGGTCGACCACGGTCTGGAACACCCAGCGCGCCGACAGCGCCCGCCCATAGCGGTTCAGCCACAGGTCGCCGGGGTCGGTGCGGCGCGCGTTGCGCAACAGCAGCGTGCGTTCGGGCAGCCACGCGCGCAGGGCCGTGCAGGCCGGGCGGCCGAGCAGTGCGATGCGTTCCTTCTGGCCCTTGCCGAGCACGCGCACGATGCCTTCGTCGAGGTCGAGCGCGTCGAGCGTCATGCCGGCGCATTCGGCGACGCGACATCCGGTCGAGTAGAGCACCTCGAGGATCGCGCGGTCGCGAGCGCCCTGCGGTGACTCGTCGAACGGTTGGGCCAGCAACTGGTCGACTTCGGTCGCGGTGAGGAAGTGCGGCACGCGCTGCTTGGCCTTCGGGCCTTTCAGCAGCTTGGCCGGGTCCTTGGCGATGCGGCCGGACTGCTGCAGCCATGTGAACAGCCCACGCAGGCTGGCCAGCTTGCGTTGCACGGAGGTCGCGACGAGGCCTTGTTGTTCGAGTTCGACCAGGTAGGCGCGCAGCAGCGTCCGCGACACGGCGAGCACGTCGCTGTCGCGCGTCTGCAGCCAGCCGGCGAACGCGCGCAGGTCGCTGCCGTAGGCGCGCAGCGTCGCCCGGCTCTTGCGCCGTTCGCTCGCGAGCCAGTGCAGGTATTCGGCGATCAGGTCGCTCACGTGGTAACCCGACGTCAAGGGTGGCACACTCGGCCGCGCAATTCATGCCCTACCTCGGCGAGATCTGTGCGCTCGGCACGGCGTTGTGCTGGACCGCGAGCAGCACCGCGTTCGCCGTGGCCAGCCGCGCAGTCGGGCCGCTGCCGGCGAACCACTTCCGGCTGGTGGCGGCGTTGCCGTGCCTGTTGCTGTTGGCGTGGGCGGTGGTGGGGCAGCCGTGGCCCGTCGCGGCTTCGTCGCACCAGATGTGGGTGCTGGTCGCGTCAGGGCTGGCCGGGCTCGTGCTCGGCGACCTCGGCTACTTCTATGCACTGGCCAAGATCGGTCCGCGCCTGTGCTCGGTGCTGATGGCAACGTGGCCGGCATGCACGGTGGCGATGGAAGCCGCGGTCGGTCGGTTGCCGACGGCGGCGATGTTGCTGGGCATCGCCACGACCATGGTCGGTGTCGCGTTGGTGTTGCTGCGCAGCGGCGACCAGAAAGTGTGGCAACCGGACCTGCCGCGGCGCCAGTGGTGGCTCGGCATCGGCGGTGCGCTGCTCGGCGCGATCGGCCAGGCGGGCGGATTCGTGCTGGCGGGCTACGGCATGGCGGCGGATGGCGATGCAGCGGCAGTGCCGCCCCTGCTCGCGACCGTGGTGCGCATGGTGACCGCGACACTCGGCCTGCAGCTGGTGCTGGTTCTGCAGCGGGTGCCGTTCGCGGCGGTGGACGTGTGCCGCAATGCCCTCGCGCTGCGCGCCGCGTTGCTCGGGGCGGTGTTCGGCCCGATCGGCGGTGTGTGGCTGTCGATGGTGGCGCGGCAGCAGGCGCACGATGCCGGCATCGCTTCGGCGCTGATGGCGACGACGCCGGTATTCATGATGCCGGTCGCCTACGGGCTCTACGGAGCCCGCATCGGTCGGCTCGGCCTGCTCGGCACGCTGGTCGCGACCGCCGGGGTCGCTTGGTGTTTCCTGGCGCGTCCGGCGGCGTGACTCTTCACGCGACGCGAGCGCCGAGGTCGTGTGCGATTGCCCGCAGTGCTTCGATGCGCGCCTCGATCGGCGGGTGGGTCGAGAACAGCCGGAACAGGCCGCCGCCGGCGAACGGGTTCACGATCGCGAGGCTCGCCGTCACGGGCTTTGGGCCCTCGGCGCCGGCCGCGACCATCTGCTGGCCGTAGCCCTGCAGCTTGGCCAGGGCATTGGCCAGCGCTTCCGGGTCGCCCGTCAGCCGCGCCGCGAACTCGTCGGCCATGAACTCACGCGACCGGCTGATGCCCATCTGCAGCATCGTCGCCGCGACCGGCGCGAGGAATGCCATCAACAGCCCGCCGCCGGCATTGCCGCCTTCGCCTTCCTCGTCGGACCGCTGGGCCCCGCCGAAGATGGCGCCCCATTGGATCACGTTGGCGATGTAGGTGATCGCGGTGGCGGCGGCGGCGGCGATCGTCGCGACCAGGGTGTCGCGGTTGGCCACGTGGGCGAGTTCGTGCGCGACGACCCCGCGCAGCTCGCGCGGGTTGGTCAGCTGCAGCAGCCCCTTGGTCACGGCGACCACGGCGCGGCTCGGATTGCGGCCGGTGGCGAACGCGTTCGGCGTCGCGTCGTCCATGATCGCGACCTTGGGCATCGGCAGGTGGGCCCGGTCGGCGAGTTCGCGGACCATGGCGAACAGGGCGGGGGCCTCGGTTTCGTCGAGTACGCGGGCGCCGCTCATGCGCAGCACGATCGAGTCGGAGAAGTAGTACGAGCCCACGTTCATCAGCAGCGCGATGGCTAGGAACACGTAGGTGGCATTGCCGCCGATGCTGCCGCCGATCACGACGAGCAGCACCGACAGGGCGCCGAGCAGGGTGATGGTCTTGAGTTGGTTCTTCATGGGATTGCCGCCGCGAGGGCGGTACGGATGCGGAGTTACGACGTGCGGAGCAGGATTTCGAGGTCAGCGGCGGGCGTCGCGGCCGATGCGCCGGCGTGCGAGCCGCTCGCGCACCAGCCGGGCCGCCCGTCGCGCGAGCCGGTGGAGGGCCGACTCCGGGGTGGCGTCGATGTCGTGCAGGTGCAACTCCTGGCCGCCGTCGACGCGCATCGCGATCGAGCAGTGTTGGTCGACGCCTCCCTTGGCGCCGTTCTCGTCGCGGATGCGGACGGTCACGTCCCTGATCCGTGCGGCGAAGCGGTCGAGGGCGGATCCGAGCGCGCGGCGTGCATACCAGGCCAGGCGCTCACAGGGGGCTCGGTCCTTGAAGGAGACGACGATGTCCATCGGCAAGTCCTCGTTGGGGTTCGGGTTTCGCTTTCGACGGCGGCAGGATCGGCTGCATCGACCGATAACTCCAATGGAACGTTTGGCAGGAAACCTTCGATAATCTGGAAGTCGCCAACGGACCTGCTACGGTCGGTCCCATGGAATGGCTGAACTTCCACCATCTGCGCTACTTCCACGTCGTCGCCCGCGAGGGCTCGATCGCTCGTGCCGGCGAGGTGCTGCACACGAGCCAGCCGGCGATCAGTACCCAGCTGCGACAGCTCGAGCAGGCGCTCGGCGAGAAGTTGTTCCAACGCCAGGGCCGCGGGTTGTCGCTGACCGAGGCGGGGCGATTGGTGCAGGGCTACGCCGAGCAGATTTTCGGGCTTGGCCGCGAGTTGCTCGATGCCGTGCGCGACCGGCCGACCGGGGCACCGTTGCGGGTGCAGATCGGCGTCTGTGACGCTGTGCCGAAGGATCTTTCGTTCCGGTTGCTCGAGCCGTTGTTGCGCGGCCCAGAGCGGTCACGCGTGGTGGTGCACGAGGACCGCGCCGAGCGTTTGCTGGCGGCCCTCGCCACGTTCGAGCTCGACCTCGTGATCGCCGACGGGCCGATCGCGACCGGCAGCCGGGTGAAGGCGTTCCACCACCCGCTCGGCGAGAGCGCGATCGGCGTGTTCGGCCGTGCCGATCGCGTGAAGGCCCTGCGTGGCACGTTCCCCGCGTCGCTGCGCGGCGCTCCGTTCCTGCTGCCGCTGCCGGACAGCGAACTGCGCCGCGCGTTCGACATCTGGGCGCGCGACCACGATCTGGCCCCCGATCTCGTCGCCGAGGTCGAGGATGACGCCCTGCTGCGGTCGTTGGCTTCGGCTGGGCACGGCTTCGTGCTGGCACCGACGGTGCTCGGGCGTGACCTGGCGGCAACGGCGAAGCTGGCCAAGGTCGCCGAAGTGCCAGGTGTCCGGGTCCGCTACATGGCGGTCACCGTGGCGCGGCGGGTCGACAACCCCGCCGTGGTGCGGTTGCTCGCCGGCGCTCGTGACAAGCTGTTCGCGTAGTTCGGGCCGTCGCGATCAGCCGAGCGCGGTCAGCAGGTCGCGCAAGCCGGGAAGGTCATGGTCGCCCATGTGGCCGATGCGGAAGGCCTTGCCCTTCAGCGGGCCGTAGCCCTGGTCGATCCTGAAGCCGGCGGTGGCGGCGCGTCTGGCGAGGTCGGCCACGTCGCCGCCGCGCGCGTCGATGCAGCTCACCGAAGGGGACCGCGCCTCGGGTTCGGCGACGAACGGCGCGAAGCCGCGCGACACGGCCCATGCCAGGGTCGCCTCGCGCATGGCCGCATGGCGCGCGTGCCGCCGTTCCAGACCTTCGGCGGCGATCCGCAGCAGTTGCGCCTGCAGCGCCCACACCAGCGGCACGCACGGCGTCGCCAGCGTGCGGCCCGCGGAGGTCTCGGCGAGGGCCAGCGGCAGGTCGAGCAGGAAGCCGCGTTCGTCGATGGTGGCGGCGCGTTGGCGCGCGCGTTCGCTGGCGGTGTAGACGCACAGCCCGGGCGGCAGTGCGAGGCACTTCTGCGTGCCGGCGAATGCGAAGTCGATGCCCCAGTCGTCGATCCGAAGTTCGGCACCCGCGAGGCTCGTGACGGCATCGACCAGGACCAGGGCCTGCGGTGCTGCCGCATGCACGACCGCGGCCAGGTCGCGCAGCGGTTCGAGCACACCGGTCGAGGTCTCGTTGTGCGTGATGCAGACGGCGTCGAAGCCGGCGTCGGCGGCGAGGGCCGTGCGCAAGGCCTCGGGTGTGTGGGCCCGGCCGAACGGCACGACCAGCGCCTGCGTCGAGCGGCCACACGCGCGCGCGATCGCTTGCCAACGTTCGCCGAATGCTCCGGCGACGAGGTGCAGCGACCGCCCGGTCCTCGGCACCAGGTTGCGGATCCCGGCTTCCATCAGTGCGGTCGCCGGACACGTCTCGAACGCCGCCGGTTGGCGTGTCACGAACAGCTCGCGCAAGCGGGCGCAGACGTCCTGCACGACGGCGACGAACTCGGCTTCGCGATGGCCCACCAGGGCACGCGCCATCACCGCGCGCAGCGACGCGTCGACTTCGGTGGGTCCGGGCAGGAACAGGATCGGGTGGTCCATGTCAGGGGGCCTTGGTCAACCACGGCATCAACGCGAGGAACGCTGGGTCGGCGGCGAGCCGCGTACGTTCGACCGGGGTGAGCACGTGCGGCAGGATCGCGCCGAGGCTCGGTTCGGTCACGAACACATCGGCTCGGTCGCGCACCGGTGGCCGCACGACGACGCCGCCATAACCGATGAACCGGGCGACGTGGCCGCGCGTCTCCGCGTCGGTGAATCCGTCGCCGACGAACGCCATCGGCCGCAGCGTCGCCGGCAGGCTGCGCACGAGTTCGACCTTGCCGCCGTTCCGCCACAGCGGCGAACTGCGGTCGAAGTCGACGTAGCGGCCGTCCGGCGTGAACAGCACGGGCACGGCGTGCACGGTTCCGCGGGGGATGCCGAGGTGGTCGGCGACGTGCTGGACCGGCAGCAGCAGGCCGCCGCTCAGGATGCCGACGCTCTTGCCGAGGAACTGCAGCGCCTGCACGACGACCTTCGCGTCCGGCACGAGGCGGCGCACGTACAGCTCGCCGACTGCATCCAGCTGCTCGCGTCGTGGGGCCAGGAGGCGCAGGCGCGACTCGTAGACTTCGGCGAGTGGTCTGGTCCCGGCCATC
>JAEUHV010000122.1 GCA_016794485.1 Planctomycetota bacterium
ACCGCGGCGGCCGATCCGGGCCAGTGGTGCACGATCTCCCAGCACACGCGGCCGTCCTTCAGCAGCAGCTGGTAGCCCTGCGTGTCGGCGTCCTGCGTGTAGTGGCTCGTGTGCAGCAGCACCGCGCGGTCCTTCTTGTCCGGGCAGGTCACGACGAGCCGCACGCTGAACGAGTCGTCGCGAGTGAACGCCGGCAGGTTCGGGATCGGCAACCGCGTGTCGCCGTCGCAGAGATGGCCTGGGGCGTCGAAGGATCGCTCGGCGACAGGGGGCGATGTCTGCGGTTCGGCGCCGCGTTGCCAATGCGGGTCGTGTCGGGACACCTTCTCCTGGGCTGCGGCGACCGCGGCCTGAAGTTCGGCCGACTTCTGCTGCTGCGCCGGCGTCGCGAGCCGCAGCGCCGGCTGCGGCGTGCCACCGGTCGAGTACGGATACAGCCCAGCTTCGTCGATGACGAAGAAGCTGCCGAGCGCGTAGTAGTCGCGCATCGTGGTCGGATCGGACTTGTGGTCGTGGCAGCGCGCGCAGCCGACCGTGAGCCCGAGGAACACGGCGCCGAACGTGTCGGTGCGGTCGGCGATGTACTCCTGCCGCCATTCCTCGTCGATCGAGCCGCCTTCGTTGGTCTGCCGGTGCAGCCGCCAGAACGCGGTGGCGATGCGCGACGTGTCGGACGCGTCGAGCAGGCAGTCGCCGGCGACGAGCTCCATGACGAAGCGGTCCCACGGCTTGTCGGCGTGCAGCGAGTCCAGCAACCAGTCGCGCCACGGCCACGTGCGGCAGTCGAAGTCGGCCTGGTAGCCGTACGTGTCGGCGAAGCGCGCGAGGTCGAGCCACGGCGTCGCCATGTGTTCGGCGCACGCGATGTCGCCGAGCAGTGCGTCGACGACGTGGTCGTAGGCGGCATCGCTCGGGTCGGCGACGAACGCAGCGACCTGTTCGGGGGTCGGCGGCAATCCGGTCAACACGAGGTGCACGCGGCGCAGCAGCACCGCGGGGTCGGCCGGCGCACTCGGCCGCAGACCGTCGCGTTCGAGGCCGGCGAGTACGCAGCGGTCGAGCTCGTCGCGGCACCAGTTCGCGTCGCGCACCGCGGGCACGTTCCGCAGCGGCGGCGTGAACGCCCAATGCGCGGTGGCCTGCTGGGCGAAACCGGGGCCGAGCAACAAGGTGACGGCCCAGGCCTGGGTGACGACGCGCATGCGCAGAGGGTCGCGAGACGGTGCTGTGCGAGCCAGCGGCACCCGCCGAAGAAATTTGTTGTCGGCCCTTGCGATGGCGTTCCGACAGATTATCTTGTCGGCATAACCCAGGAATTGTCATGACCCAACAGAGTCACCCGCGCCAGCCCGGTCGCCAGTTCGCGATGCAGATCGACTTGCCCGCCGCCCCCGATGTGGTCTGGCGAGCGCTCGCCGAGGCCCGCGAGATCGAGCGATGGTTCGCGACCGACGTGGTCTGCGAACCGCGTGTGGGTGGGGCGATGGTGTGGCGGTGGGGCGACCAGCACACCTGGACCCAGGTCATCGAGGTGTGCACGCCCGGCCAGCACCTGCGCACGCGCTACGACTCTACGGTGGCGGACGGTCGCGGCGGGTTCCGGCCGCTGTTCATCGACTTCCATCTCGAGGGGAACGGCGGCACGACGACGCTGCGCCTCGTGCACAGTGGCTTTGGGCCCGAGGCCGGCTTCGACGCGGAGTACCACGGCATCAGCGGTGGGTGGCCGACCGAACTGCGCAGCCTGCGGCTCTACCTCCAACGCCATCGCGGCCGCGATCGCCACGTCGCGTGGGCTGCGGCGAAGACGCCGATGCCGTGCGAAGCCGCGTGGGAACTGCTGACCGGCCCCGACGGCATCGGCGCCGCAGCGCTGCCGCGGCTGGAGGAAGGGCAACCGTTCACGATGGCGGTGCCCGGGGTGCCGGCGATCACCGGCATCGCGATGCACTCGCCGGGGCCGCGCGAGTTCACCGGCATGGCGACCAACTGCGGCGATGCCTGGCTGCGCGTCACCTGCGAGAACTGGGGCGGCACCACGAACGTCTGGTTGTGGCTCGCCGGCTACGGCGACGGTGTGCCGACGGCATTGCTGCAGGCGTACCGGCGCGCGTTTGCGACTGTGCTGCAGAACCTGTTCGGCCAAGCGGCCATCGCTGTCGGAGGTGGCGCGTGACCGACGCCGTGCACGTCGTCGCCCAGCCGGAACGCGCGATGTCGCTGCTGGACCCGGTCCGCCAGCGCATCCTCGAGGCTCTGGCCGAGCCGACATCGGCCGTCGAGCTGGCAACGCGCCTCGGTGTGCCGCGACAGCGGCTGAACTACCACCTGCAGGAACTGCTGCGGCACGGTCTGTTGTCGGTCGTGCACGAACACGAACGCGGCAGCGTGCGCGAACGCGTCTACCAGCGCGTCGGCGGCAGCTATGCGATCTCGCGCGAGGCGATCGGTGCGCTCGGTTCGCGGCCCGAACTCGTGCCCGACCGGTTCTCGTCCGCCTACCAGATCGCCGTGGCCAGCCAGGCGATCGCCGACCTGGCGCAGCTGCGAGAAGGCGCCGCGGCCGCGGGCCAGGTGCTGCCGACGTTGTCGCTCGAGGTCGACGTGCGCTTCGCGTCGGCGTCGGCGCGCAGCGCGTTCGCGCAGGAACTCGCCGATGCGGTGGCGACGCTGGTCGAGAAGCACCACGACGCGCGGGCGCGCGGCGGCCGCACGTTCAAGTTCTACGTCGGCGGCTATCCACGGCCGGCCGCGGACTGACGCACCGCGTCACGGTGTGCAGGCGGCTTCGATCGCTTTTGCGATGAACGTGCAGCGGTCCGCCAGCGTGCGGTACTTCGCGGCAACGGCGGCATCGCGCGCCTTGTCGGCGGTTGCCGTTGCGTGTGCCGCGACCTCGCTGCACAGCGAGCGGATCCGGGCGTAGCTGGTGCGCGCGACGAGCCAGCGGCGGCCACCGAGCACGCCGCGTGCTTCGTAGAGCTCCTGGGCGATGGCGATGGCATCCTGCGGAACGGCGGCGTTGCGTGCGGGCTCCGCCATCGCAGCGCGCCAGAACGCGACTTCCGCCGCGACGATGCGGTGCACTTCCTGCAAGCGCGGATCCTGCACGCGGTCGCCACCCGGCTGCAGTTCCTCGAGTCGGGGCAGCAGGGCCCGAAGGGCAATGGTCTCGGCGTCGAGCTCGGCCATGCGCTGCCATGCGGCACGGCGCCGCGTCGCGGATTCGCCGGTGAACTCCGCCTCGAAGCGCCGCAGATCGTCGAGGTTGCGGGCGTGGTCGGTCTCGTGCAGCACTTCGATGTCGACGTGGCGCGCCGGCAGCAGGGCCTGGACGTCGGCCCAGTCGTGGCCGGCAACGGTGACGACGTGCATGGGCACCTGCCCGGCGATCGTGCCGGGTTGCCCGGTGAGCACGGCGACCGACCGGACACCCGGCAACGACTCGACGGCCGCACGGGCCGCCTCGAGGGCCACCGATCAGGCGAAGTTGGAACGCACGAACAAGAGCCAGCGATGTTCGTCGACCTTGGCCGCGGTCTGCGCGACCACGGGCAACAGCAGGAACAGCGGCGCGATCCGGGCGGGGTGCATGGCGGCAGTATCGGCGCGCGTGGAACGGCGTGTGTAAGGCGACGGTCAGTCGCAGCCGGGCTCTTCGTAGAGCAGGGCGAGGTCGCTGCAGGCGTTCCACAGCAGCACCATCGCCTGCTTCACGTTCGCGGTGGCGACCGGTGGCAGGTCGGAGCGGGCCGCCAGTGTCTTGAGGCGTGCGTAGAGGTCGAGCAGTTCCTGGTCGTCCTTCGACAGCGGGCGGCCGAGCAGATCGGTCTTTGGGGTCATGGTCGTGGTCCTCAGTACTGCGGCCGCAGGTCTTGCAGGCGCTTCGCCTTCAGCTCGAAACGCGGCAGCTCGCCGGTCTTGGCCAGTTCGACGTTGAAGCGCAGGCCTTCGTGTGCGTCGGCGAGGTCCTTGCCGAGTTGCGCCTGCAGCCGCGGCCAGCAGTCGCCGGCGTCGGGCTTCAGTTCGACCTTCACCGTGATCTCGTCCTGCACCGAATCGACGCGCGTGATCACGATCTGGAACTCCTCGACTTCCTTGTGCTCGCGCACGACCGCTTCGACGGCGCGTGGATACACGTTGGTCCCGCGGATCAGCTTCATGTCGTCGACGCGGCCGAGGATGCCACCTTCGTAGAGGTCGCCGGTGCGGCCGCAGCTGCAGCGCGTGTGCGGCACCTTGCAGACCAGGTCCTTGGTGCGGTAGCGGACCAGGGGGATGAAGCCGCGCCCGAACGACGTCACGACGCGTTCGCCGCGTTCGCCGTACGGCACCGGATTGCCGGTGTCGGGATCGAGGACCTCTTCGATGAACCAGTCTTCGATGATGTGCGGCCCGCCGGGCTGGTGGTCGCACTCGAAGATCATGATCGTGCCGATCTCGGTCATGCCGGCGGTGTCGCCGCACTTGCCGCCCCACATGTCCTCGATCATCTGCTTCACCGCGGGGATCGAGCCGGCCGGTTCCCCGCTGACGATCACGCGGCGCACCTTGCCGTCCTTCTTCAGGTCGATGCCCATCTTCTCGGCGGTCTGGCCCATGCGCAGCGCGTAGGTCGGCGTGGCACAGACGACGGTGACGCCCATCTCGACGATCTGCTTCACGCGCTGCTCGGTGGTCATGTTGCCGGACGCGAGCGTCAGGCAGCCGATCTTCTCGCAGCAGTAGTGCGCGCCCCAGAAGCCGATGAACGAGCCGTACGAGAACGCGAAGAAGACCTTGTCCGACGGCCGGATGCCGAAGCCCCAGAAGCCGTAGCACCACATGTCGGCGATCCACGACCAGTCCTTCCTGCCGTCGAGCACGCGCAGCGGCTGGCGGCCCGAGGTGCCCGAGGTCAGGTGGTAGCGGATCGCATCGCGTTCGGGCCGCGTGACCAGGTCGCCGAACAGCGGCTTCTCGGCCTGGTTCGCCATCCAGTCCTCGCGCGTCATGAACGGCAGGCGCCGGATGTCGTCGAGGGTCTCGATCTGTTCCGGGCGAACGCCGGCCTTCTCGTAGAGGCGGCGATGGAACGGCGACGTGTGCCAGGCGCGTTCGACCAGTCGCTGCAGCTTGATCGCCTGCAGTGCGCGCAGCTGGTCCTTCGGCAGTGTCTCGGTCTTGGGATTCCAGTACTTCGACTCGGTGGCGGACACGTGGACTCCGGCGGTGGATGGGTTTGGGAGCCTATCCAACCGCCGGCAAAGGTCGATGTCGGCCCGGTCACCGGGTAGCCGGGCCGGTCGGCCTCACTGGTTGCCGATCGTGCCGCGCAGGCCGCGCGACGTGATCGCGCCGAACGGGTTGACCGCCGGTACCTGGAACACGGCGGTCGTGGTGTGGATGTTCAGCCCCATCAGGTAGAGGCTGTTCGGGATCGACAGGCCGTAGACGTGCGTCGAGCTGCCGATGAACCACGCATTGAGGACGTCGAGGCTGGCGCGCAGGCCGCAGAACGGCATGCCGATGACGGTCAGGTCGTCGAGCAGCGGGTCCGTCAGGCCGAACACTTCGACGCCGATGACGCCGTTCGCCGGGATGTTGCCGACGCCCAGTTGCCACGTGGAGCCGATCAGCGGCAGGCTGAGGGCGCTCAGCGTGACGGCGCGATCCGACGGGTCGAGGAAGATCGCTCCGGCGCCGACCAGGGCGGAGATGTCCTTGCTGCCGGGGTTCAGGCTCGTGCCGCCCGGCGAGTAGCCGACCACGACCGGCCACGCCGCCGCGGCGCCGACCGAGTTGACGACGAGGGTGACGTTGCCCGTTGCGATGTTGAACTGGAACTGGAAGGTGTTCGAGGCCGCCGCGTTCTGGTAGGTGCGGACGCCGTTCCAGGTCACGTAGGCCACGCCGCCCACCTGTTCGTAGAGGATCAGGCCGCTGCCGAGGATGGTCTGGTCGTAGTCGGCCCAGCAGGCCCAGGTCGTCTCCGGGAAGGCGATCAGTTCGGCGCCCGTCGGCGTGTAGTCGATGCCGTTGCCCACGCCGGTGGCGACGTAGCCCTTGGTGCACACGTTCAGCGTCGTGGTGGTGCCGCCGGGCACCGGCATCGGCGCCGTCAGGGTGAACGCCTGCTGGCCGTCGAGAAGGCCGGGGGCGACGTTGACCGCGGCCGCGGTCGGCGCCACGAACGACGCGACCACGTTGTCGACGACGTAGAAAGTGCCGGCGTTGGTCCAGCGCAGCGCCGTGCCGTTCAGGTCGAACGGGTTGTTGGAGAGCGCGCCGCTGGTGAACTGCTCGTAGACCGAGCGGAACTCGTAGCCGCAGCCCGCACCGACGGCCGTGTTGACCGCGCTGTTGAGCGGGATCGTCGCGTAGCGCAGCGTGCCGTTCCACACGCGCGGCGTGAACACCGTCGTGAACGGCGTCTGCAGGCCAGCACCCTCGCGGATCTGGATGTTGGCGTCCTGGGCATAGACCGCGCCGGCCGACGTGCCGCCGATGTAGTTCATGCCGTTACCGTTGGTGCAGGTGATGTAGAACGCCCGCGTCTGGCCGGCACCGATCGAGCTGTTGATCGCGATCGGCAGCGGTGTCGGGACGTTGAAGCCGTTGGAGACCACGCCGATCGCCGAGCCGAGCAGCGTCCACGCCGCCGCGTTGGTCTCGTTGCCGACGTAGGTCGAGCCGTTGGTCAAGGTGTAGACCGCCAGGTCCCACACGCCGGGGTCGAGGCTGACGTCACAGCCGGTGATCGCCACGTTCTGCAGGGCGGTCACGTCGAACATGTTGCCCGCGGAGATCGTGTTGAGGTTGCCGAACGTCGTCGTCAGGCTCTGCCCCGCGGCGAGCACGTAGTAGATGTTCCCGTTCCAGATGCGCGGCGTGAACGTCGTGGCGAACGGGTACGACTTGCCGACGCCTTCGCGGAACTGGATGTTCGCGTCCTGGGCGAAGACGTTCCCGACGCCGGTGCCGTTCGTGTAGTTGACTCCTCCCCCCGCGGTCGTCGTGACGTAGAAGCCCATCGACTGGCCCGCGGCGATCGGGACGTTGACTGCGATCGGCACGGACGTCGCAACGTTGTTGCCACTGTTGACGACGCCGGTAGCGGTGCCGACGAGTGTCCACAGGGCGGCGTTCGACTCCTTGCCGACGAAGGTGCCGCCGCCGGTCACGGCGTAGACCTCGATGTCGGCGGTGGGCGTGGAGAGGTTGACGTCGAAACCGCTGATGACCACGGCGTTCGTTGCCGTGATGTCGAACATGTTGCCGTTCTGGCCGTTGCCGCCGGCGAACGTGGTGGTGAGAAGACTGCCTTGCGCCGCCAACGGGGCGGCCAGCAAGAAGGCGAGGGAAACGAATCGCATGGTGGTGCTCCTGGGAGGACGGGGAGCGGAGATCGCCCCCCGATGCGCATTTGTACGCGCCGCGCCGCCGATTCGCATGTGAAGATCGGCCTACTGTGACTACGCCGAAGGGGGCGTGTCGCAGTGTGCGAAGGGCTGCCGGCGCGGGCGCGCGGCGCGCGATCAGCGGGCGGCCATGCGCAGTTCGCCGGCGTGGGCGAGCAGGTGCGGCGTGACCCAACGCAACCGCGCGCGGGTTGCTTCGCCCAGATGGCGGTAGCCGCGGATCTCGCCGCGGCAACCGGCGGCACCGCAGTGGCAAGCGAACGGGGCGGCCATGTCCCATTCCGTGGTTTCGTAGTCGAACGTGATCAGGTCCCCCGGCGCGATCGGCGAATGCGCGACCAGGGCGCGGCCGACGAGATGCGTCACCGGCGCGCAGCCGTGGTCGAGCCACCGCCACGGCAGGAACCCCATGCGGCCGTCGCGCTCGATCTGTGCGTCGACGTGGACGTCGCGGTCGATCTGCAGCGTGTGGCGGGTGGGCCGGTCGCGGGTGGTCCCGTCGATCGTGAGCACCGCGCTGCCGACCGCGAACGTGGTGGTGGCGACCACGTGCAATTGGTCGCGATGTGGGGCGAGGGCGAGGCCGGGCAGGGAATGGACGACGGGAGCGTTCGGCACGTGGGGCGCAGGCTACGGCGACGGCCCCTGCGTGCCCACCGTTGCCTTGACCGCCATCGCGGCCCCTTGTCTGCTGCGACCGTGCCGCCGATTGCCACCTTCGCGATCCCATGCCGCAATGCCGGCGCGCACCTGCGGCCATTGCTGGAGTCGCTGCTGGCGCAGACGTGCCAGGACTTCGACCTGCTGCTGGTCGACGACGGCTCGAGCGACGGCTCGCCCGAACGCGCGCGCGAGATCGCCGGCGATCGCATCGTCGTGCATCGCAACGACCCGTCGCGCGGCATCGGCGGCAACTGGAACCGCTGCGTCGAACTCGCCCGCACGCCGTATGTGTGCCTCGCGCACCACGACGACGTCTACGAGCCGCGCTACCTCGAGACGATGCTGGCGGCGTTGGCGGCGCGGCCCGACGCCGGATTCGCGCACTGCCGCGCGTTCGGCATCGACGCGGACGGGGTTGCGCAGTGGTCGCCCGCGGAGGGCTTCAAGGAGCACTTCTGGAAGGGCTCTCCCGGCACCGACCGGGCCGCGCACTACGAACGGCTGTGGCGCGGCAACTTCATCGTCTGCCCGTCGATCCTGTATCGAACCGAAGTGGTGCGTGCGGTCGGCGGCTTCCGCCAGGACCTCGGCTTCGCGCTCGACTGGGAGTTCACGTTCCGCATGTTGCGCGCGGGGTTCGGCATCGTCGACGTGCCCGAGCTGCTGATGCACTACCGCCGCCACGGCCACGCGGCGACCGCCGCGGCCAACGCGAACAGCTCGCGCTTCACCGAGGAACTCGCGGTGCTGCGCGAGGTGCGGGCCGAAGGGCTCGCGACCGGGCTGCTGCACGGCCGCCACGAAGTCAGCCCGGCGGTGCGCAACAACCTGCTGCACGAAGCCCTCGCCGACCTGCACGCCAGGCGCTTCCAGTCGGTGGAGCACAAGCTGGCGTTCCTGCGCGCGCACGCCCCGGAGCTGTGGAGCGACCCGTACGTGCGCGTGTTCCGGGTGCTGTGGCGGCTCGGGCTGCCGGGGCGCTGGGCGCTGACCGCGGGGCGCCTGCTCGCAGTGCGTTTTGGCCTCGGCGGCGTCGCCGGCTAAGGTGGCTCGTCCGATGGCCACCCGTGCCGAGTTCACCGCCGCGATCAGCCAGCGTTTGCTGCGCGAGCAGGAGCGACTGCAGGCGCAGTTCGCGGCCGCCCGTCCGGTGCGGCACTTCGTGGTGGACGAGCTGTTGCCCCCGGATTGGCTGCGGGCGGTGGCGGACGCGTTCCCTTCGGCCGATTCGCTGCTGCTGAAGAAGTCGTGGCGCGAGCAGAAGCGCGTCGGCGTCGCGGTCGAACGCTACGCGCCGTGCATCGGCGACCTGCTGTTCGCGTTCCAGGCGCCGGCGGTGGTGGCGGCGATCGCCGCGATCACCGGCATCGACGGGCTGCAAGCCGATCCGTCGCTGTATGCGTCGGGCATCTCGGTGATGGGGCCGGGCGACTTCCTCAACCCGCACCTGGACAACAGCCACGACGGCGACCAGCGCCGCTACCGCGTGCTCAACCTGCTGCTATACGCGGCGCCCGACTGGAACCCGGACGACGGTGGCAACCTCGAATTGTGGGCCGATCCGCGCCGCACGCCGCACGTGATCCCGGCGGTGTTCGACCGCTTCGTGGTGATGGAGACGGGCCCCGACAGCTGGCACTCGGTGAGCAAGGTGCGCGGTGCGCGCGCCCGGCTGTGCGTGTCGAACTACTACTTCGCCGAGCGGGCCAGCGTCGGTCGCGACTACCGCCACGTGACCACGTTCACCGGCCGTCCGGAAGAACCGCTGAAACGCCTCGTGCTCGGCCTCGACGGGCTGGCCCGCAACGTCGCCGGCAAGTTGTTCCCGAGCCTGCTGCGGCGTGGCCCGCACCGGCGCCGCGAGGCCGACTCGTGACGGCTCCGGCCGCCGCCCGCGCGGTCGCGGTCGTCGTGCTCAACTGGGACGGCCTGCAGCTGACGCGCGCGTGCATCGCGTCGCTGCTGGCGCAGACCCACGGCGACGTCGAGATCCACGTCGTCGACAACGGCTCGGCGAACGACGAGGCCGGGGCCTTGCGGCGTGAGTTCGGCGACCGCATCCGCGTGCACGCGTTGCCGACCAACACCGGCTTCACCGGCGGCTGCAACCACGCGATCGAAGTCGTGCTCGCGGAGGGGCGCTGCGAGTTCGTCGCGCTGCTCAACAACGACGCCGAAGCGGACCCGCGTTGGGTCGCCGAACTGGTGGCGGCGGCCGAAGCCGACCCGCGCATCGGCGCGTGCGCCAGCCGCATGCGGTTGTTCGATCGGTCCGAACTGCTCGACGGGGCCGGCGTGTGGCTGCTCGGCAACGGCGACTCGGCGCCACGCGGTCGTATGCAGCCGGCGGATGCGTGGGATCGGGCCGACGACGTGCTGTCGGCTTGTGGCGGAGCGGTGCTGCTGCGCGCGGCGATGCTGCGCGAGATCGGCACGTTCCGCGCCGACTTCTTCGCCAACTTCGAGGACGAGGACCTGATGCTGCGCGCGTTCGTGGCCGGCTGGCGCATCCGCTACGTGCCGACCGCCGACGTGCGCCACCACCTGAACGCGACGATCCGCCGCGTGCGCGACCTGTCGTTCAACGTGCGATCGGTGCGCAACGCGACGTGGGCCTGGGCGGTCAACCTGCCGGCGATCACGCTGCTGCTGAACCTGCCGGGGTTCCTGCTCAGCAACCTGGCGATCGTGCTGCTGATGCCGCTGTTCGGGCGCCCGGGCGTGGCGGTCGCGTTCCTGCGCGGCCGTTGGCGGGCGCTGGGCGAACTGCCGGCGATCCTGGCCGAACGTCGCCGGCTGGCGCCGTTGCGCCGCGTCGGTGGATGGCGGGTGTGGTGGGCACAACGGTCGTTCGTGGTCGAGTACGCACGGCTCGTCTGGTTGCGCCTGCGCTCCCATCGCATCGGACTGATGGACGCACGTCGCGAAGCGGCACGCTGACGCCGGCCTGTCGGGATTCGCGGCGGTGCCGGCCTCATGCCGGGAAACGCCACGACGGGCTCAAGCGGAGCGCCGGATCGCCCATCATCCGAGTGGCGCATCCTCGCGCCCGGCATCTCGAGCAGCACCGCGGCAAATGGACCTCTTCAGCATCCTCGGCCTGGTCGTCGCCTTCTGCGGCGTCATCGGCGGCATGATCATGGAAGGTGGTCACCCCGGCGATCTGCTGCAGGTGACGGCCTTCATGATCGTGATCATCGGCTCGCTCGGCGCCACGATGGTGGCGACGCTGCCGTCCGACTTGCCGTTCGCGATCAAGGCCCTGAAGCGCTGGGCGATGCCCGGCAAGTACGACTTCCACGGGCTGATGGAGAAGATCCTCGAGCTGGCCAACCTGGCCCGGCGCGAAGGCCTGCTCGCGCTCGAGACCTACGCCAACAGCGGCCAGGGCGATCCGTTCCTGGTGAAGTGTCTGACGCTGGCGATCGACGGCAGCTCGGCCGAAGCGATCCGCGAGACGGTCGAGGTCGACATGCACATCGCCGAGGAGGACGACAAGGCGGGCATGAAGTTCTGGGAGACCTGGGGCGCGCTCGCTCCGACGGTCGGCGTGCTCGGCGCAGTGCTGGGCCTGATGCACGTGATGAGCGTGCTCGACCAGCCGGCCCTGATCGGTCCCGGCATCGCCGTCGCGTTCGTCGCCACGGTCTACGGCGTCGGCTACGCGAACGTCGTGTGCCTGCCGATGTCGTTCAAGCTCAAGCGCCACATCGAACACGACCAGCTGCTGAAGAACATGGTGCTCGAGGGCGTCGTCGGCATCCAGTCGGGCGTGGCCCCGGGTGCCCTGCGCAGCAAGCTCAAGGTCTACCTCGGCGCGCACGGCGCGGCGCACGACAAGAAGCACTAGTCCGGTCCCGACCGGGGAGAGGGGCGAATGGGCAAGAAGCACAAGCACGAAGAACACGTCAACCACGAACGCTGGGTCATCAGCTTCGCGGACATGATGACGCTGCTGTTCGCACTGTTCGTGGTGCTCTACGCGATGGGTGTGCAGGACCTCGAGAAGCTGAAGAAGCTGAAGAAGTCGATCCAGTTCGCGTTCAACATCGCCGGCGAGGGCAAGACCAAGGACACCGGCATCTTCGACCAGCAGGCCGGCGGCGGCGACGTCGCGGTGCCGGCCCCGCTGATCACCGCGCAGGACGGCGAGATGCGCGAGTTCCTGAAGGAAGTGCTGCCCGACTACGAGGAGGTCGCCGGCAAGTCGCTCGAGGTCGTGCAGACCGACGACTCGGTGACGATGACGGCGCCGTTGTCGGACTTCTTCGATCCGCTGCAGGCGTTCCCGGTGAAGAGCTCGGTGCAGGGCTGGCTCGACAAGACGATCGACATGTCGTTGACGTTCACGTCGGACATCCGCGTGCTGATCCGGGCGGCCGATGTGCCGGTGGGCAAGAACGCGCGCGGCAGCGTGGTCACATCGATCGATCTGTGCTTCGACCGGTTGAAGTCGATCGAGCGACTCGTGCGCAAGAACCCGCAGATCCGCGACGGCATGCTCGAAGTCGGCCAGCGGCGGCAGAAGCCGGTGATCGGGCGCGCGGTCGGCAACTGGGAGGACGAGGCCGTCGTGACGATCGTGTTCTCCAACACGCGTCCCGAGAACCGCTGAGCCGCTGCGCGCGCCGCGCCGAAGGCCCGAGCACTGGTCGCTTGCACCTCATGGCGTGGGCCGGTAAGCCAGCGCCGTGGCCGTCGCAGCGAATCCGTCGACGTGGCGCCGGGTGGTGCTGGCGCTCGTCGCCATCCACGTCGCCTGGGGGCTCGCCCGTCTGCCGCGCATGGTGGCCGAGCGGCGCTCGGACATCCGGACGTTCGACGAACTCGGCCCCGGGCTGCACCAGTTGGCGTCGGCGAAGCTGGCCGGCGGTGCCGCTCTGCTGTGGTTGCGCGAACACACCGCCCCGGGCGAGGTCGTATTGTGCGAAGGCAGCCAGCGCGGGCCGATCGAGTTCGCGTCGGCGGCACTGGCGCCGCGCCTCCTGGTGACCACGGCCGCGTGCGCGACCACGGCCGCCGATTTCGCCGGCCGACCCCTGGCGCGCGGCACGCGAGACGGGCGCACCGGAACGTTCGTGCTGGTCGCCACCGACGACGACCTCCGCGTCGAGGTGCGATGACTCCTGCGGCCATCGACGGCGTGCCTGGACGATGCGTGGAAGTGGTCCTCGTCGCCTTCGCCCTGTTCGGGATGCTGGCGATGGGGGTGTTCGCCGCGGGCGGCGAGGTTCCCGATTTCGCTGCGCCCGTGGCCATCGTCGGCGCGATGGTCCTGCAGCGCTGGCGTCGACCGCTCGGCGTGGCGTCGCCGCAGTTCGCCTCGGACCGCTGGTGGCTGCTCGGCGGCGTGGTCGTGGTGTCGGCGGCGACGGCGATCGTCGCGTGGGGCGCCTTGGCGACACCGTCGCGCACGTGGGACGGGGCCGCGATGTGGGATGGCAAGGCCGCCCTGCTGGCGGAGCGCCTGACGCTCGCGCAGCCGGCATTCCGCGATCCGGGGATCCTCCTGCACAGCCGCGACTACCCGCTGCTGCAGCCGGTGCTGATGGCGGCCCTCGAACGCTGGCTCGGCGTCGGCCGCGCGTTGTTCCCGCTCGTCTACCTGACGCACTGCGCCCTGCTGTTCGTGTTGCTGCGCCGGGCGGGTGCCGCGATCCGGTGGGCGGTCCTGGCGTCGGTGGCGTTCGGCGTCACGCCCATGGTGCTGAGCCCGAGCGGGGGTGGCGCGGATTCGGGCTATGCGGAGCCGCTGCTGGCGTTGGCGGTCACCGCGACGGTCGGCGGTCTCGTCGGCAAGGACCGTTGGCTCGCCGCGGTCGGCATCGCGCTGCTGGCGTGGGCGAAGCCGGAAGGCGGCCTCTACGGTGCGGTCGCCGTGGCGCTGGCGTGGTTGCGCGCCGACCGTGGCGTGGTGGTCGCCACGGCCGTGGGCTGGACGTCGGCGATGGCGCTCTGGCTCGTCGTGCAGCGCGACCTGCAGAGCTGCGGGCGAGCGGCGACGCCCTGGTCGATCCCGCTGGCGCTGGCCGGCCTCGGCGCCGCGGTCGTGCTGTCGCATCGGCTCGTGCCGAACGTGCGGTCGCGCGTCGTGCTCGCGGCGGCCGTGGTCGTGGTCGGTGCCCTGGCCGCACCCGCGCTGGCGCGCCTGTTCGAGCTCGGCGGTGGGGTGTTCTCGAGCTACTTGGCAGGCTCCGGGCGGCTCGGGGAACGGCTCGGCGAGGCGCCGACCATCGTCGTCGGCATCGCCAACTGGGCCTGGCTGCGCGGCCGCTTCGGCCTCGCGTTCGTGGTCGTGCTCCTGGTCGCATGGCGGTGCGGCAGCGATGCGGCGCGCGACCCGCTGCGTTGGCTGGCGGTCATGCTCGGCGTCGTCGCACTGCCGTTCGTGCTGGCGCCGTTCGCCGACCTGGACGCCCACATCCGCGCGAGCATGCCGCGGTTGTTGTGCCACCACGTCGGTGTCGCGTGGCTCGCCGTAGGGCTCGGCCTCGCTGCAGCGGTGCCGCCCCGACAAACCGTGGCCGCGTAGCCGCAGCGCTCGCGCGGCTACTCCGCCGTGAGCATGCGCGCGAGGATCGTCTTCTGGATCAGCGACGTGCCTTCGTAGATGCGCAGCGCCTGGATGTCGCGCCACAGCCGCTCGACCGGGAACGCCGAGCTGTAGCCGCGGGCCCCGTGCAGCATCACCGCTTCTTCGGTGGCGCGCGCCGCAGCCTCGGTCGAATACAGCTTCGCCATCGCGACGTCGGCGTGCGTCTCGCTGCCGTCGCCGCGCCGCCGCGCGCAGCGGTGCACGAGGCCGCGGCTCGCATGCAGCGAGGTGAGCATGTCGGCGAGCCGTTCCTGCACCATCTGGAACTGCGCCAAGGGCTGGCCGAACTGCTGCCGGCTCGTGGTGAACTGAACGGCCGCCGCCAGGGCCGCGCGGTGGATGCCGCAGGCACCGGCGGCGACCGAGATCCGGCCCGCGGCCAGGCCGCCCATCGCGACCCCGAAGCCCTTGCCCGCGGCGCCGAGCATCTCGTCCGCCGCGACCGGGAAGCCGTCGAACGTCAGCACCGCGTGGTCGCTGCCGCGGTGGCCGAGTTCGACGCCGGGCATGGTTTCGCGCTGCAGCCCGGGCCGCGCCGTGTCGACCAGGAACGCGGTGATACCGGCTCGGCCCTGGCTCGGGTCGATCGTGGCGAACAGGATCATCACGTCGGCGATGCCGCCATTGGTGATCCAGTGCTTCTGGCCGCGCACCCGGTAGCCGCCGTCGGACTGCCGTTCGGCCTGCGTGCGCAGGTTGGCGACGTCGCTGCCAGCTTCGGGCTCGGTCAGCGCGAAGCAGCCGATCGCCTCGCCGCGCACCAGCGGGCCGAGCCAGCGCGCGCGTTGTGCGTCGGTGCCGAACCTCGCGAGGCACTGCGCGACCAGCCCGGTCTGCACGGCGCAGAAGCCGCGCGCGTTGCCGCAGGCGGCGCCGAGCTCTTCGTGCGCGATCGCCGTCTGCAGGGTCGTCCACCCCGAGCCGCCGTACTGCTGCGGCAGCGGACCGCCGAGGATGCCGGCGGCGGCGAGGTCCGCGACCATCGCGCGCCGGAACGTGCGCTGCTCGTCGCAGGCGCGCGCGTGCGGGGCGAGCTTGTCGGCGGCGAAGGCGCGGATGCGCTGGGCGAACTCGCGGTGCGCGGGATCGAGGTCGCCGTCGGGCAGCCAGAGGTCGGGGTTCATGCGGATTCCGGGCTCAGCGGCCGAGGAAGCGCGGCTCGCGCTTCTCCATCCAGGAGTTGTAGAACTCGCGGTGGTCGTGCGCGCGCAGCAGCAGCGCCTGCGCCTGGGCTTCCTGCTCGATCGCCGCGTCGAGGTCCATCGGCCACTCGTTCCACACCATCTTCTTGGTCATGCCGAGTGCGAGCCCTGGACCGGCGGCGAGGCGGCGCGCCAGCGCCATCGCTTCGGCCAGCACCTGGTCGGCGGGCACCACGCGGTTGGCGAGGCCGATGCGGAACGCTTCGTCGGCGGTGACCTTGTCGCCGAGCATCAGCAGTTCCATCGCGCGGCCGGTGCCGACCACCTTCGGCAGCAGCCAGGCCGCACCCATGTCGGCGCCGGTGAGCCCGACCTTGGTGAACAGGAACGCGAACTTCGCCTGTTCGCTCATCACGCGCAGGTCGCTGGCGAGTGCGAGCACCGAACCGGCCCCGGCGGCGATGCCGTTGATCGCCGCGACGATCGGCTTCTGCAGACGCAGCATGTTGCGCACCACGGCGCCGGTCATGCGCGTGAACGCGAGCGTGCCGTCGAGTTCGGACTCGAGCAGCGGCCCGATGATCTCCTCGACGCTGCCGCCGCTGCAGAAGCCGCGGCCGTGGCCGGTGAGCACGACGACCTTCACCGAGTCGTCGTCGTCGAGGTCGTGGAACAGCCGCTCGAGCTGGCCGTAGATCTTGAACGTCAGCGAGTTCAGCGTTTCGGGCCGATCGAGGGTCAGCACCGCGACGCCATCGCTGCCGCGTTCGAACCGGAAGTCGTAGGAGCTCATCGGGGGGAGGAGGGTCAGGTGGTCGCGTCGACGAACGCCGGCGGGTCGCGGTCGAGTTCGAACACGCAGCCGGCGGGGCGGGCCGACAGCAGCATCGCCACCGCGGCGGCGACCTCGTCGGGCGTGTGCATGCGGCCGATGCGGTTCTGCTGGCCCATGCGGGCGTGCGCTTCGGCGGCGGTGGTCTTGCCGCGCGCGGCGATCGCCGCCGCCGCACCACGGGTGATGTCGCTGTCGACGAAACCCGGGCACACCGCGTAGACGCGGACGCCGGCGCTGCCCAGTTCGGCGTGCAGGGCGCGCGACAGGCCGACCATGCCGTGCTTGGCGGCGGTGTAGGCGGACGTGAACGGATAGCCGCGCAGGCCTGCCGTCGAGGCCAGTTGCAGCAGCACCCCGGTCCCGGCCCGCTTCATCCCTGGCGCGAGGCGGCGCGCGAATGCCAGCGGGGCGGCGACGTGCAGCGCGAACGTGTCCGCGACCATCGCCGGCGTGGTGTTCTCGACCTTGTCGGACGGGGCGGTGCCGGCGTTGTTGACGATGGCGGTCACCGGGCCGAGTTGTCGTTCCGCCGTCGTGACAACCGTTTCGATCGCGGCTGCGTCGCGCAGGTCGGCGGTGCAGGTGATGACCGTGCCGCCGCGGGCCCGCAACGGTTCGGCGGTGGCCTGCAGCGCGGCGTCGTCGCGCGCGACCAGCAGCAGCCGATGGCCGGCCGCAGCGAGGGCGTTCGCGATCGCCTTGCCGATGCCACGGGAGGCACCGGTCACGATGGTCACGGGCGGAACGGGAGGCACGGGCGTCATGCGGGCAGGAGCGGCGGGGTGCAGCCGGGTTGCGGAACGCGAACGCGCCCATGGTCGCCGCGCGCCGCCGCGGTGCAACGTTCGCGCGGTGGAACGGTCCTTGAAAGAGGGACTCAGGTCGGTGGTGCGAACCGCCGATAGCAACGCCAGACAGGGGAAGCAGGGAGTCGAGTCCAGCGGACAGCCTCCAGAAGGGGCCCGGCCAGGGAAGCCGGGCCCTTTCTCTTTTCTGGGGCTCATGCCCGGAGCCGCACACTGCCGATGGCACCGGTCGTTCGGCAAAGGAGCAGCATGCAGACCCAGGCCCTGGTTCGTTCCTTGTTCGCCTCGACCCTCGGTGCGGTCGGGCTCGTGGCGCAGTCGGCCGTCGTGCCGCCGGTGTGCGCGGCGCTGCCCGGCAACGCAGCGGTGTCGATGCCCCTGCGGTGGAGCCACGGCACGATGCAGGTGTTCGTCGATCCGCAGCTGCTGCCGGCGAACTTCGTCGGCCAGACGATCACGGGGTTGTGGCTGCGGCGGCCGACG
>JAEUHV010000139.1 GCA_016794485.1 Planctomycetota bacterium
CTTCACGTCGAGGTCGACCTGGCCCCGCTGTTCGGCGGTCGGGTCGAGCAGGTGCACGGCGAAGCTCGCGGTCAGCTCGCCGACGCGGGCGACGGGGCCACGCGGCCGATGCGCGGTCTCGACCTTCGCGGCCAAGGCGGCGAGTTCGTCGGCGGCGGGAGTCGCTGCGGCCGTGGGGGCCTGGGCGGCGGCGGTGGCGAGGGCGAGCAGGAGCGGGGCAGCGGTCCGGATCATGGCAGCTCAGCGCCCGGGAACGGGCGCACGTGCCCGGACGGTATCCGTGCGACGGCATCGGCGGAACGGGGCGCGGCCGGCCGCTTCCGGTCGCGATCCGGGACGGCGGCACGGCAGGCTCGATTGGAGACTCAAGTGCTGCCGAAGGCGCCGACGATCCGGGCTGCATGGTCCGCGTGCTCGGGGTGTTGTTCGCGCTGCTGTTCGCGGTGTTCGCCCGCGGCCAGGACCGCCCTGCCCGCGTCGACCTCGACGGTGGTGAGGTCGTGGAAGGTCTCGTCGTCGCGATGGACCTGCAGAGCCTGCAGATCCGCGTCGGTGGCGAACTGCGCACCTATCCTGCGACGCGCATCCGCCATTTCCGGTTCGTCGACGACGTTCCTGCGGGCGCCGCTCAGGCCGCGTCGGATGCAGGTCCTGGCGGCGCCCCGTCTGCTGCTGATCCGGCCAAGGTGGGCACTCCACCGAATCAAGAACCGCGCATCACCTGGCGTGGACCGTTGCCCGCTCCCGCCGACACGGAGTCGCCGTTGGCCGTTCCCGTGGACCTGCGCGAACGCTCGCTCTGGCGGCAGCGGTTGCAGGACCTCGACGAACATTGGCCCTGGCTGTCGCCGGCGGCGCCGCACCAGTGGTTCAGCCTCGGGCTGCTGTTCCTGGTGATCGCGAGCTTCGTGGTGCATGCCTCGGTGCGGGTCGCCGGCGCCGAAGCGGCGACGTTCGGCCGCAGCATGGCGATCGCGGCGTGGTACCTGGTCACCGGCGTGCTGCAGATCGCGATGGTGCCGGCCAACGACTTCGCCCTGGTGCTGGTGCTGCTGCTGAACCCGTCGATGGCGCTGTTCTGGGTGCGCGAGTTCTTCGGACTGCCGCGGCTCGGGGCGGTGGTCGCGTTCGCCGTGCAGATCGGCTTCGTGGCGCTCGGTTACGGGGCGCTCGAACTGGTCGACGCGGTGCTCGGCTCCATCGGCGTGACTTCGACCTGAGTCCGCTTGGCCGTCGCGGCGGGAAGATGCCGGCTCGAGGCTACGGTCGCCTCTCTCTCACGCACTCCATCCCTGGAAATGCGTGGCCTCGAGCCGGTTGCTGCAGGAATCCAACATCCGTGCCACTCCGAGCCCGGCCGCGCCGAGGCCCGCGCAACCGTTCCCATCCGCGGTTTTGTTGCGGCGCCGTAACGACAGCGGCGATGCGCGCCATTGACGTCGGCCGGAACGGCTCCTAGTCATTCGCCCATGGCTGGCCCTCACGTCCGCGACATCACCGCTTCGACCTTCCAGCAGGAAGTGGTCGAGCGCTCCATGACCCGCCCTGTCCTGCTCGACTTCTGGGCGGCGTGGTGTGGTCCCTGCCGCACGCTCGGCCCGGTTCTGGAACGGCTTGCGGCCGAGTACGGCGGGGCGTTCGAACTCGGCAAGGTCGACTCCGACAAGGAACAGGACCTCGCCTACGCGTTCGGCGTACAGGGCATTCCGTTCTGCGTGCTGGTGGACGGCGGCCGTCCGGTCGACGCCTTCCAGGGGGCCCAGCCAGAGGCCGAAGTGCGTCGGTTCCTGCAGAAGAACGGCATCGAGCCGCTCGCGGTGGAGCCGAAGAAGGACGAGCCGGCCAAGGTCGACCCGCAGAGCCCGGCGGGTCGGCTCGAACGGGCCAAGGCGCACGCGGCGGCGATGGACGCGCTCGCCGTGCGCGAAGTGCTGGCCGGCTTTCCCGAGGAGGACGATCGCTTCGACGAAGCGACCCGCCTGCTGACCGGGATCGAGTGGCTGGAAGCGGACCTGGCCAAGGCGGCGACGCCGGCGGAGAAGCTGCTGGTGACGGCGCGCCAGGCGTTGGCGCGCAAGGACGTCGACGCCGCGATGGCGCAACTGCTCGAGTCGGTGGCGGCGGACAAGTCGGCCCGCGCCGGTCTCGCCCGCAAGGGCATGCTGCTGTGTTTCGCCTTGGTGGGTGAGGACGACGAACGCCTCGACGAGCCGCGTCGACGCCTGGCGACGCTGCTCTACTGAAGACCACGGCGGCGGACGGCCTCTCCCCGCGAAGTTGGAGCCGACGCCTGCAGCGGGCGCGGCTCGCCGACGACGACGCCGGCGGTGTCTCCAGCCATCGGGGAGCGCGCGTTCTTCGCGCCTGGAAACTACCGAGCGGACCGGGCCAGCTCAGTGGCTGCGCAGGGCGACGTGCGCGCGCACGAGTTCGGCCAGCGAGTTGGACATCGTCTTGCGCATCACGTTGGCGCGGTGCACTTCGACGGTCTTCGGGCTGAGGCCCAGACGGGCTGCCACTTCCTTGTTGGCTGCACCCTGGACGATCAGCTCCATGACTTCGGTCTCGCGGGCCGACAACGTCGCGAACCGCTTGCGGGTCGCTTCGAAGCTCTGCCCGTCCTTGCGCCGGTTCTCGTCGAGTTCGATCGCACGGGCGATCGTCGCCAGCATCTGCGGCACGTCGAACGGCTTCTCGATGAAGTCGATGCTGCCGAGTTTGATGGCCTTCACCGCTTCCGAGACCCGGGCCATGCCGCTCATGAACACCACGGGCAGGTGGCACCCACGTTCGGCGAGTGCCTGCAGCAGCTCGATCCCGGTCTTGTCGGGCAGGATCAGGTCGATCACGAGGCATCCCGGCCGGGATTCGTCGATCGAATCGAGCAGATCCTGGGCCGTGGTGTACGTGCTGACCTGGAACCCTCCGAGGGGCCCCATGCGCTGGAACAGCGCCTGGATGGACGGCTCGTCGTCCACGACACGGACGAGTGGCTTGGTCGCCGTGTCGAGCACGGCGGACGCAGATGGGGGCGTTGCGGTTCGGGGAACCTGCATCGGTTGAGTCTCCGGTCGGGGGATTACCTGGGCTCCGACCACCGGTCGCATCGGCAGTTCTGCCGTCCCGACTTGAGCCTGGTGGTGGAATGGCGACTGCAGGTGGCCGCGAACGTCCGGGTTGCGCGGAGCAGGCGCGACCCGTAACCCAGCGGCATGCCGTCGATGCGTTGTGTGGTGGCCGTTCACGTCATGGGGCTCGTGGTCGTCAGCGGTCTGCGGGCGCAGGCCCCCGAGTCGCCGCGGGTCGTCGTCGCCTCGATCGACGACCTCGCATTGGAACAGCGCCTGGTGGTTGCATGCGCCACGCTGCGCGCGTCGGGCAAGCTGGTTGCGGCCACCGAACTGCAACGCCAGTTGGAGAACACGCCGGCGGCTACGACTGCCCATGCGGAAGTGGCCCTGCGCCGCACGCCGCTTGCGTCCGCGGATCTGCACGACTTGGTCCAGCCGAGCACCAGGCTGGTCGTGCACTACTACCTGTGCAAGGAGTGCGACGACTGGCACGTCAGCGCCGCTTCCGGGTTCTGCGTCGACGCGACGGGGCTCGTGGCGACGTGCGCCCACGTGGTCGCCCCCGACGCCGAGACGCGGGCGTCGTTCCTCGTCACCGCGGACCTGCACGGCAACGTGTGGCCGGTCGAACGTGTCGTCGCGGTGTCGATGGCCAGCGACGTGTGTACGCTGCAAACGGCCGAACGCGGCGGCCTGCCGTTGCCGCTGCGCGGCTCGGTGCGCACCGGAGAGCGGGTCTACTGCCTGTCGCACCCGGACCATCAGTTCGGATTCTTCAGCGAGGGCGTGGTGGCTCGGCAGTACTTGCTGCGCGAGGAGCTGGAGCGCGCGATTCCCGATCCGGGTGCAGGTGCTGCCGCGGCTGCAAGACCCGCGGCGGGGGGCAAGCCGACCTTCGGGCCTCCGACGGCGTTCCTGCACGTCACCTGTGACTTCTGCAAGGGCAGCAGTGGCGCGCCGATCGTCGACACGGCGGGCAACCTCGTCGGGATCGCGCAGTCGACGACGACCGTCGTCTACGACCCCGAGGCGACTCCGGTCGACACGCAGATGGTGTTCAAGTCCGCGACGCCGGCGGCGGCACTGCAGGCGCTGCTGCGGCCGGTGGGGGCAGCGGCGAAGTGATCAGGCTGCGCCGATCGCCTGCCTCAGGTTGGCGCGGGCCGCGGCTTCGAAACGGGTGCCGAACGCGGTGTGGAACAACCGATCGCGCTGCAGCATGGCACGGAAGAACGCGGCACGGCCGGCGCTGAACTCGGCGTCGGGCACGTGCGCGTATTCGGCGCGGATGTCGGCGGTGTTGCGCGTGAACTCCGGCCACGGCAGCGCCAGCGACATCAGGTCGAGGTCGAGCACGAGCTCGCTGCCGGCCACGGTGGGGCGGTGGTCCTTGGTGGCCAGCACGATGTCGTGCACCCGTTGCGCCGCGGCCGCAGGCCATCCCGCGGCCAGCAACCGGGAAGTGGCGAGGGCGGCGCTGTCGGCTTCGTTGGTCTTGCTGCGCGGATCGTAGATCGCGTCGTGGAACCAGATCGCCATGATCTGGCCGTCGTCGAGGCCCGGCTCGGCCCCCGCCGCGAGCATGTGGGCGATGTGGTGGACGCCGTGGTACCGGCGGTGGGGTTCGAGGTAGCGACGGGTCAGGTCCAGCAGCGGGTCGGCCATG
>JAEUHV010000185.1 GCA_016794485.1 Planctomycetota bacterium
ACGATCGCGCAGGCGCTCGCCCTCGCTGCGACGAAGCCACAGGAGGCGTGGGACCAGCTCGAGCATTCGTTCCGTCGGCTCGACGACTACCCGTTGAAGGGCAAGCTGCAGAAGGCGCTGCTGACGGTCGGCAAGATGCCGCCGGCGCCGTTGACGTTCGAGGAGCGCGACATCGTGCAGGAGCGCATCACTGCCGAACGCGCGCGCTACCTACGCCAGGTCGCCGGTCGCATGTACGACCGCGGTCGCCTCCTGGGCGCGCTGCGGTTGCTCGACGAAGTCGGCGGGGCGCTCGCCGCCGACGCCGACCGGGCCGTGCTCGGTGCGTTGGACGAAGCGAAGCGCGCCACCCAGGATCGTGACGCGATCGCCAAGAAGGTGTTCGCCATCACCGAGGAGCAGCAGGCCGTGGTCGACCAGCTCGCTGCCAGGTGGAAGGGACTCGAACGGCGCGATCAGGCGCTGTTGCTCGGCAAGGACAAGGCGCAACGCGGCATCGCCCGTGCGCTGCTGCACACGTTGACCTTCACCGAGGAGTGGAAGAAGGAAGGCGAAGCGGCCCGCGACGCCTTCGGCGCGCAATGGCTCGCCGACGTTCCTCCGGAGGAACTCGCCGAGGCCAAGGCCGCGATGGAGCACCCGTGCTGGGCGCGCACGTCCCAACGCGTCACCCATCGCTTCGTCCTGATCGGACCCAAGCAGCTGGTCGATTCGATCCCCGACGACAGCGCGCTGCGTTTCGACCTCGCCTACCTCTACCTCACCGACCTGTTCGGCCGCCTGCCCAACCCCAACGGCGACCGCGTCACCGTCTACTGGAAGGAGCTGTGGGAGTTCGGCGGCGGCGTCGGCGGCGGCAAGATCATCGACATCGGCAATGCCGATCCGGCGGCGAAGGGCATGCGCATCGACAACGGGCTGCTCTACCACGAGCTCACCCACTGCATCGACGACACGTCTCCGGTGTACGGCGGCATGCACGAAGGGCTCGCCGACTTCGGGGCCGCGTTCGCGATGATGGAACTCGGCCAGGTCGCGGGCGGGCGCGCGTCGATCGGGCTCGCTCTGCGTGCGTTCCTCGGCGACTACCTCGAGCGCGACCTGGAATACTGGCGCATTCCGAACTACGCGCCGTCGGCGGGCTTCTTCCTGCACTTCGTCACCGAGTACGGCAAGAGCGGCGATGGCTACCAGTGGCAGCGCTACCGCAAGTTCTTCCGCGACTACCGCAAGGACAAGGTGAAGGACGCGCGCACGCCGACGCTGGCGCGTGCGTTCGCGTTCCATCTGGTCGAGGCGTTCGGCGAGAAGGCCTTCGCCGACCTGATCCGCTTCCGCTGGCCGCTGGTGCCGAAGGACCTCGAGGCGATCCGCGCCGAACAACAGCTCGTCGCGAGCGGACGCGGTGCTGCCGGGCTCGACGAGCAACCTGGCTCGCCGGTGCCGCGTGATGCCAAGGCCGGGGAACTGAACGGCAGCAGCGCCGACCTCGCCGCCCACGGCGTGCAGCTCGGCGTGGTGAACGACTGGTGGGTCATCGGGCCGTTCCGCCAGGACGGCGCCGACGCCGACACGTTCCGCTTCCCGCCGGAGCTCGAGATCGACCTCGGCGCCAAGTACTCGGGCTTCAACAACAACCCCACCTGGCGGCGGCCCGGCGACAAACCGGTCACCGTCGATCCGACCGGCTGGCTGCGCTTCGACTACTCGTACATGGATTGGACGGCGATCTACGCGCTGACCCACGTCACGGTCTCGAGTGACCAGCAGGTGTTCCTGCACTGCCGCTGCGACGACGAGCTCACGTTGTTCGTGAACGACGAACTGGTCGGCAAGTACGAGGGCGGCGGCGGCGGACTCGGGCCGTGGCGGCCGCACTGGAGCGTGATGCTGCCCGACGCGATCCGCTTCCCGGTGACGCTGCGCGCCGGCCGCAACAAGATCCTGGCGAAGGTCTACAACCACACCGGTCCCGCGGGGCTCACGTTGGCGGTGGCGCAGCGCAACGGCACGCCGCTGACCGGATGGCTCGCCGACACCGATCCACCGGCGAAGAAGCTCGCTGCGATCGACGTCCCCGATGGGCACAAGTGGCCGTCGCGCTGGAAGGCTCGCTTCACCGAGTCCGGCGCGCACAAGAAGCTCGACCAGGAAGTCGGCAGCTGGCGCGTGCGCAACGGCGCGCTCGAAGGCTACGCCACCGATCGTGGAGTCGAGTGGCGCAAGTACACCGTGCGGCCCGGCTTTCCCAAGGACTCGCCGAGCAACCTGGCGTGGCTGCCGGAGAAGGCGTGCGATGCCGTCGACGCGTTCCTGCTGTCGATCGAGTTCGCCGAGGGCTCGGGTCCGCCGAAGGCCTGCTTGATCCTGCAAGGCGAAGGTCGCCGCGACGCGCTGTCCGGGTGGACCCTCGTCCTGGAGCCGGTCGGTGGCGACAAGGTGCACGCGTGGTTCGAGCGCTACGAGCAACGCATGTTCGACGCCGGCATCAAGCCGTGGCGCGTGGATCCGAAGAAGCCCACGACGCTCGAGCTGCAGTGGTACGGCAAGCGGATGACGGTGAAGGCTGGCGACGAGGTGTTGTTCGACCAGGCGCCGTTGCTGCCGATCCCGGGCAAGAACCGCATCGGCCTCGCGACCTGGGGCGAGCAGGTGCGCATCACCGGGCTCGAACTGCGCGGCCCCGGACGAACCCGGTAGTCGCGCTCAGGGCGCGGCGAGGCGCTGCACGAACGTGCGGTGCGCGGGCGAGCCGGTGTGGCGTTCGATGGCGGCGTGCAGGGCCTGCAGGTCGCCGCGCAACAATGCAGCGACGTCGAGCGCGAGGCCGGGGAACGTGCGGCTTGCGAGGCAACCGTTCGCATCGGGGCTCTGGCGGACGTACGCGCCGCCATCGAGCACGAACCAGTCGACCTCGCCGTCGTCGACACGGTGCACGAGGTACTCACGGACGCCGTTGCGGCGGTAGGCGTGCAGCTTCTGGTGCAGGTCCATGCTTGTGGACGACGCGGCGACCTCGACCACCAGTTCGGGCGGGCCCTCGAGGTAACCGTCGGCGCTCACCCGTGAGCTGCCGCCGGCGTGTTCGGGAATGCGCAGCAGCAGGTCCGGCTGCGGCTCGTTGTCGAGGTCGAGGCGCAGCGTGCTGTTGTGCCCCGCATCGACACCGCGCGTGCGGACTTCGTAGAACGTGAGCCAGCTGCTCAGCACGTGCTCGGGTCGGCCATGCTGCGTGTAACGGACTGGGGACCCCATGTAGACGACTCCTTCGATGAGTTCGGCCTTCTTCACGTCCGGCATCGCGGCGTAGCGGCGTTCGAACTCGTCGCGCGTCAGCCGATCACCGGCGCACAACACGGGAACCCGAGGAGACGACGTCATGAGGGAAGCC
>JAEUHV010000182.1 GCA_016794485.1 Planctomycetota bacterium
CGGGTTGCCCTCGGCGTGCTTCGCCCGGTACGTGTCGTTGTGTCCGGCGACGTCAGTTCCGTGGGGAACGGGCTGCAACGGCAGCGGCGGGGTGAACACGTTGACGACGGCGTCGCTGCCGTGGCTAGGCTCGACGTTCGACACGGTCGCTGCAGGCTTGCCGCAAATAGCGATCGGGATCGCGGCGTTCGGCTTCGGCACGGGCTCAGTGCCCCTGTCGGCTGTAATGCCGCAGGGTGGCCAGGGCTGTTCGCTGTTCGTAAGCCCCGACTTGCTTCTCGCGCATCTCGTGTCGGCGGGAACCATGTCGTCATCGCTGCCGATTCCCGCTGCAGGGCAGCTGTTGGGGCTGAGCCTGCACCATCAGGTGTTGCCGCTCGAACTCGACGCGACAGGCGCAATCGTCAGCTTCACAAGCACCAACGCGATCACCGCGACCATCGGCGGTTTCTAGAATCGGTCCTGGTCCGCACCGGCAAGTAACGAAGCAGGCCGTTGTCCGGCTTAGCAGCCCGTTGAAGTAGCCGCCTCTTCCGAGGCGACGAAGTTGATGCGCCCCTCGAGGATTGTCCGACCGATCTCCTCCGCCAGATCGACTATTTGGCGAAGTGCATCGAGGACGATCGTCGACCAGAAGCGGCGCAGGGAAGCGAGGAGAGCTCGCACCGAGGCCCATTCCATGGGCTTCCTGTTCGCAGTGCGCGAACGTGGCGGGAACGAGACCTGGACAGGTCGCCGCGACCCGCTAGACCAAGGCGTGCGGCGGCGGCAGGATGGCGTGACGAGGACTGGCACCGGCGTCGGGGTTGCGTTCGCGGGAGGTGCCGCGGCGAGTGGTGGGGGAAGGGGACGCGTCGGTTGCAAGCACGGCGCGGGTGGCGTCGAGGGCGAGAACGCGGGTGCGAGCGTGGACGCGGTTGCGGCGGCGATCGAGAACGTCGGCGGCGCTGCGTTCCGTAGGCAGCAGGCGGAGCGACGGGTGCGCGTGCGCAGCGGGTTCCGCATGGAGGCGGCAGCTCCGCGCACCGACCGGAGCCGCCGATCCTCAGTCCAAGTCGTAGTGCGCTTTCCACGTGGCGGCGGTGCGTGGGCTACGGAACACGTAGACGCCGATGCCGTGGTCGCGCAGGGTCGGGCCGAGCCAGTCGCTCCAAGGCCCAGGCGGAGGCGAATCCACGACGGTACGGAAGAGCTGCTCGCCGCGGCCATCGGGCGCGTTCGTATCGAACTCGGCCTGGGCCCAACGCCCGACGTAGATCATCGGGACTCCTCCCTCGAACGGCCATTGCTCGCCTTGCGACGTCGAATAGGTTGGCGTGCGCAAGAGCTCGAACATCACCGAGGAGTCGAGCTCGTATTCCTTCCAAGGCGTGGGCTTCACAGCGTCCATGGATCTGGTCGGGTCGAACGACACGCGACCGTTCGGACCGATTTCGAAGACGCGTGCAGGCGCAGGTAGCGGAAGTGAGGGGTCGGGGACACCACCCGTGCGGCCACGCGCAGCATGGGCCCACGTGACGAGCCCGAAGACAGTGTCCTTCGTGAGAGCCGCCTTCCCGCCGCGCAGACACGCGTAGCAGACCGTCTCCTCTCTGCGATAGACGCACGAGACGGACTCCGTGCATGCGAAGCAGGGCGTCGATGGGTTCGCCAAGTGGATGCCGGTCTCCGCGCCGCAGCGAGGGCACTCGACCGCCAGCCAACCTCCGTGCCCGACGCGAAATCCGTGGCCTCGCCGTTCACACAATCGGCAGAGGCACACGCCGACGTACTCGCGGGCTTCAGCGACGGGGGCTTCGTAGAGAGGGAATGGGATGCCGAGGTCGGCGAACGTTCGCGCCACCCATGCAAGGTACCGAAGTGCGTGTCGCAGGTCTCCCCCATCGACCCCGTCGGTCGCGGCTCAGCCGGCCGAGTCCCCACGGACCAAGCTCGCCGAGTGGCAGCGCCGCCGGCGCGCGCAACGAAGGCGGTCGCGACGTCGTGACGCTGGTCGAAGCGCCGGGCGCGTAGTCGCCGGCCGACGCGACCCCGAAGCGTCGATGTTCGCCGCACTGCCGTCGTGCAGCGTGAAGTAGACGTCGTGGATCAGGGCGGCGGCCAGGCTGCGCACCTTGTGGTTCACGGCCGCCGGCGGCAAACGCGGCATTCGGTCGTTGTCCACCGTTGCCATGGGCCGCAACGGCTCCTACCTTCCGCGCCGCGGGAATCATGCCACCGAACCAGGATCGCCGCGGCTCGCACGTGCTGCTCGACGAGTTCTTCGCGAGCGCCGACGATCGCTTCGTCGACGAGTTGCTGCTGGTCGACGAAGCGCTGAAGTTGCAGGGGCTGGTGGAGCGCTGGCGGGTCGACCCACGACCGTGGGCGATGGCGATGCAGTGGCGCTACCTGGAGTCGCCGTGGGCCACGCCGGGCCACAACGTCGTCGTGAAGCGGCTCTACAAGGCCGCCGAGCGTCGGCTCGACTTCGCGATGGTCGGCGCCTTCCTGCATCGCTTCGACTGCCTGGTGCGGCGCAGGCTGAGGGCTCGATACACCTGGGATGTGGCGACGCGCACCGCGGAACGGGTCGAGGAGATCGGTCATGCCACCGGTGGCTTGCGCGGTGCGGTGCCGACCGCAGGCGGCAAGCCGGCGCCCGCCGGCAAGCGGCCGGGTGATGGCCGCCAGTTCTCGCTGCGCACGCGCCTGTATCTGCGTCGCCGCGCGCTGCGGGTGTTGCGGCACCTCGGCTTCCGCGATCCCGCCGCGTATGTGCGGGCTGCGTCGGCGGCTCTGGCGCGCTATCGCGACGAGGATCTCGACACCGGGCTCGGCATTCTCGACTCGTGGTGCCTGTTGCAGCTCGCGTTCCACGGCCACGCCGCGCTCGAGTTCGGCGTCGCCCACGCCGATCTGGCCGCCGGTCGGTCGTTGGCCGAGCTGACCCCGGCGCCGCTGCACCCGACCGCCTGGCGCAGCGACGCCGCATGCGGGGCCTTGGTCGATCTGGTGGCCCGCGCCCGGGCGCGGCTCGTGCGCACCTGGGCGATCGCGTTGCTGAGAGAACAGCACGCCGAACGGCTGCGGCAGTTGACCGCCGATCGCCTGTTGCCGTTGTTCGAGCACGACGACGACGAGGTGCAGGCGTTCGCCGCGGCGACGCTCGCGCAATCCAGCGACAGCGGCGGCATCGATGGCCAGGGTTGGCTGCGTTTGCTGTCGATCCGCAGCGTGCTGGCGTTGCCGGCCATCGTCGCCGCGGCGCGGTCGCACCCGGCCGCGCTGCAGACGTTGACGCTGGCGGAGTGCCTGCAGCTGGCCTGCCGCGACGCGACGCCGGTCGCGGAGCTCGGCCTCGAGCTGGTGCGGGCGCACACGGCGAAGGTGCTCGATGCCGACGCACTGACCCGTCTCGCCGACGTGCGCTGTGCCAGCGTCGCCGCGGCGTCGACCGCGTGGGCGCTCGGTGTGCTCGGTGAGGAAGCGAACTACACGCTGGCCCGCGTGATGCCGTTCTTCGATGCGGCGCTGCCGGCCGTGCGCGCAGCGGGGTTCGGGTGGCTCGCCGGTCAAGCGAACGCGCGCGCCGATGCCGGGCTGTGGTCGCGACTGCTCGAGTCGCCGTTCGACGACGTGCGACTCCGCCTCGTCCACGAACTCGCTTCCCGCTCCGGGGCGCCGCCGCTGCACCTCCGCGACCTGCAGCCGCTGTGGACCGGCGTGCTGTTGAACGTGCATCGCGGTGGGCGGGCCAAGGTGCAGGCGCTGCACCAGCTGGCGCGCGCCGTCGCCGTCGAGCCGGCCGATGCCGCGGCGCTGCTGCCGGTGTTCGCGGTCGCCGTTCGTTCGGTGCGCGGAGCGGAGGCGCGCATCGGCCTCGCGGCGCTGGTGCAGGCAGTCGATCGCATGCCGTCGCTGCAGCCGGCGGTGCAGGCGGCGTTCCCCGAACTGCGGTTCGTCTCCGCGGGAGCCACGTCGTGAACCTCTCGCTCGGTTACCTCGGTCGCTCCGGCCTCGCGGTGCACGGCGACGCCGCCCAGCTGTCGTTCGCGCCGAACCTGTGTCGCGAGCCGGTGGCCTTCGACGCGGCGTTGCGCCAGCCGCTGCGCTTCCGCGAAGCGATCTCGGCGCTGCACGATGTCGTGGTTTGCGACCTGCGTGTGGCCAAGCCGGATCGCACCGCGTGGCGACAGTGGCGGGCCGGCCAGCAGTCGCGCGAACAGGTGATCCGCCGCGAGGTGCGCACCGCGGCGCAGCAGCAGAGCGACGAAGCGGTCGGCATCACGCCGGAGCTGCGCCGCGAGTTCGGCAAGGCGACCAAACGCTACTGGCAGCTGCGCGACCAGTATTCGCGGATGCTGCTGCGCGAGGATCCCGAGCTGTGGCGCATGCTGACGCCGTGCGACCCGATCGTCACGGTCGCCGACGACGTCTGCCTGTTCGAGGGCTTCTCGGTCGACGAGTCGGCCTACGGTTGCCTGTCGGTGCGCCGCGACGACGGTTTCGCGCCGG
>JAEUHV010000186.1 GCA_016794485.1 Planctomycetota bacterium
CGCTGCAGGATCGCCGACTCCGCCGACACGTTCTCCCGCAGCCATTGGTCGCGCAGTCGAACGGCGATGTCGCAGGCCGTGCCGACTTCGGCGGCCGTCGGGCTCGACACCGACTGGCACGACGCCAGTCCGAATGCGCACGCGATGGCGAGCAAGCCGCGCACTCAGACCGCCTTCGTCGGCTGGTGCACCCGCCCGAGGAACAGGATCGCGCCGCTCTTCGTGTCGCGGATCAGGAACAGGAACGGCCGGTCGGCGCGGAACACGGGCTTCACCGGTTGGCTCCCCATGCCAATGACGGCCCCGCCGACCGTCGTCGCCGCGTCCGCCTCCGTTCCCTTCTCGGTCACTTCAATGCACGCCATGTGCACCACCCGATCGACGCACAGTCGCTCCGCCGTCGCGATGCCGTCGAATTGCGCGACTTGGTCGCCGGATGTGGCGAACGCCCTTCGCATGCCGAGGTCTTGCAATTGCTCGCGCAGCGCGAAACGGCACTCCATAGCGAATCGCGGCAGCGCGAGGTCGATGGTGCGACGTTCCAGGTGTGCGAGCCAACCAGTCAGCCGTTCGGCCGTCACCATGGCTTCGAGCTTCGCCAGTCCGTCCGCGCTGTCTGGCAACAGCACGACCATCTCGAGCCGATCGCCCTGGTAGGGCAGTGCGGCGATCTGGAAGCCGCCGGGGCCTGGCGCCACTGGCGTCACCTTGCCGGGGTGCGTGCTGCGCCAGCGAGGCGTGGCGAAGTAGTCGCCGGTGCTGGTGAACGCGGCGAAGCGACTTTTCGCGAGGTTCGCATCGCGCATCAGCGGGACCGTCACCTTGGTCCCGTCAGGTCGAGAGAACTCGGCGAGCTTCGTCGATTGCTCGTCGAACGGCGACGCCCATAGGCCGCGGAAGTGCGTCGCGTTGACGATCTGGAAGCGCGTGTGCGCGGGTACATCGCCGGGCTGCAGCAGTTCGCGGATCCGCTGTGCGGTGCGTTCGGCGACCCAGGCATTGATGTCGCTTCGCGCGACTTCGGGCGCGCCGAGGAAGTCCACGCGCTGCAGCCCCGAGGCGTGGAACGGTTCGAGCGCTGCGGAGAATGCCGGGACCACCTGCAGGGAGTGGTCGAACCACAGCGACTGCGCACTGTGCAGCTCGCCGCCGCTGAAGGCGGTGAGTTGTTGGCGCAGCGAAGCGAACGAAGCGTGTGCGTCGTCGAGCGGCCCCGCGGGCAGATGCATAACCCGACGCATCTCGGCAGCCGTTTCGCCGCGCGCGCCTTCGGTCGCCATCACCAGGACCGTCGCGATCGACCAGGGCGACAGGAACAGGTTGCCGTCCTGCCCGGCCGCCAGCTTCTGGTAGAGCTCGACCGCGAACTCATTCGTCGCTGCGGCGGCGAGTCGGGCCGGATCCTGGGGCAACGATGCCAGCGCGAGCAGCGGGACGGCGAACATGCGCAAGCCAACGTAACGCCGAGCCGTTCCGTTCAGTTCGATCCGCTCCGACGTGATCGCATCACCGGCCACACTCGCAATACCGTTCGCAGCCCATGCCGATGTGTCCATGGTGGCGCCGCCGATCGTTGTCGGCATGGTTGGTCCGTCTACTTGCTGTCCAGTTGGAACCGGTCCACGGCGGTGGCCTTGTCGACGATCTCGATGCCACGTGATGTCGCGGCCGAGTACGCCGGCAAGTCACGGATCGGCACGAAACGCTTCCCATCCTCACTGACGGGATCGCTCCCGACGACGACGAGATCCACTCCCGGCGTCATCGAGTCGACGACCACATGCCCTTGGGTGGTCAGCGAGTGCGTCAAGTCAGGCTTGGATTGCGGCGCTGTGAAACGCCCCAGTAGGAGGACGGTTCGTGTGTGGCTTGGCGATGTGCAACTGCCGAGTGCTGCGATCAGAACGAAGGGGATGCAAAGCTTCATCGGTGGAGTCCTCGCGAGCCAGGTCGTGGATCTTCGCCGAGACTCCAGAGTGTGTCTACCGCAGCGCTTATCAGTACGTGCCATGCAGCATGAGAGTGCAGATCGGCAACGCGACCGAGGTACCGAGGCAGCGAGCCACGGATCTTCCTGTAACGCTCATGGAATGCCGCGAGGATCGCGCATTCATCGATCGAGAAGGCATCTTGGAAGTGCTCCGAGTCCGGGTGGTAGAAGTCATCGAACCACATGCAGAACAACTCAGCAGGGACTTGGGCGATGGGAACGTTGCGATCGTAGGCGATCTGAGCAGCCGGATCGCCGAGAAGCCGGAGCAAGTCGAGGCGATCACGCTCAAGTCGATCAGCCACTTCGGCGGCGGCTTGGCTCTGCCCGCTTCTGCGGATCGTTGGGGGCATCACGAAGCCCCAGAACAGTAGAGGAATACGATGGTCAATTGCCCAAGTAGCATCGGAGTCACGACGAAGCCGGCAAGCCAATGGCGAACACCGAGCCGGCGCGCTGCTGGCACCAGGGCCGCGTGAAGTGCCCAGAGCCCGACGACCCGCCAGGTGGGCCGCTGCACTACCAGACCCTGCACGTACTCAACTATCCCTGTCGTAAACCAAAAGCGAGCGTCGAGAACAAGCGTATCCTCCCACGTCGCATTGCTCGGCAACATGTGCTCTCCGTAGCGCACGCCAAGAGGGCCGGCCACCATCCAGATGAACATTGCGATGCCCCCCAGCAGGACGGCTGCGATCCACCTCCAAGGGCGCAAGCCAAACGACAATCCAACGGGCTCAAGCCGCTGACCGGCGCCACTCACGTCCGGCTTGTCGGAGTGACCCATGAGTTCGATGCAGGTAGGCCCGAGCAACTAGTCTTCGGCAGACCGCGTATCGGAGTGACCGCTGCCTGCCTCGTTGCGCATCCTACCTTGGCGAAGCAGCGTTGCCGCGGGTTCGGTTCACGCTCGTCGGACGCCCCTTGCCCCGACTCGACGATGACCAAGCTGGAGAGGGTCGCGGCACCTCACGTGATCGCGTCGGGGCCGCGTTCGATCTGCAGCACCTGCACATCCGTGCCCGCGACGACGAAGTGCACTTGCAGATAGTACATGTGCATTCCCTCGGGCTGGTCGCCGGTCTCGGTCAGGAACGTCACGTGCCACATCCGCGAATGCGCCGGCCCCAGCCGCTGCACCGTGACGATCTCCCCGCGCTGCAGGATCGCCGACTCCGCCGACACGTTCTCCCGCAGCCATTGGTCGCGCAGTCGAACGGCGATGTCGCAGGCCGTGCCGACTTCGGCGGCCGTCGGGCTCGACACCGACTGGCACGCCGCCAGTACGAATGCGCACGCGACTGCTAGCAAGCCGCGCACTCAGACCGCCTTCGTCGGCTGGTGCACCCGCCCGAGGAACAGGATCGCGCCGCTCTTCGTGTCGCGGATCAGGAACAGGAACGGCCGGTCGGCGCGGAACACCGGCTTGAACGGCACCATCTCCACCGGCGGCGGCGCCGCTGCGCCACACGCCATCATCACCGCCGTCGCGGCCGCCGCTTCCGTGCCCTTCTCACTCACCTCGACGAACGCCTGGTGCACGACTTCGCCGATGAACAGCTTCTGCAGCGCTTCGGTCGCGCCGTTGATGCCTTCGAACTGCGCGCCGCCGGTGTCCGTCGGCGGCGTGAACGCGCGACCCATGCCGAGCCCGCGCAGCGTCATGCCGAGACGGAAGTCGGAGCGCTGCTGGAAACGCGGCAGCGCCGTGTCGACCTCGCGCCGTTCCAGATTGCCGAGCCAGTTCGCGAGGTTGTCGGCGGTCAGCAGCCGTTCGATCTTCGCGAGCCCGTCGTGGCGACGCGGCAGCAGCACGACCATCGCCAGGTCGCCGCCTTTGTACGGCAGCTCGGCGATCTGGAACCCGTCCGCGTCCGGATAGGTCGCGGCGAGCAGTGAGCCGTCGGAGGGCACCATCTCGGGCGTGTCGAAGTACTCGCCGGTGCCGGTGAACGCCGCGTACGGCACGTCCGCGCGCCAGCCGTCGTGCATCAGCCGGACCGTCGTCGTCTGCCCGTTCGTGTGCGTGAACACCGCATCGTTGGTCTGGCTCGCTTCGAACGGCGTCTTCCATTCGCCGCGGAACCACACTGCGTTGGTCAGGACGAGCCGCGTGTCGGACGTCACGCAGCCCTGGGGGATCAGGTCCAGGATGCGCTGTTCGGTGCGGTCGGCGACCCAGCCGTTGATCGTGCCGCGCACGCCTTCGGGGTTGCCGCGGAAGTCGACCAGGTTGGCGCCGCCGGTGCCGTAGTGCCGGCCGAGCGTCGCGAGGAACGTCGGCAGCAGCGGCGAGCCGCGGTCGCACCAGAGCGCGTTGGCCGCGCGCAGTTCGTAGCAGTCGGCCGTCGCCAGCAATTCGTTGAGCGCGCGCGCGGTGCGTTCGGCCTTGGTCTGCGATTCCTCGGCCTCGCGGTATTTGTTGGCGCCGACCAGCCTCTCCGCCGCGGCGTTGTGTTGCGCCAGTTCGGCGCGCAGCGCCGCGATCCGCGTGCGCGTGGCTTCGGGCAGGGAGCCGCTGCCGGCCGTCAGGCTCTGCTGCAAGGCTGCGAACGAAGCGTGCACGTCGGAGAGGCCGCCGTCGCCGAGGTGCAGCGTCCGCCGCATTTCGGCGAGGGTGTCGCCGCCCGCACCTTCCGCGGTCATGGCAAGCGCGGTCGCGATCGACCACGGCGACAGGAACAGGTTCGTGTCCGGCGCGCCGGCGGCGAGACGACCGTAGAGGTCGACGGCGAGCCCGTTCGTGCTGGTGGTGGCGAGCTTCTGGGGGTCTTGCGGCATGGACACGAGCGGCAGCATCAACGACAGGAGCGCAATGGTCATGTGGTATGGCGGGTGGCGGAAGGGTGCCCCGACGCTGGGCCCGCGGATCGGTTCCCGTGTGCTTTGCCGAAGCATCGGCTAGAACGCCTCGCCGCGCCGATGAACCTACCCGATCCGTTGCTCGCGTTCCGTGACCGCTTCCCGATCACGCGGCGGTCGAACTACCTCATCAACAACTCGCTCGGTGCGATGCCGGCGGCGGCGCGGGCCAGCGTGCAGCAGTTCCTCGACCAGTGGGACAGCCGCGGCGTGCGCGCGTGGGGCGACGGCTGGTGGGTGCTGCAGGAACAGGTCGCCGACCGCGTCGCCGAGGTGCTCGGCGTGGCGAAGGGCAGCGTGTCGATGCACCAGAACATCGCGGTGGCGCAGGAGATGATCCTGTCGTGCTTCCGCTTCGACGGCCGACGCAACAAGGTCGTCTACGCCGACCGCAACTTCCCGAGCGACCAGTACATCTACGAAGCCCGGGCGGCGCACGGCGCGCGTCTCGTGCGCGTGCCGGCGGCGAGCGACGGCATCTCGACCGACGGCGAGCAGATCGCCGCGGCGATCGACGACGAGACGCTGCTGGTGGCGATCGACCACGTGATGTTCCGCAGTTCGGCGATCGTCGACCTCGAACCGATCGTGCAGAAGGCGCACAAGCACGGCGCATTCGTCGTGCTCGACGTGTTCCATTCGGCCGGCATCGTGCCGCTCGAACTCGGCAAGCTCGGCGTGCACGCGGTGGTGGGCGGGGCGCTGAAGTGGCTGTGTGGCGGCCCGGGCAACTGCTTCCTCTACGTGCATCCGGACGTGCGTACGAAGCTCACGCCGAGCTTCACCGGCTGGGCGGCGCACAAGAACCCGTTCGCGTTCTCGCCGGCGGGCCAGGACTACCGCGACGACGGCGGCCGCTTCCAGACCGGCACGCCGAACGTGCCGGCGCTGAGTTCGGGCAAGGAGGGCATCGCCACCGTGCTCGAGGTCGGGTTGCCGGCGATCCGCCAGAAGAGCCAGCGGCAGACGCAGCTGCTGGTCGAGGCGGCGCAGCGCGCCGGGCTCGCGATCAAGTCGCCGCTCGCGGCGCAGAAGCGCGGCGGCCACGTGGCCCTCGACGTGCCGCACGGCTACGCGGTGTGCCAGGCGCTGTCGGCGCGCGAGATCGTCGTCGACTTCCGGCCCGACGCCGGCTTGCGCGTGGCGCCGCACTTCTACAACACCGACGCCGAGGTGCTGGCGGCGGTCGCGGCGATCCGCGACGTGCTCGATTCGCGCGCCTACGAGACGTTCCTGCAGCAGCAGAAGAAGCCAGGGTGATCGCCATGCGCATCTGGGACATCAGCGAACCGATCGAGCCGCAGTCGGCGACGTTCCCCGGCGACTCGCCGTTCACGCAGGAATGGGTCGCGCGCATGGAGCGGGGTGCTTCGTGCAACGTCAGCACGATCCGCATGTCGGTGCACGTCGGCACGCACACCGACGCGCCGCTGCACTTCGACGTGGCGGGGCCCGACATCGCCAGTGTCGACCTGACCCGCTACATCGGCCGTTGCCGCGTCGTCGACGTCGCCGGAACGGGCTCGCCGGCGCTGATCCCGGCCGCGGCGCTGACGCCGGCGCTGTTGGCCGGAGCCGAGCGCATCCTGTTCCGCACGCGGCCGACGCACGACCACCGCACCTGGGATCCGCACTTCACGGCGCTCGGGCCCGAAGCCGCGAAGGCGCTGGTCGCCGCCGGCATCCGCCTCGTCGGCATCGACACGCCGAGCATGGACCACGCCGACAGCAAGGACCTCGGCGGCCACCACCTGCTCTACGAAGGCGGCGTCGCGATCCTCGAAAACCTCGATCTGCGCGCCGTTCCGGTCGGCGACTACGAACTCGTCGCGCTGCCGCTGCGCATCGTCAACGGCGATTCGAGCCCGGTGCGCGCGATCCTGCGCGAACTGCCGCGGGCCTGACGTTCTGGGTCACGGCAGTTCGTCGCCGCGCGCCAGCATCACGTCGAAGCGGGCGCGGCACAGCCGGAGGTGGGCTTCCGGATCGCGCGGCTGCACCCAGTCGAAGCCGATGCGCCGCCAGTCCGGGTCGTCGGGGTCGAGGCCGAGTTCGCGGATGGCGCCGGCGACGGTCACGAAGAACTGGGTTCGGTACGGCAGCAGGTAGCCGCCTCCGGTCGCCAGCGCTGCGGCCGCTTCGGCATGGCTCGTGAACCACTGGTTCAGGAACGCACCCATCCCGGAACAGTGCATCGTCACACATCTGTGCAGCGGCACCGATGCTCGCAGCAGTTCGCCCCACGACAGGAAGCCGTGTTCGTACGCGACCACGTCCTGCGCGCGGGCGCGCAGGGTGGCGTTCCGGGCGATCAGGTCGTCGGGATTCGCGTCGCGCAACGTCGGCAATTGGGTGAATCGCATCGCCGCGGCGCGCGCGATCGACGGCGCTGCCCGGAGTTCGTGCTGCAGGGCGCGCGCGGCGCGCCGGCACCGATCGACGAATGCTTCGGCTTCGTGCAAGGAGGTCTGCATACCACCGTGGCGTGCGTTCGGCGAACGCCTGCTTGCGTTCGCGCCCTCGCGCCGACTACGAAACCGTCTGCACGATGAGCAAGCGCGCCATCAATCCCGCCGAACTCGCCGCTCCGGTCGGCTTCGCCCACGCCTGGCTCGTCGAGAACCCGCCGACGCGCACGCTCTACCTCGCCGGCCAGTGCGGCTACGACCAGAAGGGCGTGGTGCTGCATCCCGGCGACCTCGTCGGCCAGATGGGGCAGGCGATGGCGAACATCGGCGTGATCCTGCGCGATGCGGGCATGGCGTTCGCCGACGTCGTGCAGCTCAACTTCTACGTCACCAGCCGCGACGACTACGCAACCGCGCGCAAGGCATTCGGCCAGGTGTGGAAGCAGCATTGCGGGCGCCACTATCCAGGCATGGCGATGTTCCAGGTGGTGTCGCTGTTCGACCCCGAGGCGCGCATCGAGATCCAGGGGATCGCCGCGCAATGAACGGCCGCCGCGTAGCGCCGCTCGCCTGTGCCGTCCTGGTCGCGGCGTGTGCCAGCGATCGGCCGGCCGGCACGTCTGGCTTCGACGAGAGTGCAGGAGTGGTCGAGGTGTTCGTCGCCGGCGATGGCTTTGCGCAGTTCGGCGGCCAGCGCCAGCCGCTCGACGAAGTCGTCGTGCGGTTGCGGCAGCGCACGCGCGCGATGACCCGCGACCAGCTCGGTCGCTTCGTCGTGCACCTTCGGCTCGCCCCCGGCATCGCCGAAGGCGAACCGTCCAAGCTCGCCAACGACGGCTTGAACCGCTTGCTGCGCGAACTCGAAGTGATGGGTGTCACGCAGGCCCGCTGGTTGTGAACGAACGTGAGGAACGAGTGACCTTGTTGCGCCGCAATCTCCCGCCCGAGCTCGTCGTGTTCGACGTCGACGGCACCCTGCACGACACGTTCCGGTGGTGGGCGCCGGTGATCCGTTCGGGCCTGCAGCGCTTCGCCGCCATGCATCGCCTCGACGTGACCATGCCGAGCGACGCCGAAGCCGAGGCCGTGGTCGGCATGAAGGACGCCGGGGTGTGGGCGCCGTTCCTGCCGGAGCCGCACAAGCACCGCTGGCAGGAGCTGCGTGCGGTCGTGCTGCCGATGGAGGTCGAGGAAGTCAGCCGCGGCGTCGACTACCTGTTCACCGGCGTGCGGCCGCTGCTGCTGCACCTGCGCGCGCTCGGCGTGAAGACCGCCCTCGCGAGCAATTGCCGCCGCACCTACATGGGGGCGATGCAGCACGGCCAGGGGTTGGCCGCCCTCACCGACTGGCAGTTCTGCCTCGACAGCCCCGGCGTCCAGACCAAGACCGACATGCTGAAGTCGGCGCTCGCGACCGCGGGCAACCCTGGCCGCGTCGTGATGGTCGGCGATCGCGAACCCGACCACGAGGCGGCGCGGGCGGTGGGATGGCCGTTCGTGTGGCGGCGCAACGGCCGGTGCACGATCGACGATGCCGAACTGGTCTGGGACGGCGATCCGAATGCGTTCCTGACGGCGCTCGGCCTGCCCGGCATGCCGGTCGCGGGGTAGGTGGCGCGACGGTTCCGGAATAGACTGCCGCCCGCGTCGTAGCCGTCGCCCTTCTGCCCGGAGCCCCAATGGAATTGGTCCTGATCCTGGTCCCGATCTTCGTCTTCGTGCTGCTGAAGATGATCCTCGACCAACGTGCCGCCGCCCGCGCCGACCATGTCCGGCTGCTCGAGGAGGCGCTGAAGAACCCGAACATCGATCGACCGACCCTGGAGTCGCTCACCTACCAGCTGACCGGCAACCGGGCGCCGCGGAACGGTGGGCCCGGCGGCATCGGCGGGGCGTTCCAGGCCGTCATCCTGGCCGTCGGGTGGCTGGTCCTGTTCACCGGCATCGGGGTGTGGGTCGGCGGCGAGATGTGCCACGACCACGACATGAACCTCGGCGGCATCGTGACGTCGATCATCGGCTTCGGGCTCGTGACGTTCCCGTTCGCCCTGCGTGAACTCGAAGCGCGGCGCCAGCCGCAGTGAGGTGATCCATGAACGGTCGTGAACTCGTCGTGCTGCTCGCATGCCTCGCCTGCGCAACGGGGGCGATCCTGTTCGTGGTCCACCAGATGCGCGGTCCCGGTTCGCAACATCGTCGGCGCTTCGACGCACTGGTCGCGTCGCTGCAGGACCCGGCGCTGGATCCGAACACCCGCGCCGAGGTGTTGCGCGCGTTGGCCCGTGATCATGCCGGGTGGGGCGGGAGGCTCTGGGCCAAGCTGAGCCAGCCGGTCCTGTGGAAGGCGCTGTGGTTCGGAGCCGGCTGGTTCCTGTTCGTGCTCGCCGGCACCGCCCTGGCGATGCATGCCACCCGGATCGTCGAGGCATGGCAGATGGTCCCGATGCTGACCATGCTGACTGCCGTCGGATTCGCGATGGTGTCGATGCCCATGGCGTGGCGCGAAGCGACGCGCCGCAGCCACGCCGGCGACGCCGCGTGACAGCGGCCTTCCGTTCGGCTTGCATGCCTTGGTGAGCCTGCCGACCGTCGCCGAACTGACCGAACGCTGCGCCGCCCTGTTCGCGCAGTGGCGCGTGCTCGACACGCGCATCGAGGTCGCGTGGAACGACCGTCTGACGACGACGGCGGGGCGGGCGTTCCAGAAGCGCGGCCGCATCGAACTCAACCCGAAGGTGCTGGCGCGCGCGCCCGACCAGGTGTCGATGGTGCTGGCGCACGAGGCGGCGCACATCGCTGCGTTCCGGCTGTTCGGTGCCAACATCCCGGCGCACGGGCGGCATTGGCGGTCGTTGATGCGGCTCGCCGGGCACGAGCCCGCGGTCACGCACGACATTCCGGTCGACGACCTGCGGGCGGCGGCGCGCGCCCGGCCGCGGCGCGCGACGTTCGTCTACCTGCGCGTGTGCGACGCGTGCGGCGACCGCCAGCTGATGGCGGCGCTGCGCTACGGCCGGTGCGGTGGGTGCGATGCGCGCGACAGCTTCCTGGTGATGAAGGCGCGCGCCGGCGCCGCGGGCCGGGCGGCGCTCGAACGGCTGACCCTGGCGCAGGTGCGGGCCGCGTTCGGGTAGGCGATCACGGGGTTTCCGCGCGCGGTGCCGGTGCCTAACCTGTGCACCGCCGACCGTGAGCCGCCACCCCGACATCTTCGAAGAGATCGTGCGCCTGCGCCGCGAAGGCATCCCGGCCGCCCTCGCGACCATCGTCGGCACCCGCGGCTCGACCCCGGGGCGCACCTCGATGCGGTTGCTCGTGCTCGGCGACGGCACGTTCGTCGGTACCGTCGGCGGTGGTTGTCTCGAGGCCGAGGTCTACGACACGGCGATGCAGGTGCTGGCCGACGAGCAGCCGCGCTCGTTGCAGTTCCGGCTCACGGAGCAGGACTCCCCGGATTCGGGGCTGATGTGCGGCGGTGAGGTGACCATCTTCGTGGAACCGATCACGACTCCGTCCCTGTGGATCTTCGGCGCCGGCCACGTCAGCAAGGCCCTGTGCCAGGTCGCCGCCCTCGCCGGATTCCGCGTCACCGTCGCCGACGACCGCGCCACGTTCGCGACCGCGGAGCGGTTCCCCGAAGCGGCCGCGACCGCGGCTGCGCCGTACGCCGAACTGGTCGCGCGCATGCCGATCCGCCAGAACAGCTACGGCGTCGTCGTCACGCGCGGCCACAAGGAGGACGCACACGTGCTCGAAGCCCTCGCGGCCCGCTTCGCCGCGGGCGAGCGGCTGCGCTTCCTCGGCATGATCGGCAGCACCACCAAGCAGGCGTTGCTGTGGAAACACCTGCGCGCACACGGCGTCGGCGACGACTTCCTGGCGTCGGTGCGCACGCCGATGGGTGTCTACGTCGGCGGCAAGACCCACGAAGAGATCGCCGTTTCCGTGGTGGCCGAACTGATCGCGGTGCGCCGCACCGGCAAGGACATGGCGGGCAGCTGGTCTGGCCGCGACAAGCCGAAGGGGCGCGTGCAGGGCGTGCGCGAACTGCCGGCGGCGGACGCATGAAGGCGATGGCAGCTGCGATCGCGCTCGTCCGGGCGTTCGCCGCGTGCGGGCTGGCGGCGGGCCTGATGGCACAAGGCGACACCGTGACGCTGGACGACGGCACCGTGTATGCCGACGTGCGGGTGGTCGCGTTCGACGTGCAGGCGCTCAAGTTCGTGCGCGCGAACGTGCCGGACCAGGTCGCCAGCGACCGTGTCGCGCGCGTCGAGCTGGCCAAGGTGCACGAGCTGCTCGCTGCGGCGCCCGATGTCGCGGGCGTGCTGGCGATGGCGCGCGAGCAGGCCGCGGCGAAGAACCCGCTCGTCGCCCAGATGTTGTTCGCGGCTGCCGCTGGACGCAGCCAGGGGGCTGCGGCCGTCGCGGTCTGGGAGGAGCTCGCCACGGCGTTGCCCGCGGCAGGGCTGACGCCCGAGGCGTTCCGTCGCCGGTTCGCGTTCCAGCTCGGGCTTGGCGGCAAGGGCCAGGCGACGGCGGCGGCGGTGGCGAAGAAGTACCTCGCCGAAGCCATCCGCGGGGTATGGCCGGCCGGATTCGCGCTCGAGGCCGAGTTCCTGCTGGCGCTGGCCGAACGCGGCAATGCGCGCGTCTTCCAGGGCAAGCTGCGCACCTTGATCGACAAGACGGCGACGGTCGCTCCGGTCGTGCACGACCGTGCTCGCGTCGAACTCGCGCACATGCTCGCCGCGAGCAAGGAAGGGGTCGACGAGGCGCGCGGCATCTTCGACAGCCTCGCCACGCGCGACGGCGTCGATGCCACGGCGCGCGGCGGCGCCTGGCTCGGGCTCGGCCGGCTCGGCCTCGCGGCTGCAGGGGACGACAAGAACGCGCTGCGCAAGGCGATGCTCGCGTTCCTGCGGGTCGGTGTCGAGTGTGCGGATGCGTGGCCGAACGTGCGCGCCGAAGCGTTGTGCGGGGCGATCACCGCGGCGCAGCGCTGGCGTGGTCCCGACCACGCGCGGGTGGTGGCGAACTGCCGGGCCGCCTTGCGCGCGGACTTCGCGGGCACCGAGTGGGCCGAGTCGCAGGGGCGCTGACGTGGCAACCGGCGACGCCCTGTTCCACCGGCTGAGTGCACGGCCGAGCCGGGCCGACGACGCGTTGTTCCGCACGTTCCACGTCGTGTTCGGCGGGTGTCTGCGGGCTTGGTTCCGGTTGCGTCGCGAGGGAGCACTGCCGCCGCCCGGCCCGTGCGTGTTCGCTGCCAACCACACGTCGTTCCTCGATCCGCTGGTGCTCGGGGCCGTGCTGCCGACGCGGCTCGTCTACCTGATGACCGAGACGGTGTGGCGGTCGCGCAGCCTCGGCTGGTTCTACCGCTGGAACCGGGCGATCCCGTTGTCGGCGCGCGGCGGCAACCGCGACGCGCTGCGCGCCGCCCGCGCGGTGCTGCAGCAGGGTCGTTCGCTCGGCATCTTTCCGGAAGGCGGCCTGAGCCGCGACGGCCTGCCGATGCTCGGCAATCCGGGCGCGGTCAGCATCGTGCTGCAGGAGAACGTGCCGATCGTGCCGGTCGGCATCGTCGGCGCCCATGCGGCGATGCCGCCCGGGGGCGGCTGGCCGCGGCCGCGCCGCATCACCGTGCGCCTGGGCACGCCGATCCTGCCGGTCGAACTCGACGCGCTGGGTGGCGGTGACCGCCGTTCGCGCTTGCGCCTGGCGACGACGCACATCATGCGCGCGATCGCGGCGTTGACCGGCCAGGCCGCACGCGAAGACGTGCTGGCGGCGGCGCCGACGCGCGCCTGACGGGATTTTTCGCGAACTTCGGTCGGAAAGCGGGCCGTTCGGTCCCCTTCTCATACCGGCTACACGCTGTCCCCCGGCTGCTGCCGAGGTGGGGACATGGAAGGAGACACATGGGAACGAGCACACGATGCGGCGGATCGATGGTTGCGGCGCTACGGCGACACCTGGACGCGCCAGAACCGCGACGACCTGGCCCAGGAAGCGACGATCGCGTCCTGGCGATGGGCGGCGGCGATGGCCACGCCCGAACGCTTCACGATCGCGGTGGCGACGATCGCGAAGAGGGTGCGTGGCCGCGCGTTGCGCGCCGAACGGCGCCAGCAGCGGATGCTGGCGGGGTTCTTCGCCGCGCGCGACACGGTCGTCGGGGGTGAACCGTGGTTCACGGTGGCGGGGCATCGCCTGCCCGCGTCGCAGCTGCAGCCGTGGCTGCAGGCGGCGTTGGCAGCGCTGTCGTCGCTCGACCGCCAGTTGATGCTGGCGTTCCACGAAGGGTTCTGTTGTGACGAGCTGGCGGAACGTTTCTGCCAGACCCCGTCGTGCGTGAAGACGCGCATCCATCGGGCGCGGAATCGCGTGCGGGCCGAGGTCGAGGCCAGCGTGTGCAAGGCGCTGGCGCTCGCTCCGTAGTCATTGCAAACGAAGGAAGAACGAGGAGAGACCCATGAAGGCACTGATTTCGACGTTCGTACTGTTCGCCGCGGCGATGCCCGGCATTGCGCAGACTCCCGCCGGCAAGCCGGCCAGCCCCGTCGCCGAGGCCGCCGCGGCGAAGGCGCATCGGCAGACGTTCAGTGACGCCGGCAAGGCGGCACTCGCCAAGAGCAAGGAAGTGGCGGCCGCGGTGCGTCGCCTGCGCGGCCCCGAGCGCGTGAAGGCTCTGGAAGGCGCAGCGTCGGCCTACGACGGCGTCGTCGCGGCGTTCCCGGGCGAGCCCGCCGTCGCGGCGGTCGCGGCGATCACCGCCGCGGACCTGTGGCGGCAGCAGGGCAGCCTGCCGCTCGCCGAGAAGGACTACCTGCTCGCGGCCCAACTCGACGCGCCGCGTTACGGGCAGCGTGCGTTGCTCGGCGCGGGCGACATGCAGCGTCGCCAGAAGCGGCTCGACGAAGCGATGGCGACCTATGCCAAGGTGGTCGCGATCGACGGGGGCAGTTCGCGGGCGCAGGACGCACGCCTGTGGCAGGCGCGGTTGCTGCAGACGATGGAACGCATCGACGAGGCGATCGAAGCGTTCCAGGGTGCGCTCGAGACCGCCGATCCGGGCAGCGAGACGGTCGAAGCCGCCAACTTCCTGGCCCTCTGCTGGATCGAGAAGGGCGACCTCGACGCCGCCGGCCGCGCCATCGACCACGCCGAGCAAGCGGTCGGCACGATGGGTGAGGAGGACCCGATCGTGGTAGAGCGGCTGAAGAAGGCGCTCGAAGGCATGTCGGCCAAGAAGGCGCTGCAGCGCGCCCGCGACAAGCACAACGGCGCGGCCGCCGACGCGATCCGCCTGGAGGCGGCGCGCGGCAAGTGACCATCCGGTGTGCGCTTCGAGTAGGATGGCAGGATGCACTCGCGCCTCCTGGTCCTGTCGTTCCTGCTCGGAGCGTGCACCATTCCCCGCACCGTCGACGCGCTCGGCGAAGCGTCACCGCCCGCGGAATTCGGCCGCCCGACCTGGGTGCGTGTGTCCGCCGGTGTCGGGGCGTGGGCCGGCGGCATCGTCGGCGGTGCGGTGTCGATCGTGCTGCTGCCGGTGACGTGGCCGCTCGGCCAGATCGCGGGCGATTCGCTCGGCGAACAGGGTGGCGACGAGTTCCTGCTGTTTCCCGCCGTCGGCGGCGCTGCGTTCGGCCACGCGCTGCTCGGGGCGCCGGCGGACGGCGTCGACTGGGTCTTCCGCCGCGCCTGGGTCGGGTCGCCCGATCCGGTGACGAGCTACGATTTCGTGCCGCTCGAAGGACCCGCGAAGCCGAAGGCGAAGTAGGCGCGGGGGAGCTTCGCTCGCTAGAGTCTGCGCTCCGCCGGGCGATTAGCTCAGTTGGTTAGAGCGCCTCCCTTACAAGGAGGATGTCGGGGGTTCGAGTCCCTCATCGCCCACCACGGCCGCGTAGCGGCCGCGGTTGGTCGATGCGGGCCACGGCGATGCAGCGGAGCTGCATCGGAGCGAGTCCTGCGGCTGCCATCGGGGATCGCCGCAGCAGCAGCGCTGCTCCGACCCGTTCAGAACTCCGTGCGGTTGCAGAAGACGCCGCTCGTCGCGCCACGCGCGTCGAGCCAGCCGAGGAACAGGTGGGCGCCTTCGACGCCGAGCACCGGGAGGGACTGCGCCGCGGTGCCGTCGCCGAAACCCGTGGGGGCGGCGAACGCGCCGGCACCGTTCACCGAGACGGCGAACTGCGTGCGCGCGGCGCCGGAGCCGACGTCGCCCTCGCGCCACGCGACGAACACGTAGTTGCCGCTCTGCGCGATCACCGGCGACGCCGACACCGTGGTCGCGGCGTCGACCGAGGCCTGCTGCACCGACGCGCCGGCGACGGTGAAGCGCGACGTGCGCACGAGGTTGCCGGCGACGATGTAGGCGAACACCGCCTGGTTGGCGTCGCACACTGCGACCGGCTCGCTCACGCTGCCGAGCTGGGCGCCTTGCAGCTCGACGATCGTCGTCGCCCATGTCGCGCCGCGGTCCGCCGAGGTGGTCAGGAACAGGCCGCCGTTCTGCACCCACGCCGCGAACAACCGGTTCGCGCTCGTGGTCAGGACGGGCGACGACGCCGAGGTTGCGGGCGAATTGAGCCGCAGGCCCGGCAGCCACGTGGTGCCACCGTCGGTGCTGCGCACGGCCCACGCTGCGCGCGGTGCGATCCGTTCGTCCTCGCACAGAACCCACACGAACTCGCCGTCGCACTCGACCTGATGGTTCGCCTGGTTCTGGCCACCGTCGCTCACCAGCTGCGGGCTGCTCCAGGTGAGGCCGCCGTTCGTCGATGCGACCGCGCGCACGCGCGCCGTGCCGAGGCTGGTCGTGCCCGACAGCCACACCAGGTGCCGCCGCGCGCCGGACTGCGCGAGCCGCGGCCGACGAGCTTCGGTGACCGGCGATACCGGATCGACGCGCTGCGCCGCTTCCCAGGCCGAACCGCCGTTGGTCGACCGCCGCACCCATACCGAAGTGCCGTCGCCGATCCACGCGAGCATCACTTCGGCGTCTTCGATCGACAGGGACGGTTCGCTCGCCGCCTCGGCGCCGCTGACGGTGAACGGCGCACCCCAGTTCTGCCCGCGGTCGTTCGAGACGCGATAGACCAACGACGCACCCTCGAGCCAGGCGGCGGCGACCACGTCGCGGTTGCGTGCCAGCACCAGCGAGCTCGCCGCACCGGCATCGAGCTGCGTGTCGGTGGCGAACAGTGACGGCGGGAACGCGTGCACGCGGAACGCCTGCGCCGGCAGGCTCGTCGTTCCGAACACGTTCGCGACGCTGACGACCGTTTCGCCGAGAGCGGCGCTCGTCGGCGTGTTGGTGGTGATCGTGGTGTCGGAGACGATCGTCGTGTTGTTGCCTTGCACGCCGTCGAACGACACGTTGGTGGCGACCGCGCCGCCGAGCTGCAGCGCCGAGCCGGTGACGGTCACCGCTTGCGCCTGGGTCGTGAACGCGCTGGTCGGCGTGATGCCCGTGATCACCGGCGCGCCCGAACGCACGACGCGCACGTCGATCGCACTCGCGGCCCCGTCCGGATCTTCGACCAGGATCGACAGGTTGACGGCGGCCGGCGCGGTCGTGACCGCGAGCTGGATCTGGAATGCGGTGCCGAAACTCGGGGCCGAGTAACTCACGCCCGACGACAGCAAGCTGGCGCCGTTCGCTGCCACCTGCCATTGCAGGAGGTCGCCGTCGGGGTCCGACGCGGTGAACAGCAGCGTGCGTGTCTCGCCGGTCGGGACGGTCAGGCCAAAGCTGGGCGACGTCCCCGACAGCCCGGCGGGCACCCCGATCGACGGCGGGGAGTTGGGTTCGGAGGGCGGATCGCTCGAGCCCTTGCCGCCGCCACCGCCACACGCGGCGAACGAGAAGAACAGGGCCAGGGCGAAGGTGCTGCGCATCGGATTCATGGTGGGGGTGCGGCGGATAGCCCCGCCAACATACCGCGTTGCAGGTCGGGTCCGAGTTCCTCGTAGGATGCGCCGCCGCCGGCGGCCGTGCCGGCCATGCCACCAGGACTTTGCGCCGTCGATGTTGATCCTGACCACCGAACGGTTGCGCCTGCGTTGGTTCGACACTGCCGATGCGCCGTTCCTGCGGCGGCTGGTGAACGACCCGGACTGGCTCGCCAACATCGGGGACCGCGGCGTGCGCGACGATGCTGCGGCGCGGGCCTACGTGCAGGATCGCCTGGTCGCCGGTTGCTGGCGGCTCGGCTTCGGCTTCTGGCTGGTCGAACGCGCCAACGACGGCACGGCGCTCGGCATGTGTGGTCTGACGCACCGCGAGTCCTTGCCCGAGCCCGACCTCGGGTTCGCGTTCCTGCCGGAGTTCCGCGGCCAGGGCTACGCGCTCGAAGCGGCGCGTGCGTGCCTCGCCTACGCCGCCGATGCGCTCGACCTCGACACCGTGTTGGCGATCACCGCGCCGAACAACACGCGGTCGCAGGCGCTGCTGCAGAAGCTCGGCATGGCGGTCGATCCGACCGCGCCGACGCACGACGCGGACGGAGCCAACGTCCGGTTCGTGTGGCGGGCGGCGCGGGTTCGGGACGCTTCGGACGATGCCGCGATCGAACGGATCGCGCAGCGCTTCGATCGGTTGTTCTACCAACGTGGGCCGCAGCCGCCGACGTTGCCTTGCCTGCCGCAGCTGTGCGGGCCCGAGGTGGTGTTCCGGCAGTTCTACGACGGGGCTGGCATCGCCAGTGTCGGGCTGCAGGAGTTCGTGCAGGCCTGTGCTGCGGACTTCGCCACTGCCGTGACCGAGCATCGCGTGGTCGAACGGTCGCCGAGCACAGAACGTCAGGAACCCGGCGCGTGGCGCCGGTCGCGGTTTGTCGCCGAGGGGCGGCGTCGTGGCGTGCCGTTCCGGTGCGAGGGGCAACGAGCGATGCAACTCGTTCGCGGGCCACGGGGTTGGCGGATCGCCGAGGTGGCGTGGCGGGTCGATGGTGCCAAGGGTGGCCACGGTCCTGTTCCGCCGGGGCCACCGGCCCGGTAGCGTGCGGCGCTCATCGATGACTTGCCTACCCCGAATCTTGTTCTTGCTGGGTGTCGCGGCGTTGGTCGGCTGCAGCGGCGGCGGGAGCAGCGCTCCGCCCGATCCGCAGGTCGCCGCCGCGGTGCCGAACGGCACCGGCCAGATCGCGATCCAGATGGCCGGTACCTGGGAGATCCGCGACGCGGCGGTGGCCGACAGCAACCTGCCGACGCCGCTGGTGCCGCTGAACGGCACGCAGGTCGTGCTCGACGGCGCGAAGATCGTGTCGATCGCCGGCCTGTCGGTCGCGCGCGCCGATCTCGAAGCGTTCCTCGGCACGACCCTCACGCTCTACGTCAACCAGGCCGATGGCCGGAAGCTGTTCTACGGCATCGCCACCGACCGGTTCGCGACCGGCGGTACGCGCGACAAGTCCGCGCTCGCGGGAGGTTCGGTGAACGACGCGTCGATCGCGGTCGAGGCGTTCACGAGCACGCAACTCGACGCCGCGTCGGCGGAGCTGTTCACGCGGTCGCGCTACACACTGGCGAAGGTCGGCACCGCGGCTCCGCTCGGCCTCGCGCCCGAGGCCGCGTCGCCGGAGCAGCGTGAACGACTGCGCGCCGCCCTGCGCGCCCTGTTCGGCGGCTGAGGAACTTTCGTGCGGGTTGCCACCGCGGCGCCTCGAGCGGGCCCGGTAGCAGCACGCATGGAACTCATCCGTTCGCACGATGCCCTGTTCCGGTTCGTCTTCGGCGACCCCGAACACGCGGCCGAGCTGCTGCGCGTGATCCTGCCGAAGCGGGTCGCGGCGGCGGTGCAATGGGACACGCTGCGGCGCGTTCCGGATGCGTTCGTCGACGCCGCGTTGCGGGAACGGCGGGCCGACGTCGTGTTCGAGGTGCGCATGGGCGGCGCCACGGTGTTGCTCTACGTATTGCTGGAGCACAAGTCCGTCGTCGTCCGGCTTGCGGCATGGCAGCAGGCCCGTTACGTCGGACGCATCGTCGACGCCTGGCTCGCGGCCAATCCCGGGGCCACCGCGATTCCTGCCGTGTTGCCGATTCTCGTGCACCATGGCGACGAACCGTGGAACGCCCCGCGCAGTCCGCGCGATCTCGTCGACCTCACGGGCGCGGCTCCGCCTGTGCAGCGGTGGTTGCGCCGGCGGCAGTTGCACTTGCCGCTGCTGGTCTTCGACCTGGCCACGTTCGACGAGGCGGCGTTCGACGCGCTGCAAGTCGCCGCGGTCGCCTCGGCGACGCTGCGCTTCCTGCAGTTGCTGCGGCGGCAGGCCCAGGAGGCGGCGATCGAGCGCATCCTGCGCTGGCGCAGGATCCTGGCCGAAGTGCAGGCGCACCGGCGCGGCACGGAGTGGATCAAGGCGCTATTCTCGTGGTTCCTGGCCGGGTCCCCTGCCAACCGCGAAACGCTGCGAACCGTGATGAGCAAGTTGCACGACGAGGATGCCCCGATGCGGACGAACCTGGATCTGTTGTTGGAGATCGGCGAAGAGCGCGGTCTCGAACGCGGCCGCGAGCTGGTGCGCAACCTGGTGCTCGCGCAATTGCGCGCGCGTTTCGGCGAGTTGCCCCCAGCGGTGCTTGCCCAACTGCAGTCGGCCGATGCGTCGACCTTGCAGCGGTGGGGGGAACGCATCGTCGCCGCAACGAGCCTCGACGCGGTCTTCGCCGGCTGAACCGCGGGCGGCGGCGCCCACTCACTTCGCCGGGCCGACCTTGCCGCCCTTCGCAGGCTCGCCCTTCGGCGGTTCGGCGGCGATCCTGGCCTTCTCGGCGCGGATCGCCCTATCGAGCGCTTCCGGATCGAACCCCTGCGGCCCGCGCGCGCCGGCGTAGGCGATCTTGCCGTCCTTGCCGATCAGGTAGAGCCGATCCGGCCAGCCGCCATATGCCAGGGACACCTTGTCGTCGATGCGATCGACCAGGGCCGGCATCGGCAGGTCCAGTTCTTCGACGCAGGTCCCGGCGACCTCGAACCGTTCCTTGTCGTCGATCGGATCTTCGACGAGGCCGAACGTGCCCGGCATCT
>JAEUHV010000194.1 GCA_016794485.1 Planctomycetota bacterium
CGGAATGCCGCGCTGGTCGACGAACGCAGCGCGCACCGAGGCGAGCGGGGGAACGGCAACGACGATGGTCTCGGTGGGGGCCGGCCGGCCGACGAACATCGTGGCGACGGCACCGGGCACCGTGGCCACCGCGGTGAACCGTTCCGCGGGGCCTTGGCCGTCGGCGGCCTGGCGCACGCACTGGAAGTGGCGCACCTGCGCCCTGCCATCGCGACCGGCCGGCTGCTGCCAGACCGGAGTCGCCGGGTTGTTGCCGAACTGCTGCAGCACTGCGAGCGGAACGGCGGGCATCGGTCGGTCGTCCGGGCCCTTCGTCTGCAGCGTCAGCGTCTCGTCGGGCTGCAGCACCAGCGTGTGCACGCGGTCGCGCGGCGGCACGACGAGGAACCCGAAGTCGGGGCCGACCGCGGCCGAACACAGCCACGGCTCGCCGCTGCGCGGCAACTGCACGAGGCCGTCCGCATCGGTGACGGCGCGCTGGCCGAACGCCGCCGGCCATTCCCAGCGGCTGGGAGTCGGTGCCGGCTTCGCGCGCGCCTTGGCTTCGCCGTCGCCCTGGGTGATGAAGAACACGACAGCGTCGCGCACCGGATTCGGTGGGTCCCCACGCACGACGCGGATCCGTGGGCTGTGGTTGGGGGCGGTCGCGGCGGCGATGCGATCGGCCTCGTCCGGGTCCGTGTCTTCGTCGACGTCGCCCGCGGTGGCCGCATCGAGCACCGTCGTCGCCGCGTTCAACACCCGCGGGTCGGACTCGGTGCTGCCGGTGGACTCGCCTGGTCCAGGGGAGGCCCCCGGTGCGGCTGGTGTCTCCGGTGCCACCATGCCGGCGTCGTCACCCAGCCAGGCCCAGCCGCCGACGGCGGCCCCGAGCAGGCAAAGGCCGAGCACGACGAACGACAGGCGCATGACCCGGCGTTCTACGGCACCGCCGCTTTGGACCGGTAGCCGGCGAACGTCCCATCGCCGTGAAACCGCCGTCGGTTCGCCGCCGCCACTCGGCCGCAGGTCCAGCCGGCGACACGGAACTGCCGATGAGGTGGTGCGAACGGGGAACGTTGCATTGCAGGCGGCGCGGGGTTGCCTACGATGCGGGTCCGGTCCGAGCTTTGCGAGGCAAACCTACGTTGCAGACCTTCGCCATGTCCCTTCCCCGCATTCTGCGTCTGCTCGCGTGGTTCCTGCTCGCCGGCCTCGTGGCGTGCGGCACCTACGAGGACAAGCGCATCCGCGAACTGCTGCACGAGAAGGGCTTCGGCTCGCGTGCGGACGGGGATGCGACCCGCGAGAACTACGTCGGTGGGCTCGACCAGGTGCAGTTCCTGCTGCCGCCGGAGGTGCTGTTGGTGCCCGGCCTCGAACGCCTGGCCGAACTCCAGGTCGTGCAGCCGATCAACCTCGACGGCACCATCCACGTGCCGTTCGTCGGTCCGGTCTACGTGCTCGGCAAGACCGAAGCCGAACTGGCGGCGCTGGTGCGGTCGCAGTTGCGTGCGGCCGGACTCGTCGCCGACATCGACCTCGAGGCCCGCATCGTGGTGTCGCAGAAGTTCTTCTTCGCGGTGGGCGAGGCCAAGATCCCGGGCCGGCACCTGCTGACCACCGACATCACGTTGTGGGACGCGATGCTCTACAACGTGCAGTGGACGCCGCTGGCGAACCTCGGCCGCATCTACCTGATCCGGCCCGATGCCGAGCACCCGCTGGTGGTCGACGTCAACTTCCGCGAGATGCTGACCACGGGGTTGACCACCGCGAACATCCAGTTGCGCGAACACGACCTGATCTACGTGCCGCCGACCTTCCTCGGCATGCTGGCGCGGTTGCTGCAGCGCCTGCTCGAACCGGTCGGGCTGGCCGTGCGCACCGTGATCGGCGTGGCCCAGGCCCAGTCGGCGTACGAGGTCCTGAGCGGCGACCGCGACGCCGTCTACTTCCGCTTCTAGGCGCCGCATGACCGACGTCGAACTGCCCCAGCTGTCGCTGCAACGCTACGTCGAGCTCGTCAAGCGCCGACGTTGGCAGTTGCTGCCGGTGTCGTTGGTCGGGCTGCTGGTCGGCGGGCTCGTCGCGTTCTTCATCCCGCGCTACTACGTCGCCGAGACGCTGCTCGAACACCAGCCGCTGCCCGGCCAGCCGGTCGACGCGCGCGAAGAGGACCCGTTCAAGAGCATCGTCGACAGCGCCCGTACGACGATTCCACTCGCGGTGGCCGAGACGCTCGAGGCGCTGAAGGTGCCCGTCTACCTGGCGGCCGGCTCGTACGAGCGCACCCAGATCGTCAAGGAGTTCGAGGACAGCGTCCGCGCGCAGGACCAGAACGGCGAGAAGGGCCGGCAGTACGCGTTGATCCGCGTCACCTACAAGGACCGCGACGGTGCCCGCGCGGCCCCGTTCCTCAACACCCTGGTCGACGTGTGGACCAAGAAGCGCATCGGCCAGCTGCGCGAACAGGTGCAGCAGGCCGAACGCGCGGCGCGCGAGCGCGAACTCGCCCTCAACACGGCCTACGAGACCGGCCT
>JAEUHV010000219.1 GCA_016794485.1 Planctomycetota bacterium
TGTTCGTGGCCGCCGCGGCGGCCACCATCGCCGCGACCGCGGCCTACTCGTTCGCGCCGAAGCCCGACGCCGTCTCGCCGGTCGAACGCGGCCGCTACCTCGTCGCCACATCCGCCTGCAACGACTGCCACACGCCGTGGCACCTCGGCAAGAACGGCCCCGAGCCGGACATGACCCGCATGCTGTCGGGCCATCCCGGCAACGCCACGATCGGGCCGATCCCGCCGGCCAACCCGGCTTGGCCCATGAGCACGTCGCCGACGAACACCGCGTGGGCCGGGCCGTGGGGCGTTTCGTTCACCGCCAACCTCACACCCGACAAGGCGACCGGGCTCGGCGACTGGACTGCAGACGAGTTCGTCGGCGCGTTGCGCAGCGGACGCCACCAGGGCCGCGGCCGCCAGATCCTGCCGCCGATGCCCTACCCGGTGTACGGCCAGATGACCGACGCCGACCTGCGGGCGATGTTCGCCTACTTGCAGACGATCCCGGCGATCGCCAACAAGGTCCCGGAACCGTTGCCGCCGCGCTGAACCCCGTCGGGGCCTCGACTACCATCCCGACGCCATGCCGAAGCGGCCCGAAGAATCCGACGTCCTCGAGGACCTGCTCGCCGAAGCGCTGGCGAAGTACGACGAGGGCGGCGAACCCGCCATGGCCGCGTTCGTGGCGGCCCAGACGCAGCACGCGACGGCCCTCGAACGCGGCATCCGCCGCTGCCGCGAAATGGGCCTGCTCGGCACGCAGCCGGGCGGCAACGCGGCATCGCACCCCGAACGCCTCGGCGACTACAAACTCGTGCGGCGCATCGGCGGCGGCGGCATGGGCGTCGTCTACGAAGCGGTGCAGGAGCCGTTCGGCCGCCGCGTCGCGCTGAAGATCATCAAGCCGGAGCTGCTCTACTTCGAAGGCGCGCGCGAGCGCTTCCGCCGCGAAGTCGACGCGATCGCCAAGCTCGAACACCCGGCGATCGTGTCGGTGTTCGACGCCGGCGAGCACGAGGGCGTGCCGTACTTCACGATGGAGATGCTCGACGGGGTCACGCTCGACCAGGCGTGCGCCCGGCTGCACGACCGCGACCCGGCCGAACTCACCGGCAACGACCTGCGCACGCTGGTCGCCCCGGCCGACGCCACCGGCGAGCTGTTCACCGGCAGCTGGTGGGAAGCCGCGGTGCGCATCGGCACGCAGGTGGCGCTCGGGCTGCGGCACGCGCACCTGCGCGGCATCGTGCACCGCGACGTGAAGCCGTCGAACATCGTCGTGACGCCGCACGGCCAGGCGATCGTGCTCGACTTCGGCGTGGCCCAGGTGCGCGCCGCCGCCGACCTGACGCGCTCCGGCGCGACCCCGGGTTCGCCGGCGTTCATGTCGCCCGAACAGCGACGCGGCCAGGCCACCGACGAACGCACCGACGTGTTCTCGCTGGCGGCGAGCCTGTGGCAGCTGCTGACGCTGCAGCGGCCGTTCCGCGACGCCGACCTGCAGAAGGGCACACCCGAACTGCGCAACCTGCGCGCGCGCAACCGCGCCGTGCCGCCCGAACTCGACCTCGTGCTGCGCACCGCGATGGACCCCGACCGGGACCAGCGCTACGGCGACATGGGCCAGTTCGCGGCCGACCTGCAGTCGGTGCTGGAGCGCCGGCCGATCCAGGCCCGCCGGCTCGGCCTGCGGCTGCGGCTGCTGCGCTGGTGCCAGCGCCATCGCACCACCGCGACCGTCGGGGTGGCCCTCGCCGGCGCCGCGGCAGTGATGCTGGTCGTGCTGCTGCTGGTGCAGGACGCGTCGCGGCGCGAACTGCAGCGCACCAACGGCGAACTCGCGAGCGCGAAGACCCAGCTCGAGTCGGCCCAGGAGCGCATGCAGCAGAGCCTCGACACCACGCTCGAAGCGTTGCATTCGGTCCAGGTCAGGCTGGGCAACGACCGGCTGCTCGCGGTGCCGCAGGCGCAGAAGGTCGCGCACACGGTGCTGCAGGAAGCCGCCGACCTGTTCCGCGGCCTGCTGCAACGCCATGCCGACGACGACAACGTACGCTGGCGCGCCGCACGCGCGGTGCAGGCGCTGGCGCTGTCGCACGACCGCCGCGGCGACGAGGCCGGCGCCATCGCCCTGATGCACGAAGCGCTCGCCATCCTCGGCACCGACACGGCGTGCACGGCGCAGACGCGCAACATCCGCGGTCACGCGTGGAAGACCTTGGGCTCGTTCCTGGCCGAACGCCGCGATCCAGCCGAGGCCGAGAACGCCCTGGTCCGCGCCGAAGCGGACTTCTCGCCCGCCTCGCCCGACCGGGCGCAACAGGCCGACAACCTGCGCGCGCTGGCCGCGATCGCGACGACGCGCACGCACATGGTCGACGAACGCACGCAGCCGGAACGGGTCGAGCACCTGTACCGCGAAGCCCTGCGGCTGCAGCGCGAGTGCATGGCGCTTCAGACCACGTCCGACCGCGACCCGATCCTGCTGGTCCACTACCTCGGCAACGTCGGCAAGTTCCTGCAGCGCACCAACCGCGCCGAAGAGGCCCTGCCGGTGCTCGACGAAGCACTGCAGGCGGTCGCGAAGGTGCCGACCGAAGGGGTCTGGCCGCCGGCCTTCGTGCTGCTCGCGGAAGTCCAGGAGGCGAT
>JAEUHV010000265.1 GCA_016794485.1 Planctomycetota bacterium
GCGGCGAAGGAACCGCAGCCGCCGCTGTTCCCGGTGGGTTGGTCGCTGCGGCAACCCGACCTCGTCGTCGAGCTCGCCGAACTCGTCGAGGTGCCGGCTGCCGGTGCGGACCAGGTGCGCAACTTCGTGCTGCCGATCGCCGTCGAGCGCCTGCGCTACGTCGAAGCCGTCGAGATCCAACCGCGCAGCCGCGCCGTGCACCACGCGATCCTCGGGGTCGACGCCACGCGCGAGTCGCGGCGACTCGACGCTCAGGACGCGGCGCCGGGCTTCGCCGGCATGACGCTCGGTGGGGCCGTGCCGCCGGACGGCCACTTCCTCGGCTGGACTCCCGGCAAGAGCGTGCACCGTTCGCCCGCCGGGCACGCGTGGCGGCTGCGGCCAGGCAGTGACTTCGTGCTGCAACTGCACCTCGTCCCGACCGGCAAGCCCGAACGCGTGCAGCCGACGATCGGGGTCTACTTCACCGACGCACCGACGACGACCACGTTCGTGCCGATCGTGCTGTTCGACGACAAGATCGACATCGCGCCCGGTGTGCGCGACTTCACGGCCAAGGACCACCTCGACCTGCCGGTGCCCGTCGTGCTGCATGCGATCTACCCGCATGCCCACTGGCTTTGCCGGCGCATGCGCGGCACCGCGACCTTGCCCGGCGGTGAACAGCGCGTGCTGTTCGGCGTCGACGCGTGGGACTTCGACTGGCAGGACGACTACCGCTACCGGACGCCGATCGAACTGCCGGCCGGCACGCGGATCGCGATGGAATACGTGTTCGACAACAGCGAGCACAACCCGAACAACCCGTCGCGGCCGCCGCAGCGCGTTCGCTTCGGCCAGGCCTCGGCCGACGAAATGGCGACGCTGACGCTCGCGGTGACGGTCGCCGACGCCGCCGCGGCGAAGGCCCTCGAGACCGCCGACGTCGCGCGACAATTGGAGAAGGTGCCCGACGCATGGAACGTGTTGCTGCATCAGGCCAGGCTCGCGCGCGAACGCGGCGACTTCGCTTCGGCGCAGAAGGCGATCGAACGGGCCCGGTCGATCTCGCCGGGGGCCGCCGACTGCGCGCTCGAGGCCGGCATGCTGGCCGAGGCGAGGAACCGTCCCGACGAGGCGCGCCGCGAATACGAGGCGGCACTCCGGCTCGATCCCGAGCGCGGCCTGGTCCACCTGCAACTCGGCGCCCTGCTCGGCCGCGAGGGACGCGGCGAAGCGGCGCTCGCCCATTTCGAGCAGGCGTTGCGCACCCTGCCGAACGCACCGATCGTGCACGCCAACCTCGGCACTGCGCACTTCCAGCTCGGACGCTTGGCCGACGCGGCGACGCACTACGAACGCGCGGTGGCGCTCGACCCCGACTACTTCGGCCCGTGGTTCAACCTCGGCCGGGTGCGGGCGCGGCTCGGCGACAAGGCAGCGGCGCGGACCGCGCTGCAGCGCGCCGCGGCACTGCGGCCGGGCGATGCCCGCGTACAGGCCGAACTCGACACCCTCGGCAAGTGAACCGTACGCGACTGCGTCGCGTTGCAGACCCCATCGCGCTCCCTCTGGCGCGAACGAGGATTCCGATGTCGTCCCTGCGGTTCGTCTACGTGACGGGCTTCACCGGCGGCGCCGTGCTCACCGCGTGCGTCGTCGTCCTGTGGCAACTGTTCGCCACTGCGTCGCCATCGGTGGCGTCGACCGACCTCGGACCACGCCACTTCGCCGAACGACCACTCGACGCGTGGCTCGTGCAGCTCGTGCGGGGCACCGATGCCGAACGACGCATCGCCGCGCGCAACATGTTCCTGATCCGCTGGGGACTCGACGGTCCTTGGTCCGCACGCGCGCACGCAACGGCCCCCACGCTGCCTTCGGGCACCGCCGCGCGGGTGCTGCACATCGTGCCGTTCCTGCTGGTGGCGCTCGACGATCCCCTGCCCGACGTCCAGATCGCGGCCTTGACGACCCTCGAGGCGTTCGGTCGGCAGGCCGCCTGGGCGAGCGATGCCGTGCTGCGGTTCGCGACCCGCACCCCGTCGCCCGAACTGAAGCGTCGCGCTGCGATGGTGGCCTGGCGGGCGTCCGGAGAACCTCGCCGACCGTTGCGAATGCTGCACGAACTGCTCGCCGACCAGGACGAGGCCGTCCGCCTTGCCGCAGCACGCGACGTGGTCCAGGTGTGCAGCGGCCTCGATGCGTCCGTGCGCCTGCCGGGACCGCTGGGCATCGACCTGCTGGCGCGCCTCGATCCGTTGCTGGCGACGGACGACGCGGACCTGCGGCTCGGGGTGCACTCCGTGCTGGCGCAGCTGCTGCGCTGAACGACTCAGGCGTGCGAGAACGGCAACGCCAACGCCGCTGCGACCGCGGCCAGCAACAGCGCGGTGCCGAGAACGCCGACCAGCATGTCGAGGTTCTTGCGGTGGTCGAGGCGACGACCGCACTTCTCGCTGAGCCATGCGACGGGAAGCGTGACCAACAACGACAGCAGGCCGTTCAGGCTGATCCATCCGCCGCGGTGCGGCGTGCGGTCGCAACGGATCACGTGGATCGCGAACGCCACGTAGACCGTGGCGACGCCCGCTCCGATCACCAGGGCGAAGTTCATGCGCGACGCACGCGCAGCATGCCACGCCGGCGCTGCCAGAAGCACACCGCGTGCAACACGGCCACCGCGGCGGCGACGAGCTGCATCGTCGCAGCGCCGCCGACGAGCCAGCGGTCGTTGCCGCGCACCAGTACCAGCGTGAACGCCGGCACCGGCAGCACCGCCGCGACGAACAGGCCGACCAGGGTCACGGCCCAACGGTCCCGCTGCAGCCGGGCCACCTGCGCTTCGAACACGCGCCACGCCAGCAGGCCGATCGCGGCGTGTCCGAGCCACAGCCACACGAGTTCGCCGTCGCGCGCCACCACCAGCATCCCGAGAGCCAAGGCAACGCCGCGCGCCAGTGCGAACAGCGCCACGAAGGCGAACCCGCCGAGCCCCGACTTGTCACCGCCCGGACGGACGCCACACAGTTCGCCCCATGCGAGCGCCACGTACAGGCTGCACAGCAGCGCGAACGCGAACACGAAGTCGAGCGCGATCGCGGCGAAGGGGTGCATGGGCACGTCATCCGGAATCGGGCACCCGCGTGGCACGCGGTTGGCCGTTCCTGGATTCCGGGTAGCCTCTGCCCCCGCCATGCCACTAGAGGGCATGGCTTCCCTCATGACGTCGTCTCCTCGGGTTCCCGTGTTGTGCGCCGGTGATCGGCTGACGCGCGACGAGTTCGAACGCCGCTACGCCGCGATGCCGGACGTGAAGAAGGCCGAACTCATCGAAGG
>JAEUHV010000318.1 GCA_016794485.1 Planctomycetota bacterium
GCAGTTGCGCCCCGCCGGCCGCCGCGACGACGCGTTGGTTCGCGCCGATTGGGCTCGGCTGTCGCCGCAACTGGCCGCGTATGGAGTCGAGGCGATCGCCCGCGCCGCTGCACTGCGTGTGCCCGCCGACTGACCTGCGTCAGGACTTCGCCGGCCAGCGCATATCGTCGAGCCGCACCGCGCGCAGCGGCTCGGGACCGAGCAACTCGGCGATTCGCTCCATGCGGAACGGCACGCCGAGCGTGCGCTCGAACTGGTCGTGACCGTCTCCGCCCGCGCCGTTGTCGAGGAACCACCGGAACGCCGCCCGTGCGCGCGGCCAGTACACCCGTTGCGCCGGCAAGTCCGTGGCAGCCGTTTCGTAGTAGATCAGGCCGATGTTGTAGGCAGCCCGCACCGAGTCGGGCGCTTCGGCAAGAACCGAGAGATAGGCGCCGACCGACTCCTCGAGCCGCTTGGCGCGCCACAACGCAGCCGCGCGGTCCATGCGCACCGACAGGTCGCCGGGCAGCCGCCCCTCGAGACGCGCGAGCAGTTCGATCGCTTCGTCGATCCGGCCGAGCCGGTACAGCAGCAGCGTCACGAAGTCGCGCAACGCAGTGGTGTCGTCCGGCTGCACGGCGAGGTAGGCGCGGTAGTCGATTGCCGCCTCGGCATCGCGCCCGAGTTCGGCCAGCACCTGGGCCCTTTCGTGGCGGGCCTCGTGCAACGACGGATCGTGCACCAAGGCCGCTTCGTAGGCCTCGAGCGCCGGTACGAAGCGGCCCTGGCGCCGGGTCACTCGTGCGAGCGACAAGTGCGCCCAGGCGAAGGAAGGGTCCTGCCGCAACAGCTCCTCGAGCGCGTTGCGTTGCGCGTACGGAGTTTCGGCGAGACGCGCCTTCATGTAGCCGGCCACCACCGAGCCGCTGGCGGACAGCGCCGCGTAGTGGTCCACCATGGCCTGCAGTTCCTGGCCGCCGGCACGCTTCGCGGCGTCCTGCCACGCGATGTGGGCGCGCACGAAGTTCGGCGCCTGGGCAACGACTCGCCGAAGCACTTCGATGCCGCGGGCCACGTCTCCGGCGGCGAGATGGTCGCGCGCCTGCTGGAACAGCGCTTGCGTAGCCGGCTCCTGGCTCGAGTAGACCGACGGATCGACCGCATCGTCACGCCGTCGCGGCCCGTTGTTGCAGGCCTGCAAGGCCACGGCCAGCGTCGCGCTCCACGCCACCCACCGACGGCTGTTCATGGGGTCTTCAGAACACCGTCGGTGATGGCGAACGAGGCCACTTCCTTCGGCCCCACGCCGGCATCGCGAACCAACACGAACCCGCCGCCAGCGGCCGCGTTCAAAGTCAGTTCACGGCGCCCTTCGTAGACCCGCAACCGGACCTGGTTGACCACCCGGAAGCGCGTCTGCTTGCCGGCCACGAAGGCGCCGCTCTCCGCGAACTGCGGGGTCTCGCCGATCGTCACCGTGAACGCATGTTCGAGCTGGCCCGTCCGGTTGGTCCAGACCGTCTCGACGAACCCGTCCTTCTGCTCGCGCACGACGGAGTGGTGCGCCTTGTCGGTGGCCGGTTGGCCGACGTGCGGGTGGAAGTTGCCGGTCAGCTCGACCAGCAGTTCGCCGCAACCGACCTCACGCGCGACCAGGAAGGGTCCCAGCAACCGCCGCTCGGCGAGTCGCACCTGTTCCGGCGTCGCCGGCGTGGACGCGCACGCCGCGACGACGACCGCCAGACCGAGAAGCACGCAAGCCTGATGCACCATCGTTCGCTCCGTTTTGCCGGGATCACCGGCGCTTGCGCAGGCCGATGCGGTCGCGCACGAGTTCCATGGTCGCCTCGGCCGCCACCCGGGCCTTGGCCGCGCCGGCCGCCAGGATGTCGTCGAGCCGGCCGGGGTTGTTGCGCAGCTCGTTGCCGCGTTCGCGGATCGGCCCCTTCACGGCCTCCAGGTTCGCCGCGAGCATCCGCTTGCAGTCGACACAGCCGAGCTGCGCCGAACGGCAGCCGGCCGCGATCTCGTCGCGCTGCGCCTGCGGCGTGAAGAAGCCGTGCCACGCGAACATGTTGCAGACGTCGGGGTTGCCCTTGTCCGACTTGCGCAGCCGCGCCGGGTCGGTCTTGGCGCCGCGCAACTTCTGCATCGTCTCGTCGGCGGTCTCGAACAGTCCGACTTCGTTGCCCTTCGACTTCGACATCTTGGCCTCGCCGTCGAGACCGACCACCCGCGGCGCCTGGCTGCGCACGGTCTTCGGCTCCGGGAAGGTCTCGCCGTAGACGAAGTTGAACCGGCGCACCGTCTCGCGCGCGAGTTCCAGGTGCTGGTCCTGGTCGTCGCCGACCGGCACTGCTTCGGCGCGGTACAGCACGATGTCGGCCGTCTGCAGGATCGGGTAGGTGAACAGGCCGGCGTTGATGTTGTCCGGCTGTTGCGTGCTCTTGTCCTTGAACTGCGTCATGCGGTTCAGGTCGCCGAGCGGGGTCATGCACGTCATCACCCACGCCAGTTCGGCGTGCTGCGGCACCTCCGACTGCACGAACAGGGTCGCCTTCTCCGGATCGACACCGCTGGCCAGGATGCCGATCGAGACCTCGCGCACGGCCCGCTGCAGCACCGCCGGATCGGGACGCTGGGTCAACGCGTGCAGGTCGACGACACAGAAGAACGCCTCGTAGTTCTTCTGCAGTTCGACCCAGTTGACGAGGGCCCCGAGGTAGTTGCCGATGTGCAGGTTGCCGGTCGGCTGGACGCCGGACATGGTGCGGACCATGCGCACGGTATACAGGAGCACCCACGCGCGACGAAGGACGCGCAGCAAGCCAGCGACGACTGCGCTGTGGCGCCCTTTTCCGCGCCGGGCGCGAACGTTCCTTCGAACACGCCGGCCCGCTCGCTATCCTGCCCACCCATCGCATGGCGCGTCGCCTTCCCCTCGCCTGCCTCGCCCTCTTCGCGACGGGTTGCGCCTGGATGCCGCGCGAGCTCAACCTGACCCCGGTCTGGTTCCACCGCCTCGACGCCGACGGCAACGTGCTCGAGTGGGACGCCGCGTGGCCGATCCTGCACTACGAACGCACCGTCGACGGCGGTGACGACTTCCGCGTCCGGCCGCTCTACCGCCGCGTCACCGAACCGCAGCTCGAAGCCGTCGAGCACCAGTTCCTGTGGCCGTTCGGGCGCCACCGCGTCTACCCCGAGGAGACCTCGAGCCGGCTGTTCCCGTTGTGGAGCTGGCGCAGCCGCCCGAACGACGAGGGCACGCGCGACACCGACTGGTACCTGCTGTTCCCGTTCGTGTGGGGCGGCAGCTCGGCCGACGGCCGCGAGGACTACTTCGCGATCCTGCCGTTCTTCGGCGACATCCCGCAGTTCCTCACCTACGACCGCTTCCGAACCTTCCTGTTCCCGCTGTGGTGCAGCGTCGACAAGGGCGGCCATCGCCACCACCTTGCCCTGTGGCCCTTGATCGGCTGGAGCGCCTGCGCCGAGAACGGCCATCGCTGGTTCCGCGTGCTGCCGTTCTACGGCCACGACGTCGAGCCCGGCCGGCACGACCGCCGCTTCGTCGCGTGGCCGTTCGTCGCCTGGAGCACCGAGGGAATCGACACCGAGAGCGGGCCGGTCGACAGCGTCTGGCTGTGGCCGCTGTGCGGCTGGCGCAGTGGCGAGAACGTGCATGGCTGGACCGTGCTGTGGCCGTTCTTCCAGGCGACCAGCAAGCAGGACCACTTCTTCTCGCTCACCTTGCTGTGGCCGTTCTTCCGCTACTACTGGAACCGCGCCGAGGACAACATCACCCAGTGGTGGCTGTGGCCGTTGTTCAGCCGGGTCCACAGCGACGACCAGCGCGCCTGGACCGCCTTGTGGCCGCTGATCTGGTGGCGTGAGTACGACGACCCGGACGGGCACACCGAACAGCAGTGGGTGCTGCCGTTCTTCTGGCGCGTCGTGCAGGAACAGGACTCGGGCGAACGCGAGAGCTTCGTCAAGCTGTGGCCGCTGTGGCACCGCACGCAGAAGCGCGACGCGAACGGCGCCCACGTCGGCGGCGAGTGGAGCCTGCTGTCGCCGTGGCCCTGGCGCGACGGCAACGCCTACGGCGTGCAGGAGGCCTACGGCTGGATCTGGGAGCTCGCCCGCTCCGTGCAGCGGGCCCGCGACGACCGCGCCGTCGACGTGCTCGGCCGCGGCTTCACCGCGCGCGAACGGCAGGGCGAGACGACCGCGAGCGTGCCGTTCCTGTTCAACTACGAACGCGACCACACCGGCAAGGCGGTGGTCCGACTGTTCCAGTTCTTGCCGATCACCGTGGCCAGCGGCGATGCTGCGCCGACCGAGACCCCGCCACGATGAACCCGTTCGCCCACATCGGCAAGTTCGTCGTGACCCGCGCCGACGGCGCCGGCTACGTCTGTGACCTGCTGCTGCGCACGCTGGCCTACCTGCCGCGCCTGCGCCGCCGCATCCGCTTCTGCCTCGACACCGCCTTCAATGCCGGAGTGCGCTCGCTGCCGGTGACGCTGGTCGTCGCGGCGTTCGCCGGCGCGATCCTGGCGATGCAGACCGGCATCGAACTGCGTCGGTTCGGCGACACCGCGGTGCTCGGCACGATCACTGCGCTGTCGATGTGCCGCGAGATGGGCCCGTTCATCACCGGCGTGATCCTCGCCGCCACGGTCGGCAGTTCGATCGCCGCCGAACTCGGCACGATGCAGGTCAGCGACGAGGTCGCGGCCCTCGAGGTCATGTCGGTCGACCCGGTCGACTACCTGGTGCTGCCGCGCGTCGTCGCGCTGGCGGTGATGTGCCCGATCCTCACCGTGCTGTCGAACCTGATCGGCATCTACGGCGGCAGCGTCATCGCCGAACACAACCTCGGCGTCACCGGCCCGCTCTACTGGGCGAGCGCCAAGGAGGCGCTCACCTCGTCCGGCATGCTGCTGCCGAAGGAGGTCTACGTCGGCCTGCTGAAGTCGGTCATCTTCGGCACCGCAATCGCGACGGTCAGCTGTGCGGCCGGCCTGCGCGCCAGCGGCGGGGCGCTCGGCGTCGGCCTCGCCGTGCAGACCGCGGTGCGCAACTCGGTCATCCTCATCATCGTGCTCGGTTTCGTCGTCACCTGGTTCTTCTACTTCCTCGCCGGATGATCGAACTGCGCGACCTGCACAAGCGGCTCGGCAGCCGCCAGATCCTCGACGGCATGACGCTGTCGGTCGGCAAGGGCATGAACTTCGTGCTGATGGGCCCGTCGGGCAGCGGCAAGAGCGTCACGCTGCGGCACATCATCGGCATCCTGAAGCCCGACCGTGGTTCCGTGCAGGTCGACGGCCAGGAAGTGTCGACGATGGACCGGTCGCAGCTGATGGCCCTGCGCAAGCGCATGGGCTACCTGTTCCAGAACGGGGCCCTGATCAACTGGCTCACCGTCGCCGACAACGTCGCGCTGCCGCTGCGCGAGCACGCCCGGTTGAAGAACAGCGAGGTCGACGACCGCGTCATGCAGGTGCTGCGGCTCGTCAAGCTCGACCACGCCGCGGCGCAGTACCCGCCCAGCATCTCCGGCGGCATGAAGCTGCGCGCCGGCCTCGCCCGGGCCCTCGTCACCAACCCCGAGTACGTGCTGTACGACGAGCCGAACGCCGGCCTCGACCCGATCATCAGCCACCAGATCCACGAACTCATCGCGCAGGTGCGCGACGACCTCGGCGTGACCGGCCTGATCGTCACCCACTCCCGCGCCTGCGCCACGCAGTGCGGCGACCGCATCGGCATCCTCGAGAACGGCAAGCTCGCCGTGCAGGGCACCGTCGACGAGATGGTGCACAGCGACCACCCCCTGGCCCGCGCCTTCCTCGGCGGCGGCGCCGACTGAACGGAGAAACCCATGGACCGCATCCGCCGCGACACCCTGCTCGGCCTCGTGTTCTTCGGCTCGCTCGGGTTCCTGCTCTGGGCGACCGTCAACCTGACCGACCTCGCCGTCGACAACGCGCGGCTGCAGGTCGCGTTCGCGCAGGCCGGCAGCTGCGAGGTCGGCACCAACGTCATGGTGCTCGGCAAGAAGATCGGCAAGGTCGGCGCGATCGACATCGACTTCGAGCGTTCCGACGCGCCGGTGTCGATGACGCTGCTGCTGCGCGAGCCGATCCCGCTGAAGCAGGACTACAAGATCCTGGTGCGCGACGCCGGCGTGCTCGGCGGCAAGCAGATCTACATCGATCCGGGCCGCACCGGTCCGGCTCTGCCCGCGACCACCGCCTGGATCGGCGAGGTCGAGGCCGGCGCGTTCGAGGCCATCGGCAACATCGCCAAGGGCGAGGGCAAGCTCGGCCAGGCCGCCTACGACACCCTCGACGAAGCGCGCAAGTTCATGCGCAACCTGAACTCGCCCGACTCGACGATCGGCCAGCTGACGCAGACCACGAACCTGCACGACCAGTTGCAGGACGCCGCCACCGACCTGGCGAAGATCCTGCGACAGATCGCCGACGGCGAGGGGGCGCTCGGCGACCTGGTGATGAACGGCAAGACCCGAGAGAACGTGCAGCAGTTCCTCGCCCACCTGAACTCGATCAGCGACAAGATCGACACCGGCACCGGCGGCGTGCTCGGCGTGCTGCTCAACGACAAGGACGCGGCAGCGAACCTGCAGGGCATCCTGCGCAACATCGACGCGATCGTCGCCGACGCGCACAAGGGCGAAGGCATCGTCGGCCGCCTGCTGCGCAACGACGAGCTGGCGCGCAAGTTCACCAACGTCGTCGGCAACCTCGACACGCTGCTCGCCAACCTGACCAACCCGGAAGCCGGGGCGCTGGGCGCCCTGACCAGCGATCCGCAGACCGCCGCGGACATCAAGTCGACGCTGGCGAACCTGCGCGACGTCACCGACCGGCTGACGCGCAACGACGGCCTGCTCGGCGTGCTGATCAACGACAAGGACCTCGGCGTGCGCTTCCGCCGCATCATGACGCAGGTCTCGCGCGCGCTCGAAGACGCGCGCGAAGCGGCCCCGATCGGCAATCTGATCCAGGTCGTGTTCGGCATGATGTGATCCTGAACTCGTGCAGCACGACCTCGATCTCGACGCCTACTTCGCCCGCATCGGCCACGCCGGCGACCGCGCCCCGACGCTCGCGACACTGCGCGCCCTCGTGCTCGCGCACGTGCAGGCGATCCCGTTCGAGAACCTCGACGTGCTGCTCGGGCGCGGCATCGACCTCGAGCTCGCGGCGATCGAACGCAAGCTCGTGCACGCCCGCCGCGGCGGCTACTGCTTCGAACAGAACACGCTGTTGCTCGCGGTGCTGCAAGCGCTCGGCTACGACGCGACCCCGCTCAGCGCCCGGGTCCGGGTGCAGCGGCCGCGCGACTTCACGCCGCCACGCACGCACGTGTTCGTGCTGGTCGGGCTCGACGGCGAACGCTGGCTGTGCGACGTCGGCGTCGGCGCCTTGTCGCCGACGGCGCCGCTGCGCCTCGACGTCGAGACGCCACAGGCCACCCCGCACGAGCCGCGCCGGTTGATCCGCCACGGTGCCTGGGCCTCGGGCGACCGCCGTTCGCCGGACGCGCGCGTGTTCCACCAGGTCCAGCTCGCCGGCGAATGGCAGGACGTGTGCGAGTTCACGCTCGAGCCGATGCCGCCGATCGACCGCGAGGTGGCGAACTGGTTCACCTCGGCGCACCCGCAGTCGCACTTCCGGAACCGGCTGATGGCGGCACGGGCGACCGCGACCGGCCGCGTCACGCTGCTGAACCGCGAACTCACCCACCGCGGACCGGACGGGATCGGCGACACGCGGATCCTGCGCGACCAGGACGAACTGCTGCACTTGCTCGCCGCCGAGTTCGGCCTGCAGTTCCCCGCCGGCACGCGGTTCCCGTGCCCGTGGATCGACTGGTCGACGCCGGCCTGACGCCGCGCCCGATCAGCTGCGCCGCACCGTGAACACCGCGGTGACCGCCTGGTTCTCGACCTGGGCACGACGGCCGTTCGCCTGCAGGTGCAGCAATCGCTTGCCGTGCCATTGCTCGACGACGCAGCGCGTGACCGTGTACGGCAGCGACCTGCCGTCGACACCCGTCGCCGCGACCTCGGCCGTGAAGGACACGCCCTCGACGCCGAGCTTCGACACGTCCACCCGCGCCGCGACCCGCCAGTCGTTCGGCCGCGAATCGCCGTACATGTCCCAGCCGCGCGCGACGAAACCGTCGGCGCGCGCCACCGTGACGCGCAGGCCGCCATCCAGGCTTTCGGCGTTTGTCGTCTCGCGCGGATGCGGCACCGCACGGAACGGACGCAGCGCCGGGTCGCCGATCAGGATCCGGTTCGCACCACCGCCCTGCATGACCTTCTCGCCGTGACGATGCGGCTCGCCCTCGACCGGCAGGTCGAGCTCCAGCTCGCCGCCCGCGGCGAGGAACACGTCGTCCCACGTCGCCTTCAGCACCTCGCCGAGGCTCGCGCCGTGCTCGAGCGCGAAGTCCGTCTCGTTCGAAACCGCGAGGCCGTGGTTGGCGCCGAGCGGCACCAGCAACGCCGCCGCTCCCGCGTGCAGCCACGCCAACGCGAGGCTGTCCGCGACCGCGAGCCGGTGCACCGTCGCACGCGTCGTGCGGCCGAACGTCGCCACGATGTCGCCTTCGACGAACACCCGCTCGACCGCCCCCGAGTGGCAGGTTCCGCTCCACACGATCGGCGCCGCCAACGGCAGCGACCGGAACCGGCTCGCGAGCAAGCGCGGCATCGCGCCGTCCGGATCGTGCCCGACCTTGTCCGGCGCGTAGTCCCAGTGCTTGTCGCGCTCCTTGTTGCGGTCGTCGTCGAACAACCAGATGCCCTGCGGGTCGCCGCAGCCGGTGAACTCGGCGACCTGGGCCTCGCCGAGTTCGTCCAGCGCCGCTTCGACCGCCCGCATGCGCCCCGGGTCGCGATTGGCGAAGTAGTGGTGCGGGTCCTGGAACCCCGCCGCGGACTGGATCGACGCGGCACCGGCCGGGTAGCGGAACGACTTGTCCGCACTGCACACCGACGCCTGCCACCACAGGCCAGACAACGTGCCCTTGCGGTGCAGACCCTCGATGCGCCGCCACAGCGCCACGCAATCGTCGCCGGACTCGGCAGTCAGGTAGCCGAACGCGAAGTCGACGCACGGGTCGGCGTCGACCTTCGCCGCCTGCAGCAGGATGCGGCGGTGCAGCACGAGGTCGAGGCTCGCGGGACGCAGCACGAACAACACGTTCGCCGGCTGCCGCTCGCGGCACGCCCCGGCGAGGCGCTCGAAGTCCCGGCCGTCCCATTCGAACAGATCCGCCTTGTGGAACGTGCGCACCGCCTCGACCGCCGTCCGGAACCCCGCGCAGGCCGCATCGGCCGCCGGCAGGTCGAGCGCGACCACGAGGTATCCGCCCTGCGCCGACGACGCGAGCGCGCACGACAGGACCGCTGCGAGCACCCGTGGCACCATGTTCATTGCTTGCACCGCGCCCGATGCTACGCCGACGGGCTCACCGCGGCAGCCTTCGCCGGCTCGCCAGCAGTTGCACGTGCACCTGCCGACGCGGGTTGGTGGGATGGCGGCCGACCAGTGCGACCACGCCCGCGGCTCCCGCCAAGGCGCCGTGCGGGGGAACGACGAACAGGCACGCCAGCAGTGCGGGCTGGTCGTTGAGGTCGATCGTCATCGGCAGCCAGGCCACGTTCCCCTGGCCCACGGGCCCCTGCCCGGCCGCCGCCGGCGCGGCCCCGGCGAAGTCGATGCCGAAGCCCGGCCGCACGCCCCAGTTCACCACGATCGACCACAGCGACGGCAACGCGATCACTTCGTACAGGA
>JAEUHV010000332.1 GCA_016794485.1 Planctomycetota bacterium
CGATGCCGACGATCATGCGGGCACCGCCGAGACCTGGATCGGCAGCGGCAAGCACGCCTCGCCGGCGAACCAGAACGCGCGCACGCCTTCGGCGCCGACCACCACCTGCACGCAGTCGCGCCAAAGCAGCGCCCGATCGGCGCAGGACGGGGCGGCACTGCCGCCGCGATGGCCGTGCGCGAACCCGAGCCAGGTGAGGCCGCAAGCCCGCAGGCTGGCTTCGGCCGCCGCGAACGCCGCGGGTTCCACGGCGAAGCGATCGGCGTGCACGGCGACGTTCGGCAGCACGGGACAGGCCGCGACGTGCGCCGTGTCGCCGCGTTGGTGGCCGCCGAGCATGGCCACTGGTTCGTGGGCGTCCGGAGCACCGTTGGCGGCCAACAACGCCGCGTGCACTTCGGCGGCGAGCACGATCCGGGACGGGCGCATGCCGCGAGCTTCCCGGGCACGGCCGCTCGGGGCAAGATCGCGGCATGAGCGAACCGCTGTATGGCGTCCCGCATCCACACGGCCCGTTGCTGGGTCCGTTGTCGCCGCCGCTGGTGCGCAGCACCACGGCCGGACAGCCGGACGCCGAGACGCTGCGGGCGATGGGGGCCGGCGAACGTCCGGGCGAGTTCTACCAGCGGGTCGGCCACCAGAACGGCCGCGCCTTCGAGAGCCTCGTCGCCGCGCACGAAGGCGCCGACGGGGCGGTCGCGTTCGCGAGCGGCATGGCGGCGATCAGCGGCGCCCTCGGGGCCTTGCTGCGCAGCGGCGACCGGGTCCTGGTCGCCGAGGAGATCTACGGCGGCACGTCGGCGTTCGCGACCACGGACCTGGTCCGCTTCGGCGTGCAGGTCGACCGATTCTCGGCGCTCGACCTCGAGGGCCTGCGCACGGCGCTGCAGCGGCCGGCGAAGATCGTGGTGTTCGAGTCGCCGATCAATCCGACCCTGCGGCTGGTCGACGTGCGCGCGGTCGCGACGCTGGCGCGTGCGGCCGGAGCGCTGACACTGTTCGACGGCACCTTCGCTCCGCCGCCGATCCAGAACGCGCTCGCGCTCGGGGTCGACCTCGTGGCGCATTCGGCGACGAAGTTCTACGGCGGCCACAGCGACGTGCTCGCCGGCGTGGTCGCCGGCAGGCACGAACTGCTCGGCCCGATCGAGGCGTGGCGGCGGCGCACCGGCGGCACGCTGGCACCCGACCCGGCCTGGCTGCTGCTGCGGTCGTGGCCGACGCTCGCGCTGCGGGTGCAGGCGCAGCAGGACGCGGCGCTGGCGTTGGCGCAGGGACTGCTCGACGACGTGCACCACGGCCGGCTCGTCGCCGTCAGCTACCCGGGCTTGCCGCAGCATCCCGACCACGCGCTGGCGCGTCGCCAGATGCGCGGCGGTGGCTGCGTCGTCACCGTCGAACTGCCGGGCGGCCTGACCGGCGCGCGCCGGGCGTTCGATCGCCTGACCCGCATCGCCCGGGCCCCGAGCCTCGGCGGGATCGAGTCGTTGGCGACGTTGCCGGCGTTCACGACGCATGCGGCGTTGTCGACGGCCCAACGGGCGCAGGCCGGCATCGCCGACGGGCTGCTGCGCATCGCGGTCGGGCTCGAGGGGGCCGACGTGCTGCTCGCCGACGTGCGCCAGGCTCTCGGCGGCTAGGCGGACCCCGGCGGGCGAACGGCCGCAGCATTGGCCTTTCGCCGGAGCCGGCGCTACCGTGCGCCGTCCTGGCCGTCCGGCCGAACTCCGAATGACCATCGTGCGCCCAGTCGCCCTTGCCGCGTTCGCCGCGGCGTTCCTGTCCGCCCAAGATTCCCAGAAGCCGGCCGCCGTCGAGGCTGCGGCGAAGGCACCCCAGGTTCAAAACCAGGTGCCGACGGTCGGGGTGGTCAACCTCGACCGGGCGATCGACACCTACCCGCGGTGGGTGAAGCTCAAGGCCGACCTCGAAGGCATGCAGAAGACCTTCGACGATCGCCTGACGCAGATGTCGAAGTCGCTGAAGGAGCTGAAGGCGACCATCGATGCCGAGGCGGCCGACTCGGAGGGCAAGCGCATCAAGGAGCTCCAGTACGGACTCATGCTGCAGGAACAGAAGGGCCAGGCCGACATCCTGCGCGACCAGCTCGAACTCGAGTTCGCGCGGGCCCAGGTGGTGGTCTACGAAGATCTCGAGACCGCGATCCAGAAGGTCGCCAGGCAGAAGGGGCTCGGCCTCGTGTTGCGCCAGTACGAACCGATGCCGCCGGCCGGTGATCCCACCAAGTTGTCGCCGCGCAGCGTGCAGAAGCGCATCGCCGAGTTCGAGCGCCGCGGCGTGTGGTACGCCGCCGAATCGGTCGACATCACCGCCGACGTGATCAAGGTGCTGATGGTGCCGCTCGACACCGGCAAGGCGGCCGACAAGCCGACCGAGAAGCCGGCCGACAAGGCCACCCCCAACGCCAAGTCGGGAGGCCAGTAGCCGAGTGGTGGCCAACGCCGAACCGAAGGTCCAGACGCGCCTGCAGCGCACCCTGAAGGCCGCGGTCGAGTACCGCGGTGTCGGGCTGCATTCGGGCAAGGAGATCCGCATCACGGTGCGCCCGGCCGAGGCCGGCACCGGGGTCAGTTTCGTGCGCACCGACATCGAGGAGCATCCGGTGGTGCGCGCGCACGGGCCCAACATGAAGGCGCGGCAGCGGCGCACCTGCATCCAGGACGGCAAGGCGGAGGTCTACACCTGCGAGCACCTGCTGGCGGCGCTGTATTCGCTCGGCGTCGACAATGCGCTGGTCGAGATCGACGGCGAGGAGGTGCCCGGGCTGGACGGCGCGTCGCTGGAGTTCGTCAAGGCGCTGCAGGCGGCCGGCACGGTCGAGACCAAGGCGCCGCGCGCGCACTACTCGGTCAAGCACCCGATCTACGTGCGCGAGGGTGCGGCGAGCATCGTGGCGCTGCCCGGCAGCGGCAAGCTGACGATCGAGTACCACCTCGACTACGCCGCGAAGAACGGCCAGGCCCCGGCACAGAAGCAGCTGGTCGCGTTCGAGTTGACGCCGGACAACTTCGAACGCGAGATCGCGCCGGCGCGCACGTTCGTGATGGAGCACGAGGTCGAGGCGCTGCGCGCGGCCGGACTCGGCAAGGGCGCGAACCCGCAGAACACGCTGGTGATGGGGCCGAACGGGCCGCAGGCCAACACGCTGCGCTGGGACGACGAGCTGGCGCGCCACAAGATCCTCGACCTGATCGGCGACCTCGCCAACGCCGGCGTCGATCTCGATGCGCACATCATCGCCACGCGTTCGGGGCACGGCCTCAACATGGCGCTGGTGCAGCGCATCCTCGAGGAGCGCGAGCGCGAGCAGGAACTCGGCGAGGCGCCGCCGGCCGACACCGGCCTCGACATCCGGCAGATCCTCAAGCTGCTGCCACACCGCTACCCGTTCCTGCTGATCGACCGGGTGATCGAACTCGACGGTTTCCAGCGCGCCGTCGCGATCAAGAACGTCACGATCAACGAGCCGTTCTTCCAGGGACACTGGCCCGAGCAGCCGATCATGCCGGGCGTCCTGCAGCTCGAAGCGATGGCGCAGCTGGCCGGCGTGCTGCTGCTGCGCAAGCTCGAGAACACCGGCAAGCTCGCGGTGCTCTGGAGCATCGACAAGGTCAAGTTGCGCGGTGCGGTGCAGCCCGGCGACCAGTTGCGCATCGAAGTCGAGACGATCCGTGCGAAGCCCCAGGTCGGCCACGTGCGCGCCCGCTGCAAGGTCGGCGGCAAGCTGGTCGCCGAGGCCGAGCTGAAGTTCACGCTGGTCGACGCCTGATCGCGATGGCCACCTCCGGACCACGTCCTCGCGTCGGCGTCGTCGGTGTCGGCCACCTCGGCAAGCACCACGCGCGCCTGCTGCAGGGGCTCGATTGCGACCTGGTCGCCGTCGCCGACCCGAGCGAGGCGGCGCGCCAGTACGCCACGGCGACCTGGAAGGTGCCCGCTTTCGCCGACCACCGCGAACTGCTCGGCAAGGTCGACGCGGTGTCGGTGGTGGTGCCGACGAAGCTGCACCGCGAAGTCGCGTCGGTGTTCCTCGAGCACGGCGTCGACGTGCTGGTCGAGAAGCCGATCGCGCGCACCGCGGCCGACGGGCAGGCCCTGGTCGACCTCGCCGCGCGGCACGGCCGCGTGCTGCAGGTCGGCCACGTCGAACGTTTCAACCCGGCCCTGCGCGGCATCGCCAGCATCGGCGAGTCGGCGCGCTACATCGAGTCACACCGGCTGGCGCCGTTCAGCTTCCGCAGCACGGACATCGGTGTCGTGCTCGACCTGATGATCCACGACCTGGATCTGGTGCTGGCGCTGGTGAAGAGCCCGATCCGCTCGGTCGAGGCGTTCGGCGGGGCGGTGTTCACCCCGGCCGAGGACATGGCGTCGGCGATCATCAAGTTCGAGAATGGCGCGGTGGCGCACTTGACCGCCAACCGCGTCGCGCTCAAGCCGCTGCGCAAGATGCGCGTGTTCGGCCAACAGGGGTACGCCAGCCTCGACTTCCAGACCTCGCAAGGCATGGTGGTGAAGAAGGCGCCCGGTTGGGACTTCGGCAAGCTGGACCTCGAGCGGCTCGACAAGGCGCAGATGGGCGATCTGTGGAAGTTCGTGTTCGACGGCTTGCTGCAGGTCGAGAACATGCAGCTCGATGCGGGCAATCCGCTGCAGGAGGAACTCGCCGACTTCCTGCGCTGCGTGGCGACCCGACAACGCCCGGTGGTCAGCGGCGAGGACGGCGTCGCTGCGGTGGCTGCGGCCGAACGCGTGCTCGCTGCGATCGCGCAGAATCGCTGGACGTGACCGCGGCGCGCCGCGCTAGACTTCGCCGCGCATTCTTTCGGGAGGCTTCGCTCTGCGGTGTTCGAGCTGCACGCGGGCCACAAAGTTGAACCGATGAACATTCTCCGGGCTCCGACCCTGAGAGCCAGGCGGGAGGCGGAGGCGGTGCTGGCAACGGCGCCGTCGGCCGCTACCCAAATGCTCCGGGGGGCGCCCACCTGAACCGAAGGGTTCAACCGGCCTCCGTCGACGGCATCGGTGGAGCGGAGCCTCTCGATTTCCCACGCCGTCGTGTTACGGTCCGCGCCTCGCGGCCGGTGGTGCGGCCGCGCGCGGTCCCGGTCAGGATCGCGCTGGTCGGTGCACCAAGCCTAGGTGCGAGGAGGTGGCGATGCGCGGTCTCGTCTTGTTCGCGTTGGTTCTCGGCGTGTTCGGCTGGTGGTCCGGCTGGTTCAGCAGCGACTCGCTGTCTGCCGCCACCAAGACCGATGCACCGGCTTCTGGACGCCCGGATGAAGCGATGCGGCCGCTCGGCGAAGTGCTGCCACCGCCGCCGACGCCGTCCGGTGCGGGGCAGCCGCCGCAGGAGCCGCTCGACGCCAATGCCGCGCGGCCCCCGGCCCCGGGACTCGACGACGTGCTCGTTCGCCTGAAGGAGCGGACGCCGGCTGCGATCGGCGATGCATGGGCCGCGGTCGCCACCTGCCGTGCGGCCGACAAGCAGCGCCTGCTCGACGCGATGGGCAAGCCGGGCGACGACTTCCCGTCCCTGCTGGCGGCCCTGGGCCCGCACAACGCATTCGTGCACAGCCCGGAAGGGCGCGGCGTCGCCCAGCAGGCGATCGCGGTCGTGAACTCGATGCCCGATGCCGACGCGCTCGATGCCGGCACCAAGCTGCTCGAGCGCATGGTCGCTGGCCGCATCCTGCAAGCCGACCAGGCCGCGCGCGCGTTCGTCGACGAAGCGCTGCGGCACCACCGCATCCGTGTCGACCGGCACCTGTGCGATCCCGCCAACGTCACCGGCGCCCGCAGCTACACGATCGCCCGCGGCGACTCGCTGGCGAAGATCGCCAAGAAGATGCGCGCCGAGAAGCTGCTGGTCGAGGAGGGCATGCTGGCGATCCTGAACCGCATCCACAACCCGAACACGATCAAGGTCGGGCAGAAGATCAAGATCCCGGTCGCACCCCTGCACGTCGTGGTCGAGAAACGCAGTTTCGCGATGCTGGTCTACCTCGGCGACCAGCTCATCCGGGTCTATTGGATCGGGCACGGCGAGAACGACCGCACGCCGGTCACCGAGTTCACCGTCGACGTGAAGCAGCCGAAGCCCGATTGGACCGCGCCGGACGGCCAGGTCTATGCCTACGGCCACCCGAAGAACATCCTCGGGGAGTACTTCATCCGGCTGCTGCACGACACCTACACGGGCTTCGGCATCCACGGCACCCCATACCCCGACACCATCTGCACGATGTCGTCGCACGGCTGCATCCGGATGTACAAGGACGACATCGACGAGGTGTTCCGTCTCGTACCGCGCGGTGCCAAGGTCGTGGTGCGGGCCACCGAGTCGCTGCGCTGAACCCGGTCGGCGATGCGCTCGACCCAGGCGAGTGCTCGCGCCGATAGCCGTCCACCGACCCACCGGGCGGGCCTCGGCATGTTCGGGTCGAGGGCCCGGCCGGTATCGTCGTCGGTTCGCGCATGTTGCTGACCATCACCCTCGTGCTCGCCGCCCTGGCCATGGGCCACTGGCTCGTGCCGCACCTGTGGTTGCAGGCGCGCAAGCGACAGCACGCCGTGGTGTGCCAGCGGCACAAGGTCGTGGCGATCACGTTCGACGACGGTCCGGGGCGCCTGTTGACGCCGCTGGTCAGTGCGCGCCTCGCCGAGGCTGGGGTGCCCGGCACGTTCTTCCTGCTGGCGCAGAGCGTGCGCGGCAACGAGGACATCGTCGAGGAACTGCAGCGGGCCGGCCACGAGATCGGATCGCACGGCGACCGGCACGTGCACCATTGGTGGAGCTGGCCGTGGACCGGGCTGCTCGACACCCGCGATGGTTGGCGCCGCATGCACGACGTCAGTGGCAAAAACGTGCGCGGCATTCCGTTCCGGCCGCCGTACGGCAAGTTGAACCTGCTGTCGCTGGCGTACGTGCGGGCCCAGGGCACACCGCTCGTGATGTGGACGCACGACGGCTACGACGCGCGGCTCGGGGTCGACAAGTCGCCCGACGAACTGGCGGACGAGTTGCGCGGCAGCGGTGGTGGGGTCGTGCTGCTGCACGACTTCGACCGGTCGCTCGCGAACGCGAGCCAGCAGGTGCTGGCCAAGCTCGACGCGGTGCTGGCGCTGCGCAAGGAGGGCTTTCGTTTCGTGCGAATCACCGAGATGTTGGCGCTCGGAGCACCTGGCGGCGCCTGACGAGCCCGGTCAGGGCGTCGCCATCGCGAGCCGGTCGACCTTCCATTCGGCGACGAGTCCGGCCACGGCGAGGTCGCCCAGGATCGCCGCGGGATCGCTGGAGCTCTTCACTTCGAACGTGATCTGCACGCGCAGCCGGCCGTCCTCGTCGTCGTCGAGGTCGAGCAACGGCGCGAAGTCGGTCACCACGGCACCCTTCTCCATGGGGGCCTGGCCGGCGCGTTGCCAGCGCACCTGGGTGGCGCGTTGGCGGACCAGTTCGACGACGAGGGCGCGCCCTTCGATGTCGAGGTCGATCCGCGCCCGATCCGGCCCGAGCCGCTGCGACGTGGGCACGTCGGCGTAGCCGGCGACGTGCAGGCCCGGGGCCTCGGCGCGGATCTTCGGCCAGACGATCTGGGCGGTCGCGCTGTCGATGCCCTTCTGGCTGCGGAAGCCGTGCGACAGGCACTCGTAGACCACCTCCGGGTCGTCCCGGCGCAGGGCTTCGAGCAGCGTGCGCACCGTGCGTTCCGGGGTCGTGAAGTCGACCGAAACCCAGGGGGTCTTGTCCGGTCCGCAGAACAGCCGGGCGAGCGAACAACAGCCCCCCGTGGGCACGAGAGCGAGCACGGCGACGAGAGCGGGCAACGGCGGGCGACGGCGCATGGATGCGCATCGTGCGCTGCCATCGGCCGGCTGCCAACCTCGTGCCCGACATCCGCCCGACATCTGCCCGACGTCGGCCCGGCATCCGCCGGTTCTGCTGCGTGGGAGTTTTTTGGTGTGCCGATGGATATGCTCCCCGCCCCGCATTTCCGCGCGGCGCCATCGAGTTCCCGCCGCCCGCCGCCAGGTAGATCCATGTCGAACCATCGTTTCTTCGGTGTCCTCGCCCTTGCCGTCGCTTGCGGCCTGTCGTCTGCCCAGGACCAGAAGCCCGAGCCGCCGAAGGCCGTGCAGCCCGGCGGCGTGGCCCCGAAGGCCGGGACCGGTGGCAATTCGTGGTTCCCGGTGACGAGCCGCGACCTCGGCACCTACTACGGCCAGGGCGACGCGACGGGCGTGTTCACGTTCAAGAACCCGACCGACAAGGCGGTGGTCTGGAGCACCCTGTCGGGCAGCTGCCAGTGCGCCAAGGTCACGATCCGCGTCGGGGGCCGTGTCTACGAGCTGTCCTCGAAGCCGAACCCGAACCGGCTCACCCGCGTCACCAAGGTGCCCGGCCAGCCCGACCAGATCGAGCAGGTGCAGCAGATCACGATCGAGGCCGGCCAGGAGGGCGAGGTCGAAGCGCACCTCGACATGAACGGCATCACGGGGCCCAAGCAGGCGCACCTGGACGTGCACACGTCCGACCCGGCCCTGCCGCAGTTCAAGCTCAACTTCAACGCCAACGGGGCCCAGCTGTTCGCGATCTCGCCGAACGAGGTCCAGCTGAACAAGATGACCTGGAGCGAGAGCCGCGAGTTCACCGTCACGGTGACGTCGCCGCTGCAGAAGGACTGGAAGATCGTCCGCATGGACGACGCCAAGGCGTTCTCCGCGACCTGGGAGAAGGTCGAGAACAACGGGGTGGTCTCGTGGGTCATCAAGGGCAAGTACGGCCCGGTCGACGGCGAAACCGGCGGCGGTGGCGTGCTGAAGTTCACCACCGACGTCCAGGGCGGCGCGTCGTTCAACGTGCGCGTGCTCGCGTTCGTGCAGGGGCCGCTCGAGGTCAAGCCCGGCGCGTTCCTGACGCTCGGCCTGATCCGGAAGGGCACCTCGCTGAAGAAGGAAGTCGTGTTCGAGCCCAACGACGGCAAGGACCTGCAGGCGGTGAGCCTCAAGTTCGAGAAGCTGACGCTCGGCTCGGAGTTCATCTCCGCGACGTCGCGCAAGGACGGCAACAAGCTGGTCGTCGAGCTGGCGGTGTCCGACCAGGCGCCGGCCGGCCTGCTCAAGGGCGACCTGGTGGTGGAGCTGAACCACCCGCTGGTGAAGGACAAGAAGATCATGTTCAACGGCTTCATCCGCTGAGCCCGCGCGCCGCTGCGCGCGGCGACCCGTTCGCGTTGCCGCGGCCGCCGAGTGCGGCCGCCTTCGTTTGCGGAGCCTGGCGGTGAGGTTGCGACCGGACCCCGCGCATCGGCCGCATGCCCCTGGTATGGTTCCGCCCGCACCCCCTCGACCGTTTCCGACCCATGGGCCGACACGACCTGCCTAGCGGCTTCACCGAAGACCAACTCCGCGCGTTCATGAAGGCCATCCTGGCCGACGTGCACGCCCTCGAGCGCATGCTCGACGAGGACAGGTTCGAGTCCGGCATCCGCCGCATCGGCGCCGAACAGGAGATGTTCCTGCTCGACCGCGTGGGCCGCGCCTGGAACGGCGCCGAGGCGATGATGAAGCGGTTGAACCACCCGCAGTTCACCTACGAACTCGCGCAGTTCAACCTCGAGTGCAACCTGAAGCCGCAGGTGTTCGGCGGCAAGTGCCTGTCG
>JAEUHV010000339.1 GCA_016794485.1 Planctomycetota bacterium
GACGCGACGATGCTGGTGCTGCCGTCGGACCAGCTGATCGAACACACCGACGCGTTCCAGGCGATGATGCGCCAGGGCATCGCGCTGGCGCAGGACGGCGAGACGCTGGTCACGTTCGGCATCCAGCCGACGTTCCCGGCCACCGGCTACGGCTACGTCGAGTGTGGTGCACCGGTCGCGAACGGCAACGGCGCGCGCCACGTCGCGCGCTTCCGCGAGAAGCCCGACCGCGCCACCGCCGAGCAGTTCCTCGCCGCCGGCAACTTCCTGTGGAACAGCGGCATCTTCGTCTGGCAGGTGAAGGCGATCCGGCGGGCGATGGCGCGCGCCGACCAGGATCTCGCCGCGGCGACCGAAGCGATGGTCGCGGCCCTGCAGAAGCCCGAGGGCACGGTGAAGAAGGCCACGTTCGCGCAGGCGCCGAAGAAGTCGATCGACTTCGCGGTGATGGAGAAGGCGGACAAGGTGGTCGTCGTGCCGGCAACGATGCGTTGGGACGACGTCGGCAGCTTCCCGGCCCTCGGTGCCGTGCAAGCCGCAGACGACGCGGGCAACGTCGCGGTGCTCGCCGGTGGCGCTTCGCACGTCGCCCTCGAAGCCCACGACAACATCGTCTACGCGGAGGGCGCGCGCACCGTGGCGACGTTCGGCGTGCAGGGCCTCGTCGTCGTCGCGGTCGGCGACGCCGTGCTCGTGTGCCCGCGCGACAAGGCCCACGACCTCAAGGCGTTGGTCGAACAGCTGCGCCGTTCCGGGCGCGACGACCTGCTGTGAACCCACCCACCGTCCCGATCCGGCGCATCCTCGCCGTCGACTTCGGCGACGCCCGCACCGGGCTCGCCGCGACCGACTGGACCGGCAGCATCGCCGTGCCGCTGCCGCGCATCGACACGCGCGACGAAGCCGACCTGATCCGCCAACTGCAGGAACTCGTGCGCGAACGCGATACGCAGGCGGTGGTCGTCGGCATGCCGCTGCAGCAGGACGGCCAGCTCGGCGCACGCGCGCAGCGCACGGCCGCGTTCCTGGCGAAGCTGCAGGCGGCACTGCCGTGCCCGGTCGCTGCGATGGACGAGAGCCACTCGACCGACGAGGCGCACGAACGGTTGAAGCAGGGCGGCCTCACCGCAAAACGGCGCAAGGAACTCGCCGACAGCGTCGCGGCCCTGGTGATCCTCGAGCGCTACCGCGCCGAACTCACCCGCCCACGCCGTCCGTGACCGGCCGGGGCGCGAACCACCGCCCGCGCGAGAGAGTGCTTGGTCCCCGTAAGCCGGGTTCTGGTGCCGCGGTGAAGCGGTGACGGCCATTTCTCTAGGACCGTTCTCGCGAACGGTCGCCAACGACCTACCCGAGGACCTGAGCGCGGGCCGCGCGATCCTCCTATTCGGTCTTCCTCCGGGTGGGGTTTGCCGTGCCGGCCCGCTCGCGCGGACCGCGGTGAGCTCTTACCTCACCGTTTCACCCTTGCCGTCGCCATCGCTGGCCGTCCGGCGGTTTGATCTCTGTGGCACTGTCCCTGTTCTTGCGAACGGTGGGCGTTACCCACCACCCTGCCCTGGGGAGCCCGGACTTTCCTCCCGCGCAACGTGGTGTTGCGCCGGCGGCCGTCCAGGGACCAAGCGCGGCGGACTCTACGGACCCGGCCCCGGAGGACAAGGACGCGGTGGAGCTGCATCGCAAGATCGCAGTTGCGGTCGAGCGGTGTGAAGGAACGTGCAAGGCCGGCCGAGGAGTTGCCAGGTCGCCAAAAATGCGGATCCGGTTGCTTGAGGACCCTGCGTAGTGAGGTAGTCTGTCGAACCTCGCTCGGCGAACTCGTCCTCGCCGAAGTTCCGCTTCGACACCCGTTGCTCCGCACCTGCAGAGGTCGCCCTTGCGACTCGCCTTCCTCGCCACCCTCCTGTTCGTTCTAGTCCCTTGCCAGGCGCAAGGTTCGAGTACGAATGCGTCGACCACGGGGGCCCCGAGGGTCGACGCGGCGGAACATGCGCGTGGGGAAACCGACGGCGCCAACCCGGTGCCCGAGCCGAGCACGCTGCTGCTCGTCGGCACGGGGCTCGTCGGCGTGGCGTTCGCAGCTCGTCGGCGCCGGCGTCCGCAGTAACTGCCCGACGCTCCCCGGTCGAGTTCAGCCGACTCGAGTTCAGCCAAACCGTGGCGCGTGCCGACGGATGCGCGCCGCCTTGCCGACGATGGCCCGCAGCAGCCCCCGGTGGCCGCGCACCGGCGCGTCGAGGTAGGCGCGCAGGAACCGCAACTGCAGCCGCACCGGCACATCGTCCGGCGCCGAGGCCAGCAACCCGGCCAGGTCCTTCACGATCCAGCGCCGCAGCCGCCAGCGCGGCCGGAACACCCGTTCCACGTCGAGGAACGTCGGCGGTTCCGTCCCGCACGGGTCGGCGGCGAACACATGGTTCCAGTAGAGGTCGCGATAGCAGACACCGGCGCCGTGCAGCGCCCGCACCCGCGGCGCCACGTGCGCGATCGCATACTCGGCCACGGCTCCCCCTCGCCCTTCGGGCTGCAGCTTGCGCCACCAGGCATCGAGGGCTCGCCCGCCGACTCCACCCGTCACCAGCAGGGTGCGCCGGCCACGGCCGACGAAGGCCAGCGGTTGGGGTGTCGCCAGCCCGAGCATCGGCAGCACGTGCAGCCAGTGCCATTCCGCGGCGGCCATCGCCCGCTGCCCGACCCGCCACTTGCCGAACACGAAACCGCCGCCGAACGGGGCCGCCACGGTGCGCCGCGTCGGCACGCAGCGCACGGTGCGACCGAGCGAACCGTGCCACAGCCCGGCCACGACTGCGCCGAATTCGCCGGCGACGACCGGAAAGCCGGGCGCACCAGGGTCCTGCGGCTTGTTGCTGGCTCGCATCGTCCGCAGTACGTTCCCCCGCCCTCCCGCGTTCCGCAAGCGCGCTCACGGCATGAACCAACCCGTCTCCTCCGAAGAGAACCCCTTCCAAGCGATGCAGGCCCGGCTCGACCTCGCCGCGGCCCGACTCGGCCTCGAGCCGAACGTGATCGCAATCCTGCGGTCGTGCGAGCGCGAGATCACCATCAGCATCCCGGTGGTGATGGACGACGGGGCCGTGCAGGTGTTCGAGGGCTACCGCGTGCAGCACTGCACGTCGCGCGGCCCGGCCAAGGGCGGCATCCGTTACGCGCCGAACGTGAACCGCGACGAAGTCCGGGCGCTGGCGGCCTGGATGACGTGGAAGTGCGCGGTCGTCAACGTGCCGTTCGGTGGCGGCAAGGGCGGCGTCATCTGCGACCCGTTCAAGCTCAGCCGCGGCGAGCTCGAACGCATCACCCGCCGCTACGTGGCGGGCATCATGGACCTGCTCGGCCCGGACCGCGACGTGCCGGCCCCCGACATGGGCACCGACGGCCAGGTCATGGCGTGGTTCATGGACACCTATTCCATGCACCAGCGCAGCTACCTGCCGGCGATCGTGACCGGCAAGCCGGTCAGCCTCGGCGGCTCGCTGGGTCGCATCGAGGCGACCGGCCGCGGCGTGATGCTGGTGACGCGCGAAGCGTTGAAGCACCTCGGCATGAACGCCAAGGACTGCACCGCGGCGGTGCAGGGTGCGGGCAACGTCGGCCTGATCTCGGCGATGCAGCTCGCCACGCTCGGCGTGAAGATCGTCGCGATCAGCGACATGTTCGGCGGCATCCACAACCCGAAGGGGCTCGACCTCGACGCGGTGAAGGCGCACCTGCAGAAGACCAAGAAGCTCGAGGGCTTCGAGGGCGCCGCCAAGATCAGCAACGGCGACCTGCTCGAACTGCCGGTCGACATCCTGGTGCCGGCCGCGACCGAGAACGTCATCACCAGCCGCAACGTCGGCAACATCAAGGCGAAGATCATCGCCGAGGGTGCCAACGGCCCGTGCACGGCCAACGCCGACAAGGTCCTCGACGAGAAGGGCGTGTTCGTGATCCCCGACATCCTGGTCAACGCCGGCGGTGTCACGGTGAG
>JAEUHV010000356.1 GCA_016794485.1 Planctomycetota bacterium
GCTTCGAGGACCTGCTGCGCGACGCGGAAGCGCGCGGTGGAACGTTCGAGCAAGTGGAGCCGGTGACCGATCGCGACCGCTCCGGCCCGCCCGACCAGAACAACGTCGTGTTGCAGGAGGAGCTCGCGATCCTCGGCAAGACCTCGCTGCTGCACGACGTGATGACGCGTCGCATCGGCAGCTACTTCGCCACCCTCAACAAGGCCATCCTCGGCAGGTGATGCCCATGACCGACCCCATGCAGGGAGTGTTTCGCGGCTTCGACATCGCCGGCGCCGGCCTGCGCGCCGAGCTGCAGCGTTCGGAAGTCGTGGCCAGCAACCTCGGCAACATGCACCGCACCGGCAACGCGAAGGACGAGCCGTACCGGCGCAAGGTGCTCGTGTTCGAAGAACTGCTGCAGGACGCGCGCGGCGGCCAGGCTGCCGCCGGCGTCAGTGTCGCGCGGGTCGAGGAGGACAAGACGCCGTTCCCGGTGTTCTACCAGCCCGGCCATCCCGACGCGGACGAGACCGGCCAGGTGCTCGGCAGCAACGTCGACCTGTTCCAGGAACTGGTCGACATGCAGACCATCGAACGCAGCTTCGACGCGAACCTGCAGGCGCTGCGGACCTACCGCCAGATGCTGCAGAACACGATCACCAACATGAGCCGTTGATCGAGGGCTGAACCATGACCGGAATCGACCTACCAGGAATCGGCGGCTTCGACGTCGCGCGCTACCAGCGCGAGATGATGCGTGCCATGCAGAAGGAAGCCGCCGCGGTGATGCAGGCGCCGAAGGTGCAGCAGGAGCGAACCGAGGAACAGGAGCCCGCGACTTCCTTCGAGAGCTTCCTGGGCGGCGCCGTCGACAACGTGCAGGGACTGCAGGACGACGTGCGTGCCAAGGTGCGCGGCATGGTGCTCGGCGAAGGCGTCGAACTGCACGACGTGATGATCGCGGCGCAGAAGAGCGACACGGCGATGAGCCTGATGCTCGAGGTGCGCAACAAGATGGTGGACGCGTGGGAGAAGTTGTCCCGGTCGGTGATGTGACATGCGCAATCTCGCCAACGACACTCTGTCTCAGGTCAAGGGCATCTGGTCGCGGCTCGACGCCGGCCAACGCCTCGTCGTGTCCGCGGTGCTGGCGGCGACGCTGGTCGGACTCGGCGCGATCGTCTGGTTCGCCGGACAGCCCAGCTACGAGATCGTCTACACGGCCAAGCCCGGCGACGACATCGCCGCCATCACGCAGGCGCTCCAGACGGCCGGCGTCTCCTGGAAGGAAGACGAGAACGGCCGTGCGTTCCTGGTCGAGCGCAGCCAGAAGGGCAAGGCCCAGCGCGCGATCGCCGAGACGGGCATCTCCGGCGGCGATTCGGTGACCGTCGGCGGCGGCCTGAGCCTGATCGAGGACTCGGCGACCAAGCAATGGAAGCTCGACCTCGCATCGCGCACCGCGGCCGCGAATGCGATCAAGCAGAGCCTCGATGGCGTGCAGGCCGCGACGGTGACGGCCAGCGTGCCGCGCCACAAGACCGCGTTCCGCGATCGCGACGCCGAACAGCGGCCGACCGCGACCGTGGTGCTGCGGCTGCGGCCCGGCACCTCGTTCGAGAGCATCGCCACGGTCGCCGCGTCGATCGCGAGTTCGCAGTTGATGGTGCCGAAGCAGAACATCGAGGTGTCCAGCTCGACCGGCAACCAGCGCTACCGCTACGACCCGGACCGCGAGTCCGCCGGCAATTCGTCCGACTTCCTGGCCCTGCAGCGCAGCATGGCCGAGGAACGGGCTCGCATGGCGCAGGACCGGCTCGACCAGCTGTGGCCGGGCAAGACCACGGTTTCCGTGCAGATCGAACTCGATCCGGCCTGGGAGCTGCGCAGCGAGAAGGTGCTGCCGACCGAGGCGATCGTGAAATCCGAGAAGTCCAAGAAGGACGAGACCAAGCCCGGCGCCAACAAGGACGGCGATCCGACCGGCGGTTCGAGCAAGAACGAGGACAAGACCCGCGAGTTCGTCACCGAGATCGGCGAGCGCCGTTCCGGCAAGATGATGCAGGAGATCAAGCGGATGACGGTCGCGCTGGCGTACGACAAGTCGCTCGCCGAGAACAAGGACTTCAAGGCCGCGGACCTGGAGAACGTCGTCAAGGCGATCGTGGGCTGGGATCCCGCGCGCGACAAGCCCGAGTGCTTCAGCACGCTGGTCGCCGAGTTCGCACCGCCGCCGGAGATGGACGTCGCCACCGGCCCCGGCTTCGCCGAGGTCGCGCTGCAGTGGGGGCCCACCGTGGGCCAGATCGTCGGCGTGTTCGTGGTCGTGATGTTCCTGCGCGGGTTGTTCAAGCGATCGGCCAAGGGCGCCAACGTGTCGGCGGCGTCGGCGTCGGCGTCGGCGCCGGTGGCGAAGGGCGAGACCCCCCTCGAAGAACTGCCGCCCGAGGAGCAGCAGAAGATCATGCGCCGTGAGATCGAGCGGTCGATCGCGACCGACCCGGCGGCGTTGGCGAAGTTGCTGGAAACCTGGCTCGTCGAGCAGAAGGCGTGACGGAGCGGCCCATGGCGGAAACCCAGAAGAAGCTGCCGGTCGACAAGGCCATCGCGATGCTGCTCCTGTCGATCGACCAGGACATGGCCGCGAAGGTGTTGCGCCACTTCAGCGACGACACCGTCGACAAGGTCACGCGCGCCATGCAGGAGCTGCAGGAGATGGCGATCGACCGTGAAGCCGTCCGCCTGGCGTTCAAGGCGACCGCCGATCGCATGCGCCTCGGTGGCATGGCGCTGGGCGACGTCGGCGGCTTGATGAAGAACGTGCTGTCGCGCGCGTTCGGCGAACAGCGCAGCACCGATGTCGCCCGCCGCGCCAACAGCGACATCCTGGCGAAGCGTCCGTTCGCGATGTTCGAAGCGCTGAACTCGCCCGATCTCGCCAGCCTGATCACCGAGGAGCACCCGCAGATCGCGGCGGTGTTCCTGGCGCACCTCGACCGCAAGAAGGGCGGTGAGGTGCTGAAGCACCTCGAAGAAGAGCTGCGTGCCGACATCGTGCACCGCGTCGCGACCCTCGACCGGACTCCGGCCGACGTCGTGCAGCGAGTGCTCGACGTCATGCGCAAGAAGGTCAAGGACCTCGGCCTCACTTCGCTGCGCGGCGAACCCAAGGCCTGGGTCAAGGCGGCTGCGTCGCTGCTCAACAATCTCGGCGGTGGCGAGAAGGGCGTGCTCGAGAAGATCGAGGCCGCCGATTCGACCATCGCCGGCGCGATCCGCGACGAGATGTTCACGTTCGACGACATCCAGAAGCTCGACAAGAAGGCGATGCAGAAGATCCTGGCCGCGATCGATTCGCGGCAGCTGGCGGTGTCGCTCAAGGCGGCGATCCCGCCGGTCGAACAGGCGATCCTCGGCAACCTCAGCAAGCGGGCTTCCGACATGGTGCGCGAGGAACGCGACAACCTCGGCCCGACCCCGCTCGGCGAGGTCGTCAACGCGCAGAACGAGATCCTGAAGATGATCCGCGACCTGATGGACAAGGGCGAGATCAAGGCCGGCGGCGCCGCCGAACAGATGGTGTGAACCCATGGCCACGACCAGCACCGTTCCCCTGTCGCAGCCGCTCGTGGGGCTTCGTCTGCACGCGCGCCGCGGCGGCGGCGGCGAGCCGTTGCCGGCCCGCATCGCGACCCTGCTCGACCTGAAGCAGCGCGAGCAGCAGCGTCAAGCGGCGGTGCAGGCGGTGGTCGACCTCGCCAAGGCGGCGCAGCGCACGATCGCGGGCGTTCCGGCCGAAGTGCAGCAACGGCTCGACCAGGTCGCCGCCCTCGCCGTCGAACTCGGCCTCACGCTGGCGCGCGAGATCGTCGGTGCGGCGCTCGACCAGGGCCGCGTCGATCCGACCGACACCGTGGTGCGCGTGCTGCGCGACTGTGTGCACGGCAGCGACCGCACCGACCTCGTCGTCAAGCTGCACCCACAGGACCTCGGCCCGGTACAGCAATCGCTGCAGGCTCGCCCGGAAGTCCAGGAGGAAGTCGCGCAGGCCCGGTTCGTGGCCGACCCGACCGTGCCACGCGGTGGCGTGCGCGCCGAGACCGGTGCCGGCCGCCTCCGCTACGACCCGCGCGAAGTGTTCGAGCGCATCGCTGCCGAAGTGCGGCGCGAGGCGAGTTCGTGACCCTGCCTGCGATCCTGCAGCGCGCGGTCGACCAGGCCAAGGGCCTGAACCGGCCCCGCGCCGAGGGCCGGGTGCGCGCGCTGCGCGGCATCGCGATCCACGTCAGCGGCCTCGTCGCCGCCGTCGGCGACACCTGCACGATCCACGCCGAGGCCGGCAAGCTGCCGATCCCCGCCGAGGTCGTCGGCTTCGACGGTGACGACGCCGTGGTGATGGCACTCGGCGACGCACACCGCGTGGCGCCCTGGGACCGGGTCGAGAACGAACACCGTCCGCTCGCCGTGCCGATCGGCGCCGGCCTGCTCGGTCGCGTCGTCGACGCGCTCGGCCGGCCGCTCGACAACGGGCCGCCGATCCAGGGCGCCTTGCGGCCGCTCACCGGTGACGCGCCGTCGCCACTGCAGCGCGCGCCGATCCACCAGCCGGTCGAGACCGGCGTCTCCGCGATCGACGGCATGCTGACGCTCGGCAAGGGCCAGCGCGTCGGCATCTTCGCCGGCTCCGGCGTCGGCAAGTCGACGTTGATGGGCCAGATCGCGCGCAGCAAGGCCGGCCAGGTGAACGTGATCGCCCTGATCGGCGAACGCGGCCGCGAAGTCGGCGAGTTCGTCGCCGATGCGCTCGGGCCCGACGGCCTGCGCAAGTCGGTGGTGGTCGCATGCACGTCCGACATGGCGCCGATGCTGCGGCTGAAGGCCCCGCTGACCGCGGTCACGATCGCCGAAGCGTTCCGCGCGCAGGGCGCCGACGTGCTGTTCATGATGGACTCGGTGACGCGCTACGCGATGGCGGTGCGCGAAGTCGGTCTCGCCGCCGGCGAGCCGCCGACCTTGCGCGGCTACCCGCCGTCGCTGTTCGCGTCGTTGCCGCGGCTGGTCGAACGGCTCGGTAGCGACGGCAGCGGCACGATCACCGGACTGTTCACGGTGCTGGTCGACGGCGACGACATGAACGAACCGGTCGCCGACGCACTGCGCGGCTACCTCGACGGCCACATCGTGCTGAGCCGACGCATCGCGGAGCGCGGCAAGTTCCCGGCGATCGACGTGCTGGCCTCGATCAGCCGTCTGATGCCGAAGGTCACGACACCCGAGCACCAGAAGCGGGCGCGGCGGCTGCGCGAACTGATGGCGCACCACGAGGAGAACCGCGACCTGGTGGCGGTGGGGGCCTACCGCAAAGGGGCCGACCCGTTGCTCGACCAGGCGATCGCGCGCATCGGCGCGATCGACGCGCTGTTGTTCCAGGGCAGCGACACGCGCTCCGTCGCCGACACCCAGAAGGGGTTGCAGCAGATCGCCGGCGGGTAGCTGCCGGTTTCCGCGACAACGGCTCAGGATCCGCCCATGCCACGGCCGATAGCCGACGGGCATGCGAAGGTTCCGATTCCGGCTGACCCCGGTGCTCAGGCTGCGGGCACAACTCGAACGCCAGGCGCGGCGCGAGCTCGCGTCCGCGATGGCGGTGGTGTCGGCGATCGACCAGAAACTCGCGGCGGCCGAACAGGGCCTGCGCGACTGCGAACAGCAGTCGGTGCGCACCGACGCGGTGGGCCAGCTCGCCAAGGCGCTCGACGCCGGCCTGCGGCGCCACCGATTGCGTCTGCAGAAGGAACGGAAGGACGCGCAGCAGCGGCTCGACGTCGTTCGCGCCGACTACGCCACCAAGGCGCGCGAGCTGAAGACCCTGCAGAACCTGCGCGACCAGAAGAAGGCGGCGTGGCGGCAGGAAGTCGCGCAGCAGGAACAGGCTGAACTCGACGAACTCGCGGCGACGGCGCGCTCGGCGCGTCTCGCCGTGCACCAGGAAGGAGAGGTCCGATGATGGGAATTGTCGTCAAACTCGTGCTCGGTCTCGTGTTGTTCGCCGGCTCGTTGGTCGGCGCCCTCGCGGCGACCGGTCGTCTCAACCACGAAGGCACCGCCAACATTCCCGTGTTGGGTGGGTTCTTCCCGCCGCCGCCGCCCGAGAAGGGCAAGGAGGGCGAGGCTGGCAAGGAAGGGGAGCACGCGGCCGATCCACACGGTGCGCCGGTCGACGCGCACGCGAGCCCCGCTGGCGAGAACCAGCCGGCCGACGCGTCGCACGACACGGCCGCCGACCAGGATCCGAACAAGCCGAAGAAGCCGAACGAGAAGAAGGTCGGCAAGTCGGTCGTCGAGCCCGAGAAGGAGGAGAAGGGCGGCGGCCATGGCGGTGGCCACGGCGACGCGCCGGAGGAAGGCCACGGCGCCGAAGACGCGCACGGCAAGGCCGACGACCACGGCAAGACCGACGACCACGCCAAACCGGACGCGCACGGCGCGACCGACGAGCACGGCAAGCCGGACGGCAAAGGCGGACGTTCACCGGACGGCGACTTCAAGACGCTCGACAACTCGCTGCACAACGCCGGCAGCCAGTACAAGCCGGGCGACCTGTTCCGCTTCTCGGGCATGCCCGCCGGCGTCACGCCGGAGCAGATCAACGAGATGTGGCAGAAGGTCCAAGGCCTGCTCGCCGACATCGAACGCCGCAAGATCGCGCTCGACCAGCGCGAGGCCGAGGTGAAGGAACTGCACGAGGAGACCGGGCGCCGCCAGGCCGCGCTGGCGACCGAGCGAGTGCAGCTCGAGCAGATGCAGCGCGAGATCGACGCGAAGATCGACAAGTTCAGGGAGCAGGTGAAGCTGGTGCGCAACGACGAGGTCGCGGCGTTGAAGCGCAACGCGCAGACGATGGCCAACTTCGAGCCGCAGAAGGCCGCCGAACTGGTCGAGGCCTACTGGAAGAGCGACGGGGGCCAGGACCAGGTCCTGCGCACCTTCGAGTTCATGGACAAGGACGCGGTCAACGAAATCATCAAGTTGCTGCCCAACGCGATGATCCAGGACGTGATGAAGAAGCGGATGCGCGTCAGCAAGGAGTCGGCGACACCGGGCAAATGAGCGGACGGCGCCGCCCGGCGCCGGAAACTTCAACAGCGGACCGCGGCGTGGTCGATAGCGGCGACGGCGAGGATCGGCGGCAACGGAGGAACCTAACTTGGCCGAAGAGAAGAAGAAGGAAGGCGACGGCAAGGCCGAAGAGGGCAAGAAGAAGAAGGGCTTGCCCCCGATCGTGCTCATCGCCGTCGGTGCCATCGTCGGCGGAGCCGGCGTGGTGTTCGCGGTGCCGCCGAAGGTCGTCGAGAAGCCGGCCGAGGTGAAGGTCTACAAGACCTTCGACGTCACCCATCCCGACGTCATCCAGCACGAGTTCAATCCGCGCACCAAGGCCGGCAAGAGCATGGTCCGCGTCGCCTTCAAGTTCGTCTACGAAGTGCGCGAGGACCTCGAGAAGGCCGCGTTCGAAGAGTTGAAGAAGAACTGGGAAGAGGTGCGGTCGCGCTCGCTGCTGCTGCTGAAGACGCGCAGCTTCGAAGAGCTCAACAGCGAGGCCGGTGTGCGCATCCTCGAGAACGACATGATCACCGAGCTGGACCGCATCTTGTTCCCCATGGGCGAGACGGTCCACGCGAACGGCAGCAACAAGGTCGCCCGCGTCACCAAGGTCCTGTGGGACAAGTGGCTCATGCAGTGAAGGACTGACCTCCCCCGAGGCCCCCGTGAACGAAATCCTCACCAACGAAGAGATCGACACCCTGCTGCACATGTTCCGCAGCGAGGGTGGCGCCCTGGAGACCGAGCCG
>JAEUHV010000359.1 GCA_016794485.1 Planctomycetota bacterium
GTTCACCTTGCCGTTCTGGCTGCTGCGCGCGACCGCGGTCGCGCGCCGCCTGCTGCGGGAACGCCACGTCGATGCAGTCGTCAGTACCGGCGGCCGCCCCTCGGTCCCGGTGGGGCTGGCGGCGAAGAGCCTCGGCCTGCCGCTCTACCTGCTCGAACAGAACGCCGTCACCGGCCGCGCCAATCGTTGGCTGCTGCCGTTGGCGCAGCGCATCTACCACGGCCTGCCCGGCAAGGACGCGGCGACGCCGCGCTCGGTCGTCACCGGCACGCCGCTGCGCCCTGGCCTCGGCACGGTGACGCGGGCGAAGGCGCGCGAAAGCCTCGGCCTGCGCGACGACCTGCCGGTGGTCCTGGTGACCGGCGGCAGCCAGGGGGCGCGTTCGTTGAACGAGATCGTGCCGCAGGCCCTGGTGCGGCTGAACCGTCCGTTGCAGGTGCTGCACCTGGCGGGACTCGGCCGCGACGACACCGTGCGCCGCTTCTACGCCGCGAGCGACGGCCGCGTGGTGGCCAACGTGCGCGCGGTCGCGTTCGACATGGACCGCATGTTCGCCGCCGCCGACCTGGTGATCTGCCGCGGTGGCGGCACCACGGTCGCCGAACTGTGCGCGGTCGGTCGGCCGGCCCTGGTGGTGCCCTACCCGCACCATCGCGACCGGCAGCAGCTGCGCAACGCCGAGGTGCTGGCCAAGGCCGGGGCCGCGGTGATCGTCGAGGAACCGGCCCTTTCGGTCGACGCGGTCACGGAACTGGTCCAGTGCCTGCTGGCCGATCCCGCCCGGCTGCAGGCGATGGGGGAAGCCGCGCGCACCTGCCAGCCGGGCGACGCGTGCAAGCGCATCCTCGACGACATGGCTCTCGACGGAGGTGGCGCATGATCGACGAACTGCCCCCGGGCACCGGGGCCGCGAGTCCGGCGGGCCATCCAGCCCAAGGCCTGTTCGGCGCCAGTTTCGTCAGCAACCGGTTCCACTTCGTGGGTGTCGGCGGTGCCGGGATGAGCGGCCTCGCGCGCCTGCTCGCCGGCAGCGGTTGCCGCGTCACCGGCAGCGACCAGAGTGGCGGCGCCGTCGTCGACCGGTTGCAGCAGGAAGGCGTCGAGATCTGGACCGGCTGCCAGCCCGACCGCTTGCGCGGCGAGGACGGATACGTCGTGCGCAGTGCCGCCGTGCCCGCCACCGACGCGGAAGTGCAGGAATGCGTTCGGCGCGGCTTCACCTCGTTGCTGTACGCCGAGGCGGTCGGCCGGCTCAGCGAGGGCCGTCGAACGCTGGCGATCGCCGGCACGCACGGCAAGACCACGACGACCGGCCTCACCGTGGCGGCCCTGCGCGGTGCCGGCCTCGAACCGTCGCACCTGATCGGCGGCGAGGTGCCCGAACTCGGCGGCAACGGCCGCTGGGGCAACAGCCCGGAATTCGTCGTCGAAGCCTGCGAGTTCAACCGCAGCTTCCACAACCTGCGCCCGTACGGCGCCGCGATCCTCAACGTCGACCACGACCACTTCGACTGCTTCCCTTCGACCGACGACCTGATCGAGGCCTTCGCCGGATACCTCGCGCGCGTGCGGCCAGGCGGGGCTGTGCTGCTCGAGGAAAGCGTGCCGAACGCGGTGCTGAGCAGCCTGCGCACCGACGTGCGCATCCTCACCGTCGGGTCCGGCCTGTTCGCCGACATCCGCGCGCTCGAAGTGCGCGACGACCTCGGCCGCTTCTCGTTCGTGCCGGTGGTGGACGGTCGGCGCCTCGGGCGAGTGCAGCTCGCCCTGTCGGGCCGCCACAACATGACGAACGCGCTGTTCGCGCTCGGTCTGGCCCACATCGCCGGCGCCGATCTCGACGGCGCCTGCCGCGGGCTCGCGGCGTTCGGTGGCGTTCGGCGCCGGTTCGAGATGCACATCGGCGGCAACGGCGGCACCCTGGTCAACGACTACGCACACCATCCGGCCGAGATCCGCGCGGTGCTGTCGGCGGCGCGCAAGCGCTTCCCAGGGCAGCGTCTGCTCGCGGTGTTCCAGCCGCACCAGTTCCAGCGCACGCTCTGCCTGCTGCCCGAGTTCGGCGAAGCGCTCGCCGGCGCCGACCATGCGCTGGTGGCCGACATCTACGGCGCGCGCGAATCGGCCGAGATGCAGGCGTCGGTGTCGGCGCACGACCTGGTCGCGGCGATCCGCCAATCGGGCGGTTCGGCACTCGCGGCCGGACCGGTCGCCGGCCTCGTCGATGTCGTGCTGCGCGAACGCCGTCCGGGCGACGTGGTGCTGCTGCTCGGTGCCGGCGACATCGACCGCGCGGTGGGAGGGATCGTCGGTGGGCTCTGATCTTCGCGTCGCCCTGCAGGGCATGCGCGGTGCGGTGCGCGAACGCGTCGACCTGGCGCCCATGATGCACCTGCGCATCGGCGGCCCGGCCGACTGGTTCCTCGAGCCATGGGCCGAAGAGGACGTGGCGCGGGCGATCACCGCCTGCCGCGAACTCGACGTGCCGCTGCGCGTGCTCGGCGGCGGCAGCAACGTCGTCGTCGCCGACACCGGGGTGCGCGGGGCGGTGCTGTCGCTGACCAACCTCAACCGGATCGTGCGCGACGGCAACCGGATCACCGCCGGAGCCGGGGTCACGTTGCCGAGCCTGCTGCGCGCCACCAAGGAGGTCGGTCTCGCCGGCCTGGAGA
>JAEUHV010000392.1 GCA_016794485.1 Planctomycetota bacterium
CGCGCCCGGCGGCGATCGCCGCGCGCGGATCCCGGTTGGTCGCGGCGACGATGCGCACGTCCAGCGTGTACTCGCGGTCGCCGCCGACCGGCCGGACCTTGCGCTCCTCGAGCGCGCGCAAGAACTTCGCCTGCAGCTCGAGGTCCATCTCGGTCACTTCGTCGAGGAACAAGGTGCCACCGGCCGCACTGCGCAGGAGTCCGGGCCGATCGCGGTCGGCGCCGGTGAAGGCGCCCTTCACGTGGCCGAACAGTTCGCTCTCGAGCAGGGCCGGCGAAACCGCGGCGGCGTTCACCCCGACGAACGCATTGCGCGCGCGCGCACTGCCGGCGTGCAGCGCCCTGGCGGCGACTTCCGTGCCGACACCGCTCTCGCCGGTGAGCAACACCGGCAGGTCGGTGTCGACGACGCGGTCGAGCACGTGCAAGGCGCGCAACAACGCCGGCGACTCGCCGAGCAGACCGGGGAACGCGTGCTTGCACTGCGAACGCCGCAGCGCCGGGGCCGGCGCCGCGAGCGCTTCGGCCTGGACCGCGACGGTCTGCTGCAGCGCGCGGTTGTTCTCGGCGAGCAGGGCCGCCTGCGCCTTGTTCTGCTGCAGCAGGTCGTGCAGGTGCAACACGATCGCGCCCTGGTCGGCGAAGGCCATCAGCCACGGCAGGTCCTGGTCGGAAAACACGCCGGCCTGGAAGCGATGGTCGAGGTAGAGCACCCCGATCACCCTGCTGCCGACGCGGAGCGGCATGCACAGCACGCTGCGCAGGCGCAGGTCGGCGACGCTCTGGGCCGCGGCGAGGTCGTCCTGCTGCGCATCGGCGCTGTACACGCCGACCCCGGTCTGCAGGACCTTCTGCACGATCGTCGTCGACACCTTGCGTTCGGGATGCGCGACCGACTCGCGCTCGAAGCTGCGCGCGACCTCGACCCGGATGTCGCTGCCGTCGCCGACGCGACCGATCAGGAAGCCGCGCTCGGCGCCGAACAGGCGCACGGCTTCGTCGACCAGCACGGTCAACACCGCCACACGGCTCTCGGCGGCGGCGAGCTGACGGTTGAGGCCGAGGATCGTGAGCCAGCGCTGGCGTTCGCCGTCGCGCGCGTCGCCGCGCAGCCGCTGCAGGAAATCGGCCCAACGCTTCACGGGGTCTCCGCCAACGCCGCGGCCAGCGCTCGCTGCACCAAGGACAAGGCATGCCGCTCGGCCGGCACCAGGCCACCGTGCGTCTCGACCGCGCGGGCCAGCAGCTGCTCCGCGGCAGCGCGCTCCGCGCCGGGCAACACCTTCGCCGCCAGCGCCGCGACCGCAACCGTGGCCGGGCAACCCTGCGCCCGCCAGCGCAGCTCCACGACGCGATCGCCGTCGGTGCGCAGGCTGAGGTGCACTTCGTCACCGCACACCGGATGCGAGGCGCGCCCGCGCGCGACCCCGGTACCGGCGCATTCACCGGCCCCGACGCCTGCCTGCATCAGTTCGAGAAGCCGCGCGCCGACCATCGCCTTACGGCCGCAGGTCCGTGCCGGCCACCGGCGCCTGGGCCGGCGCCGTTCGGTCGAAGCGCAGGAACTCGTCGGCCAGGAACGAGCAGCCGCCGGCCAGCGCCGCGACGAGGCACAGGCACAGCGATCGGACCACGCGCACGCTACGCGACGAACGTTTCATCGGGATCGACCTCGTTGGCGAGCAGCTGTTCGAACGTCTCGCGGGCCCGCACCAGGACCGCCGTGTTGCCGTCGACCAGCACTTCGGCCGGGCGGCGTCGCGTGTTGTAGTTCGACGCCATGCTGGCACCGTAGGCGCCAGCGGCGAGGACCGCCAGGAGGTCCCCGCGCGCGCAGTTCGGCAGCGAGCGGCGCTTGCCGAGGAAGTCCCCGGTCTCGCAGACCGGCCCGACCACGTCGACGACCCGTTCCGGCCCGTTCCCGTCGACGACCGGCACGATCGGATGTTCGGCCTGGTAGAGCGCCGGCCGCATCAGGTCGTTCATGGCCGCATCGACCAGCAGGAAGTCCGAGCCGCCCTGCGGCTTCTCGCCGAGCACCGCCGTCAGCAGGATGCCGGCGTCGCCGACCAGGAACCGCCCGGGCTCCACCACCGGTCGCCAACCGCGGGCCCGCAGTGTCGGCAGCACGGCGGCCGCGACGGCACCGACGTCGAGCGCTGCCCCCTGGCCGTAGGCGATGCCGAAGCCACCGCCGAGGTCGTAGTGCGTGACGCCGGCGGATCGCTGCTTTGCCCCGTCGACGAACGCGGCGACGCGGGCCACGGCCTCGGCGTACGGCGCGGCCTCGCGCAGCTGGCTGCCCAGGTGCACGTGGTAGCCGCACAACTGCAGCCACGGCTCGCGCGCGATCGCGTCGACCACCTGCCCGGCTCGCCCCAGGGCAATGCCGAACTTGTTCTCCTTCTTGCCGGTGGAGATGTAGGCGTGCGTGCCGGCGTCGACGTCGGGGTTGAGCCGCAGGGCCACGCGCACCGGCGTGCCGGACGCGCGCCCCGCCGCCGCCAGCAGCGGCAGTTCGTGTTCGCTCTCGACGTTGAAGAACAAGAGACCGGCCGCGACCGCCGCTTCGATCTCCCAGGGCTCCTTGCCGACACCGGCGAACACCGCCTGCGAGGTCGGCAGGCCCGCGGCCTGCACCCGGCGCAGTTCGCCGCCACTGACCAGGTCGAAGCCGACGCCGAGCGCGTGCATGCGGCGCAGCAACGTCAGGTTCGAGTTCGCCTTCACCGCGTAGCAGACGACCGCGTCGGGGAACGCGCCGCGCACGGCCTGCACCCGTTCGGCCAGGGCCGCCCCGGAATAGACGTACAGCGGGGTCCCGAACCGGCGGGCCAGCGCCGGGATCGGCACGTCCTCACACCACAACACGCCCTCGCGGCGATGGAACGCGGCGGTGCCGGATCCGGCACACGGGGCACGGCGAGCTTGCATGCCGCGATGGTGCACGACGGCCGCGAACGAAGGAAGCGTGGACCGAGGCGTCAGCTCGTCGGCGTCGACAGCCGGGCCTTCAGGCGATCCAGGACCCGCCCGTGGATCTGGCAGATGCGCGAGGCCGACAGCCGCAGCTTCTGCGCCACCTGCTTGCCGGTGAGGCCCTCGAGGTAGTGCAGCTGCAGGACCTGCCACTCGACCGGATCGAGGCTCTGCCGCACCAGCTCGATCAGCTCCTTCTGCGTGATCACGTCGATCGGCGACTCGACCCCTTCGTCGGCCAGCTGGTCGCAGCGGTCTTCTCCTTCGTCGGCGGGCCGCGGGTTGCCGAGCACCATCGGTTCGCACCGGCGCAGCAGCGCCGCTTCGGTGATGCCGAGCGCCTGCGCCAATTCGACGTCGGTCGGCTCGCGTTCGAGTTCCATGCGCAGCCGCGCGCGCACCGCATCGCGTTCGCGCAACCGGCGCCGGAACAGCCGCGGCAGGAAGTCCATGTGACGCAGCTCGTCGAGCATGGCGCCGCGGACCCGGATGCGCATGAACGCCTGGAACTGGTCGCAACGCGCCGGCTCGTAGGACTCGATCGCCTGCATCAGGCCCCACAGCCCGGCGTGTTCGAGGTCGCGCGGGTCGACGCTCGGCGGCAGCCGGACGGCCATCGCCGAGGCCATCGACTCGACCACGGGTCGATGCCGTTCGACGATGCGCGCCAGCAACGCGCGCGATCCGGACGTGCGGTAGCGGGCCACCAGCGCCTCGGTCGAATCCCGACCGGAACCGCGGGGCCCGAACGTCGCCGACGCGGCACCGGCATCCACCGGCGGCGTCGCCCGTTCCGCACCG
>JAEUHV010000397.1 GCA_016794485.1 Planctomycetota bacterium
GGCCGGGATCCGCGATCTGTGGCCGCACCGCAGCGCCGTCGACGAGCAGGAGCAGGTCGCCGGACTGCAATCCGGCCTTCTCCGCCGGGCCGCCGCCCTTCACGACGATCGGCATCGGCCCGTCGACCACGGCCGGCTCGATGCCCAGTTCGTAGCGACCGTCGTTGCCGTTCCACTGGGGCTCGACCGTGACCTTGCGTTCGGCCCCGTCCGGGGCGCGAACCGTCAACGTGGTCGGGCGGCCGCCCGTCAACGCGATCTCGACCAGGAGGTTGTCGCCCGAGTAGACCAGCTTCTGGCCGATCGCCACGACCCGATCGCCGGGCTGCAACCGCGCTTCCCAGGCCGCGCTGCCGACCTCGACGCGGCCGATGATCGGGGCGGTGAAGTCGACACCGGCCCGGAACGCGATCGGGAACAGCACCAGGGCGAGCACCACGTTCATCAGCACACCGCCCGACCAGAACAACGCCCGGTGGCCGATGCTCTTGGCCCACAGGGATTCGGCGGCCGGGTAGCGGCGATCGCCAGGATCGGCGCCGGCGACCATCACGTAGCCGCCGAACGGCACCGCCGACAACCGGAAGTCGGTGCCGCGCCAGACGACCCCGCACAGGCGTGGGCCATAGCCGAGCGAGAACACCTCGACCCGCACGCCAGCGAGTCGCGCGGCGAGGAAGTGGCCGAGTTCGTGCAGGAAGATCAGCATGCCGATGCCGATCGCGGCCAGGAGGATGCTGCCGAAAGCCATCAGGGTTCCAGGTGGGTGTTCGCGAGGGGCGCCGCTGCCAGCACCTTGTGGGCAAGGGTGCGAGCCTCGTCATCGGCACGGATCACGTCCGCAAGGGAGTGGATCGGCCGAATCGGGGCCGCTTGCAACACGGCGGCCACCGTCGCCGTGATCGCCGGGAACGGAATGCGGCCAGCGAGGAACGCCGCAGTGGCGACTTCGTCGGCGGCGTTCAACCGCGCCCCGCTGTCGCCGCCGAGTCGCAGGCAGTCGTAGGCCAGCCCCACCGCGGGGTATCGCTCGGCCTCGAACGGCGCGAATTCGAGCGATCGCCAGCGCACCGGGTCGAACGGTTCGAACGCGAACGGCAAACGCTCCGGCCATCCAAGGCAGTACAGGATCGGCACGCGCATGTCGGGCACGCCGCACTGGGCCAGCATCGAACCGTCGACGAACTCGACCATCGAGTGCACGATGCTCTGCGGGTGCAGCACGACCTGGATGCGATCGGGCGGCACCGCGAACAGCCAGTGCGCCTCGAGCACTTCGAACGCCTTGTTCATCATCGTCGCACTGCCGATGGTGATCCGGGGCCCCATGGTCCACGTCGGATGCCGCAGCGCCTGGTCCCGGGTGATCGCCGCGAACGTGTCGAGCGGCCGGGTGCGGAACGGGCCACCGGAGCCGGTGAGCCACAACCGCCGGATGCTGCGCGGCACCTCGCCGTGCAGGCACTGGAAGATCGCGCAGTGTTCGCTGTCGACCGGCAGGATCGAGGCGCCGCTGGCGCGCGCCAGCGGCATCAGGTACTCGCCCGCGATCACGAGCGACTCTTTGTTGGCCAGGGCCAGCGTGCGTCCGTTGCGCAGGGTCCACTCCGACGCCGCAAGGCCAGCGGCTCCGGTGATCGCGTTCAGCACGATGTCGGGGGCGCTGTGGTCGAGAGCCGCCAACAACCCGTCGGCGCCCGTGAAGTGCCGCGTGCCCGCGGGCAGAGCGGGGGCGGCACCGGGCCCCGTCAAGCAGGTCGCCGCAGGCCGGTGCAGACCTGCTGCGGCAGCAACCTGGTCCGCGGCCGTGTGGGCGCTGAGCAGCACGACCGAGAACCGGTCGCGATGCTGCTGCAGGATGCTCAACGCCTGGCTGCCGATCGAACCGGAACAGCCGAGCACGGCGACGCGACGACTCGACACGCTGCGATCATGCTCGCTGCCGTGGACCGGTGCAACGGCGCGGGCTGAGGCGGCCGCGCCGAGTGGGCTCCCCGATGGTGCAACTCCGGTTCGTGCGCTAACCTGCCGGTCGACCCCTTGGCGACCGAGCCGCAAGCCGGACGCCCACCCCGCACGCGAGGAATCCTGATGTCGTTGGTTGCGAGTCTGGCCCTGGTTTCCGTCTTGCTGCCCCAGAACCCCTCGGCCCAGGAAGGGAGCGACAAGAAACCTCTCCTCACACCCGCCGAACACGCGAGCCTGCGCGACAAGCTGGCGAAGTTCCTGGCCGACGAAGCGGCGGTCGCGATGGGGGGCAAGGACCGCGAGAAGAACGTCGACAAGAAAGCCAAGAGCAAGGCGGCTTGGGACGCCGAGTGGAAGAAGGCGGAAGCCAAGGTCGCCAAGACCGGCATCCTGCTGGCGTCGACCGCGGATGTCAGTGCGATCTTCGAGAACTGCTTCACCGTCAAGCCGCCGAAGAACTCGCCCGGCGAACTGCGCAAGGAGCAGGTCAGCGACACCGACATCGAGTTCAGCTACATGCTGCCGAAGAGCTACAAGAACACCGTGCCGACGCGCATGGTCTTCCTGCTCACCGGCAGCGGCGGCGCCAACGGCGCGACGATGTGGACCAAGGCCAGCGATTACTACGGCGCGACCTGGGCCAAGTCGGCCACCGAGGCCGACGCGATCTTCCACATCCCGACCATTCCAGCCCAGCTCGAGCTGGACCCGATCCCGGACTACAGCCGCGAAGGCGCCGAGGCGGAGGAAGACAAACGGTCCCGGATGATGCTCGCCTCGCTGGGCACCATGATGCAGATGGCGAACATCGATCGCCGCCGCATCGTGCTCGACTGCGGCCGCGGCAACAGCGGCTACGGCTTGCGGTTCATGACGTTGTTTCCGGATCGCTGGGCCGGCGCGATCCTGCGCGAACCCACCGCGGTCGACGACCTGCGCCTCGGCACCCTGACCGGCATCCCGATCCTGCTCGTGCGCACCGCGGCCACGGCCGCGACCGTCGATGCCCTGGCCAAGCGCCTCGAGGAGATTTCGCCGAAGAAGATCACCGTGCTCGACGCCGCCGACGAGTATCCGCACAAGGCGCTGACGCCGAAGATCGAGGAGTGGATGGCCGGGTGCCGGCGCAACATGGTGCCGTCGCGCATCGTGATCGAGCCCAACCATGATCAGTTCAATCGCGCCTACTGGGCCAAGATCGACGTCGCGAACCCGCTGCTGACGTCGGCGCCGGACAAGAAGGCGCGCCTCGAAGTCGTCGCCGAGCGTGCCGTCAACCGGATCACCGTGAAGACCGTCGGCGTCGAGAGCTTCACCCTCATGCTGAACGACGACCTGGTCGACCTGGACAAGGAGTTCACCGTCGTGATCAACGACAAGGCGGTGACCGAGAAGAAGACCCGTGTGCTGCGCGACCTGAAGGACAACGTGGTCACGCGCATGGACTGGGACTACTTGTTCCCGGTGAAGTTCTCGACCACCGTCCCGAAGTAGCGTGGTCGGTTTCGAAGGTGCGGCCGTACTGCGCCGCGCTGCGGCAGTGGCGGCCTTGGCCGGCTTCGCCTGCATGGCCGCGGAACTGACCGCGGTCCGCGTCCTGGCGCCGCACTTCGGCGACAGTGCCTACGTGTGGACCAACGTGATCGGCGTGATCCTCGCCGCGCTGGCGCTCGGCGCGTGGCTCGGCGGTCGGCTGGCCGGGAGCTCGGCCGGATTCCGTCGGGCCGGCCTCGCCCTCGTCGGCGGCGCGCTCGGGATCGCCGTGGCCCCGTGGCTGGCCCCGTGGCTCGGTGGCTGGCTGCTGCCGGCTGGGCTGCCGCTCGACACCGCGATGCCGACCATGGTGCGCGGATCGTTCGTCGCGACGTTCGTCCTGTTCGCGCCGGCGATGGTCTGCATCGGTGCCGTGTCGCCACTGCTGGTCACCGCGGTGGTGCAGGCGGGCAACGAAGTCGGACGGGCCGCGGGCGCACTGGGGGCCGCCGGGACCCTGGGCAGCCTCGCCGGCACGTTCGCAGCGACGCACTGGCTCGTCCCGACGTTCGGCTGCCGGCTCGCGATGGCGGTGGCCGCCGCGCTGCTCGTCGTCGCCAGCCTCACCTTGCCGCGCCCCCGGCGGCCGCTCGGCGTGTTGGCGCTGCTCGTGGGTGTTGCTGCCACGGCGCTGTTGCCGCGTGGCTCGTTGGCGCCAGCGGGCGCAGGGGAGCGCCTGCTGGCCGAAGTCGAGAGCCGCACGCAATTCCTGCAGGTGCTGCGCAGCAGCGACGAACCCGCGCGGATCAGGCTGCGCATCAACGAGGGGCTCGACTCCTACCACTCGCTTGCCATCGAAGGCTCGAGTTTCACCGCCGGTGCCTACTACGACTGGCACGCCCTGGCGCCATTCCTGTGCGAAGGCGGCGTGGGGGC
>JAEUHV010000398.1 GCA_016794485.1 Planctomycetota bacterium
TGCTGCGGCTGTACGTGCTGGTCTTCTACACCGAGGTCGTCGGCCTGCGCGCCGACCTCGCCGGCTGGGCGACGGGCCTGGCGATCCTGTGGGACGCGGTGACCGATCCGGTGATGGGCCTCGTCAGCGACCGCACCTGGCGCGTCCTGCGCGGCCGGCGCTTCTGGTTGCCGCTCGGCGGCGGCCTGTTGGCGCTCGGCACCGTGGCGGTGTTCTGGCCGCCGGCGCTCGACGCGCAGGCGGCGAAGTTCGCGTGGTTGCTCGGCAGCTACTGCTTCTTGAACACCGGCTTCACCGTGCTCAGCGTGCCGTTCACGGCGATGGCCGCGGAGATGACCGACGATCCGCACCAGCGCTCGAGCCTGTTCGGCTGGCGCTTCGTGTTCTCGAATCTCGGTGCGCTCGTCGCCGCGGCCCTGCCGCAGGCATTCCTCGCCGACGGCGAACGGCTGGCGGGCACGCTGCCGTGGATGAGCCTCGTGCTCGCGGGCCTCGTGCTCGCCACCACGGCGGTCAGCTGGCACGCGACCGCGCACGTGCCGTTCCGCGCACCGCCGCCGTCGACCGGCACGCTGCTCGGCGCGTTCGCGGCACCGTTCCGCAGCCGGCCGTTCCGCCCGCTGCTGCTGGCCTACGTCGTCGCCAACACCGGCATCGCGATCAACGCGGCGACGTTCTTCTTCTACTACCAGCACGTGCTGGCCCTGCCCGAGACGCGCACGCAGACGGTGCTGATCGTGTTCATGCTGGTGTTCACCGCATCGATCCTCGGCTGGGTCGGCCTGTCGCGCTCGCTCGGCAAGGTGCGGCCGATGGTGTGGGGGGCGCTGGTCGTCGGCGTCGGCACCGGCGTGCTCTACACGGTGGTGCCGGCCGGTGGCTTCTGGTGGGTGCTGCTGGTTGGCGCTTGCGGTATCGGCGCCTTCGTCGGTTGCGTCGTGTTGATCGACACGATCGTCACCGACGTGCTCGACCACGACCAGTTGCGCACCGGCCAGCAGCGCGGCGGCATGTACTTCGGCGTCTGGCGGTTCGCCAGCAAGGTCGTGCGCGCGGTCGCGGTGGGCACGGTCGGCAGCGTGCTGGCCGGAGCGGGCTTCGTCGAAGGCGGTGCCTCGCAGCCGGCGTCGGTGCACACCGCATTGGTGTGGTTGTTCGGGCCCGGGGTCGGACTCACGTTCGTCCTGACGGCGGTCGTGTTGGCCCGCTATCGCTTCGACGATGCGGCGCAGCAGCGGGTGCGTGGTTTGCTGGCGCGGCGATTGTCGCGAAGTGCGCGGCGAGGCGGGTGACCATCCCGGCCCTGGCGACGTCGTCGGCGGCGAGTGCGGGCAGCGTCGCCTGCAGTGCGGCGAGGTCGTGGCCGGCCGCGGTGAGGCCTTCCGCATCGAGTTCGAGCCAGCGCGCGAACCGCGCCGCATCGAGTTCGAGGTGGAACTGGAACGCGAACGACGGCCCGATCCGGAACGCCTGCTGCGCGTAGCGCGGGCTCTCCGCGAGCGGCACCGCACCGGGCACGTCGCGCCAGGTGTCCTGGTGCCACTGTGCCACGGCGAGTTCGGCCCTGGTCGGGGCGAGCACGGGATCGGCGCGGCCGGCGTCGGTCCAGGCGATGGGCAGGCCGCCGATCTCGGTGCCGGCGGCGCCGCGCAACGCGCGCCCACCGGCGGCACGCGCCAGCAGCTGCGCCCCGAGGCAGATGCCGAGGCACGGACGGCCACCCTGCAGCCGTTCGTGCAGCACCGCGAGTTCGGCCGCCAGGAACGGATGCGCCGTCGTGGCGTACGCCGCCATCGTCCCGCCCAGTGCAACCACGAGGTCGGCCGCGACGTCACCGGCGCACGCCGAACGGAAGCGCGTCGTCAACGTGAAGCCGGCCGCTTGCAGTGCGTCCGTGAACAAGCCGGCGTCTTCGTGCGGTTCGTGCTGGAACACCACGGCGTGCATCGCCGCAGCGTAGTCCGGCGTCACAGCAGGGTGACGATGATCTCGTCGGTCAGCGTGGCGAGGATCGGCGACGTGCAGCCGCCAGGCGCCAGGAAGTCGAGGCCCTGGGCGGCGAGCAGCTGGCCGATCAACGCGGTGTTCGCGGGCACCAGCAGCGAATGGTTGGTCGTCACCAGCAGCACCGCGGTCACCGGGTCGACGCCGAGCTGGCACGCCGGGCACAGCGGCACGGGCGGGATCGACGTGCCGAGCGCCAGCACCGGGAGGCCCTGGGCGTTCACCAGGGCGAACGAGAAGACCTGGCCGAGCGCAGGCAGTCCGTCGGCGACGATCTGCATCGCGCCACAACCGGGCAGGGCATGGTTGAACCAGGTCGGCACGTCGGTGTGGCCGCGGTAGAGCGCCTGCACCGCGACGCTCGCCGTACTCGACAGGGTCACGTCCCACACCGCTCCGTAGCCGGTGGTGCTGGCGCCGCCGCTGTGCTCGGCCGCGATCTGCAGGTGGTCGTCGGGGCTCGGGCTCGCGTTGAGCAATTCGGCATACGCGGTCACGGCGAGTTCGTCGTTGCCGTCGAGGTGCAATGTGGCGAGGAACGGCTCGACGTCGGCGACCGCCTGCGCCCGTTGCGCGAAGCCGACGGCGAAGCGGATGCCGTCGGTGTCGACGCACGGGTTGGTCTGGTCGAAGGACGTCGGCAACAGGAGCAGGGACGTCAGGTTCGCCGACGCCGACAACGGGGTCGGGCCGGTGAACGCCCGGCCGTGGATGTCGTAGTGCGCGGTCGAGAACGGACCTCCGGGCACGAAGCGTTCCCACACCACGAGCCACGCCTCCGCGGGCAGCTGATCGGCGAGCGACGACACCTCGGCGTCGCGATCGTCGTGCGGACCGGTCGCGATCGGGAACGGGACGCCGGCCACGCCGGTGCGCGACAGTCGCATGCCGTACACGTCGTGGTCGTTCGCGGTCACCTCCTGCTCGAAGACGATCGTCCACTCCTGCATCGACGACAGGTTGCTGCCGCAGCTCTTGGCGATGCGCGCCGCCGAGGCGGGCAGCGGCGTCGGGATCGTCTGCACGATGCCGAACGTGCCGGTGGTGTCGATGCGGCGGTAGTGCACGGTTCCGCCCGCCACCCAGGTGATGCAGTAGTCGCTGGGCAGTGTGGCGAGGATCGACGCGTCGCCGCCGACGTCGGGACTCGCTTCGAAGATCGTGGTGGTGACCGGGATCTGCGCCAGCGACGACAGTGTCGGGAAGCCGCCGAGGGCGCTGAAGTTCACCAGCCGCGCGCCGATGCCGAAGTTGGCCGGGCCGGTGCGTTGGGCGACGCACAGGAACTGCGATGCGGTCCGGTGGCTCGCGATCTTCGGCCGCGTCCACGAGGTGCTGGTGAAGTCGACGTAGTCCGAGTCGCCGAGGTTGCCGTCGGTGTCGCGGGCGACGACCACCACGTCGTGGTCGGTCGCACTCCAGACCTCCTCGACGACGGTGCCGTACCAGCCGCCCCAGCTGCCGAGGAACGCGACGTCGGGCAGCAGCAGCGGAGCCACCTGCGCCGGCAATGCGCCGAAGGTGCTGACCACCGGGTCGATGGTCAGCGGGAAGTGCGCCGCGGCGACGAAGTCCGCCGGCACCGTGAGCACGAGTTCACCGTCGGCGCAGTGGCTGGCCACGTCGATCTCGGCACCGCGCGCGTCGAACGCGAGCGCCCGACCGTAGTGCACGCCGCCGCGTTCGTTGGCGAAGCGGAAGCCGCCGACACCGTCGGGCGTGCATTCGAGCCCTGTTTCGACCCGCAGGTGGACCTGCAGGGCTCCGTGGCCGATCGGGGTGGTGAACACGAAGCGCTGTTCGACGTGGGCCGGCGACAGCAGGTAGACCTCGGTCGCGCACCCGCGTTCCAGCCTGACCTCGGCGTCGCCCAGGGTCGGGCTGCCGGATCGCACCAGGGGCAGCGCCGCGCCTGCGGTGGTGATCGCATCGAGCCGCAGCTGCAGCGGGTGGTTGCCGGGGGCGTCCGAGCCGAGGAAGGGAATGAAGGTGAAGCCGTCGGCGGTGAAGCTGGCCTTCCACCGTTCGCCGCGAGCCCACAGGCACGACGGGTCGCCGGTGTCGACGTGCAGGCGTCCGGGCGCGGTGGCCAGGGCCAACGGGGCGGCGGCGGGCCGGGCGGGCCCGGCGGCGGCGGGCGACGGCGATTGGGCGAGGAGCGTGGTGGCGAACAGCGACAAGGCCATGGCGGCGCACGGTCGCGACATCGGGACGGCAGTGTGCATGGTCCCGTAGAAGCGAATGCCGCCGCGACCGAACAACCGTCTGCGACTTCGCGGCACGCGCCCCACTTGCCGCCGCGCCGGCCGGCGCATCCAATCGCGACGATGACCGCGACCCGCGAGCTGCTGCTGCGCTGGCACCGGGGCGACCAGGCCGCCATGGCGCAGCTGGTGCAGGAGGAAGGCGACTTCGTGGCCCGGCAGGTACGGGCCCGGCTGGGATCCCTGCTGCGGCGTGAGCACGACACCGGCGACATCGTGCAGTCGATGTTGCTGCAGGCGTTGCGGTCGGCGCCCAGGTTCCTGGTCTCCGACCGCCGCCACTTGCGCGGCCTGCTCGCACGGCTGGTGGAGAACACGCTTCTGGTGCAGGCCGAACGGCAGCAGCGGGCCAAACGCGACGTGCGGCGCGAGCAGCCGTTGGCGGCCGGCCAGCACGACACGGTGCTCGACCTGGATCCGGTCGCGTCCGCGACCGATCCCGCGCATGCCGCGCACCGGGCCGAATTGCGCGACTGGGTGCGGCTGGCG
>JAEUHV010000432.1 GCA_016794485.1 Planctomycetota bacterium
AGTTCCTCGGGCCGGCGGGGGTGCTCGACGAGTTCTCGCTGGTGAAGGGCGACGCGCGCACCCTGCACCGGGTGCAGCCGGCGGTGTCCGTCGGGGCGGGGGGGCGCCAGGACTGGCGCCTCACGGCCGGGCCGGCGCACGCCGGGCGGCTCTACGTGGTCGCGGGGTCGTACGGGACCTCGCCGGGGCTGCCGTTGGGCAACGTCACGGTGCCGTTGGTGCCCGATTCGTGGATGTCGATGAGCCTCGGCCTGGCCAACTCCAGCGTCTATCCGGGCAGCATCGGCCTGCTCGACGGCAACGGTGCCGCGGCCGCCGCGTTCGTGCTGCCGCCCGCCTGGAGCCCCGCGCTGGTCGGGCAGGTCGTCCACCACGCCTTCGTGGTCCTGCACGGCAGTTCGTTCGTGCACGCGAGCAACGCGGTGAAGCTCGTGTTCAACCCGTAGTCGTGTTCGCCGCCCCGGCCGGCTATCCTCCCGCCCCGTGAGCTATCGCGTCGAGCTCCCGGTCTTCTCGGGTCCCATGGATCTGCTGCTGCATCTCGTGCGCCAGCAGGAGGTCGACATCCACGAGATCCGCATCGCGCGCATCCTCGAGGACTTCCTCAAGCACCTGGCGGTGCTGCAGCAGCTCGACCTGCAGGACATCGGCGACTTCGTCGTGATGGCGAGTTCGCTGATGGAGATCAAGTCGCGCGAACTGTTGCCCAACGAGACCGTCGAACTCGAACAGGAACTCGACCCGCGCGACGACCTGATCCGGCGCCTGCTCGAGTACAAGCGCTACCGCGACCTCGCGCGCGAGCTCGACTCGCGCGCCGACCGCCGTTCGCGCCAGTCGCCGATCGTGCTGCCGCAGCCGGCGCACCTGGTCGAGGCAGGCGACGACGACATGCTCGACCTCGGCGAGGTCGGCGTGTGGGAGCTCACTGCGGCGTTCGCCAAGCTGCTCGACGAGATCGGCCAGCAGGGCCCGATGCAGATCGAGAAGGAGAAGCGCGACGTCGGCTTCTACACCCGCCGGCTGCTGTCCACGTTCAAGACGAAGCGCGAGGTGCGGTTCAGCGAGATCTTCGACAAGAGCGAAGGGCGCTACGGCCTGATCGGCACGCTGATCGCATTGCTCGAGATGATGAAGCAGGGCTACCTGCGCGCGCTGCAGGAGAACTGCTTCGACGAGATCCACCTGGCGTTCCGCGGCGACGACGACGTCTCGGCCGATCTCATCCTCGCCGGCATCACCGCCGACGAAGAGGCGCAGCGCAAGAAGGACGAGGCGCTGGCAGCGGGTGCCGGCACCGCCGCGGTCGTCGCGGATGGGCTCGACGAGCCGTCGCCAGGCGAGTCGGGCGAAGCTTCGGCCTGAGCCGGGTTCCGCGGTCTGCGGCACCGCGGCGAAGCAGCCAAGGCATCGGTGGTTGCCGGCGTGTCTCGCCGTGCGACAGGCTCGTGGCGGGCCTTCCGCCGCGGAAGTAGCGTTGCCGGCCAGCTCCGCTCGTCTTCCTGATGCCGTCCACCCCCAAGTCCATCCTCGCCGGCATCTTCTGCCTCGGCCTGTCGGTGATCCTGTTCGAGATCGCGCTGACCCGCGTGTTCGCGATCATGATGTGGCACCACTTCACCTACATGGTGATCTCGATCGGGCTGCTCGGTTTCGGCGCGTCGGGCAGCCTGCTGACGGCGACACGGTTGGGGGAGGCGCCCGGCACCGCGCAACGTGCGCTGGTGTGGACGAGCCTCGCCTACGGCATCAGCGTGGTGTTCGCGTTCTGCTTCGCGACGCTCGTGCGCATCGACAGCCTCGCCTTCTGGCAGCAGAAGGAGAACTTCGTCGCGCTGTTCTTCGTCTACCTGATCATCTTCGTGCCGTTCCTGCTCGGCGGCCTCGGCATCGGGCTCGCGCTCACGCGCTACGTGCAGCACGTCAACCGGCTCTACTGCGGCGACCTGGTCGGCAGTGCGTGCGGTGCGGCGATCGCCGTGCTGGCGATGCGCGAACTCGGCAGCACGGCGACGGTGGTGGCCGCTGGCTGCGTCGGGTTGCTGGCGGCGTTCTGCTTCTCTCTCGGGCTGCCGCGGCGCTACCTCGTGTTGACGGTGCCGGGCTTGGCGCTGGCGGGCTGGCTCGGAATCGGTTTCGCCGGCGGTGCGCCGGCGCTCGGCATCGGCAAGCTCGACTGGCGCGTGCCGTTCGCGCCGGGCAAGGAAGCAGTCGCCGCCGAGGCGGTGTTCAAGGCGCTCTCCGAGCAGGGGCTGCTCGGCGGCCAGAGTCCCGAACTCGACCGTGTCTTCAGCGCCACCGCCGAAGTGCAGGTCGGCGCCAGCGTGATCGGTGCCCCGATGATCGGCGGCGACCACGGCCTCGACTCGACACCGATCGAAGCCCGCTCGGTCGGTCAGGACGGGACGGCGCCGACGATGCTCTACAAGGGGGCGGCGAACCTCGCCGCGTTCCCGTTCCTCGACGACACGCAGGCGGCGTCGGCCTACGTCGTGCACCGCGCCAGCGGCCGCAAGGACCAGAAGGCGATGGTGATCGGTGTCGGCGGCGGCGTCGACGTGATGGTCGCGCTCGCCAGCGGTGCGGCGCACGTGACCGCCGTGGAACTGAACACGGCGATGGTCGAGATGGTCACGCAGCGCTACTCGGACTACCTCGGCGGGATGTTCGCGCCGTCGTCGCCGCTCGCGGCGCGCATCGCGCTGCACAACAGCGAAGGCCGGGCCTGGTTGCGCGCCAACGGCGGCACCTACGACGTGATCCAGATGAGCGGCGTCGACTCGTACACGGCGCTCAGCACCGGGGCCTACACGCTGTCGGAGAGCTACCTCTACACGACCGAGGCCGTGGCGGACTTCTGGTCGCACCTCGCCGCCGACGGGATCGTCTGCTGGTCGCGCTTCATCGAGAAGGCGCCGCGCAAGTCGCGCGAGACCCTGCGTCTCGCCAACATCGCCACCTCGTCGCTGCGCAGCCTCGGCGTCGCCGATCCGGCCGCGCACGTGTGCGTGTTCCAGGGCCTCGACTGGGCCTCGACGATGGTCAAGAAGTCGCCGTTCACGGCGGCCGAGATCGCCGCGCTGCGCGAGTTCGCGTTGGCCCAGGGTTTCGTCGGCCTCGTGTTCGATCCGCTGCGGCCGCGCACTGGCAAGGTGCAGCCGGAGTCGTCGCATTTCGCCTTGTTGCGCCGTGAGCTGCAGGGGGTGATCGGGGCGAGGGGCGGGCTCGCCGCCGATCAGGCCCGCCTGCGCGCCGCGGTGCGTGTGCTGCAGGACTGCGCGGTCAACATGGCCGAAGGCGAGGCGCTGACGCCGGCGATGATGCCGGAAGCCCTGCGCGGCGAGGCCGACGCGGCCGCCGTGCTGCAGGAGCTCGAGAAGCTGCGGCCGGCGGTGCTGGCGCAGGCCGCCTACATGCGGGCGACGACCGCAGACTTCGCGACGCTGCTGCGCGGGGACGACGCCGAGCGCGCGCGCTTCCTCGCCGACTACGAGTTCGACGTGTCGCCGTCGACCGACGACGCGCCGTTCTTCTTCAACTACTACCGCTGGTCGGCCCTGTTCGGTGGCGGCCAGCGCCACACCGACGACGCGGCGTTCAACTACCACACCGACTTCCCGGTCGGCCACATGGTGCTGCTCGGCTCGATGGCGCAGATCCTGCTGCTGGCGGCCCTGCTGATCTTCCTGCCGCTGCGCAAGCTGGCGCGCGAAGGACTGCGCACGCCGGGTTCGCTGCGCGTGTTCGGCTACTTCGCCGCGCTCGGCCTCGGCTTCATGCTGGTCGAGATCGCGTTGATGCAGAAGCTGGTGATCTACCTCGGCCACCCGACCTACGCGTTGTCGGTGGTGCTGGTGAGCCTGCTGGCGTCGGCCGGTGCGGGCTCGTTCCTCGCCGGGCGCATCGTCGAGGTGCGTCGGAAGCACCTCGCGATGATCCTGCTCGGCATCGTCACGGTGGTCGCACTCGACGTCGCCGCGATCAACTGGCTCCTGCCGACGCTGCTCGGCATCCCGCTGTGGGCGCGCGTCGCCGTCGTCGTCGTGCTGCTGGTGCCGACCGGGCTCGTGCTCGGCATGCCGTTCCCGACCGGGATGCGCGTGCTCGAGGCGCAGAGCCCGCGGCTGGTGCCGTGGGGCTGGGCGGTGAACGCGTTCTTCTCGGTGTTCGGCTCGATCTTCTGCATCGTGCTCAGCATGGGGATCGGCTTCTCGAACGTGTTCTGGGTGGCGCTCGGCGTCTACGCGCTCGGGCTCTGCGGCATGCGGGTGCCGCGGCCGGCATCAGCCGTCTAGCCAACGTTCGACCGGCTCGCCGACGAACCGCGCGATCGGTTCGGTCGCGTCCGCCGAGTGACCAGTCAGCGCAGCAGAGCCGGCAATCGCGAGGCGAGCGCGCGCAGCGCCTTGCCGCGGTGGCTGAGGCGATCCTTGGTCGCGGCGTCGAGTGCTCCGAACGTGCGCGTCGGATCCCCGCCGAACTCGCGCGGCACGAAGATCGGGTCGTAGCCGAAGCCGCCCTCGCCCGCGGGTGCCGTCAGCAGCGTGCCTTCGCACCGTTCCTCGATCGCCGCCAGCACGCGGCCTCCGGGGCCGCACACGCAGATCGAACACGTGAAGTGCGCCGTGCGCGCCGGCCCCGGCACATTGCGCAGCGAATCGAGCAGGCGCAGCATGCGGCCGCGGTCGTCGAGCCCTGGGCCGCCGTAGCGCGCCGAGAGCACGCCGGGCCGCCCGCCGAGTGCGTCGACGCACAACCCGCTGTCGTCACCGAGGGCCACACCGCCCGCGAGCTTCGCCAGCGTCGACGCCTTGATCCGCGCATTGCCGGCGAAGTCCGGCTGGTCCTCGACCGGATCGAACGGTGCCTTCAGCTGGTCCGGTGTGCGCAGCGTGATGCCGAGCGGGGCGAGGATGCGCTCGAGTTCGGCGCGCTTCTTCGGATTGTTCGACGCGATCCACAGGGCCGGGGTTGTCACAGCCCCAGCACCTTCTTCTGCAGATCGCGGATCTGCGCACAGCCTTGCTGGGCCATCGCCACCATCGCCGTGAAGTTCTCCATCGCGAACGGCTTCTTCTCGGCGCCGCCCTGCACTTCGATCAGCCGCCCGTCGGCGGCGCAGACCACGCTGAGGTCGACTTCGGCCGAGCTGTCTTCCTGGTAGTCGAGGTCGATCATCGACGTGCCGGCGACCGTGCCGACCGAGACCGCCGAGACGAGGCCGCGCAGCGGCCACTTCGGCAGCTGCTTCTGTTCTTCCATCCACAGCAGCGCGTCGTAGAGCGCGACGACGGCGCCGTTCACCGCGGTCGTGCGCGTGCCGCCGTCGGCCGAGATCACGTCGCAGTCGATCCACAGCGTCACTTCGGGCAACTGCGCCAGGTCGACGGCGCAGCGCAGCGCGCGGCCGATCAGGCGCTGGATCTCGAAGCTGCGGCCGTCGAGTGGACGACCGGTTCGCCCGTCGCGCGGCTTCCGCGGTTGCCCGGCGCCGGGCAGCATCGCGTACTCGGCCGTGAGCCAGCCGCCCTGGTGGCGGTTGTACATCCATTGCGGCACCTGGTCCTGCACGCTGACCGTGCACAGGACCTTGGTCTTGCCGCATTCGGCGAGCACCGAGCCGGGCAGGTCCGTGTAGGAGCGGGTGAAGGTGATGGGCCGGAGCTGGTCCGGCAGCCGATTGTTCTTGCGAGCCAGGGTGTCGTTCCTCCGCGACTTGGGGCGGAGGAACCTATCCGGCCGCGAGAGCCGACGCGAGCGCCTCGCGCAGTTCGTGCACGCCGAACGGCTTCTGGATGTGGCGCAGCTGCGGCCATGGCCCGGGCGCGCCGTCGCCCTGCGCCAGCGCGAAGATCTTCAGGCCCGGCGCCAGCGAACGGATCGTCGCGGCCAGCGGGTCGTCCGCGGCGATGCGGCTCGGATGGTCGACGAACAGCAGTTCGAACCGGTCGGGCGTGGCCTCGAGGAACGTGCGGGCCGACGCGCCGTCGGCGCAGGCGAACACGGCGCGGCCCGCTGCCTTGAGTTCGGATGCGAGCATCGCGCGCACCGCCGGGTCGGCTTCGAGCACGAGGGCGCCGCCGAAGCGGTGCTCGCGCTCCGGAGCCGGCTGCGGCACGAGCACGACGGGCTCCGCCGGTGGTGGCGTGATCGCGGGGGCCGGCGTCTGCACCACGGGCAGGCGCACGATGGCGCGCACCGAGCGACCGGGCAGGTGGTGCAGCTTCAGATCGCCGCCGTGGCTCGTGATCAGGTGGTTGGCGGCTTCGAGGTCGAGCGTGAACGTCGGATCGTCGAGCGAGCCACCGTGGTGTGGGCCGCACTCCGCGTTCCACTCCAGCGCGAGCTCGAGCTGCAGCATCGGCTGGCGCGTGGTGAAGCACGGTTCGTTGGCCACCGTCATGCGCGTGGCGCCGCGTTCGGCGCGCAACATCGCGGCACAGAGGAACGACAGCGCGTCGTGCACGATGGCCGGCGCCACCGCGATCGGCGGCAGGTGCGGCGGCGGGTCCCAGCGCAGCTCGAGGCCGAGCTGGAGTTGCTGCAGTTCCTCGCGGATCCGTGCGGCCACGGACGCCAGCGTCACCGCGGCGCCTTCGTCCTCGCGGCCGCGTTGACGCCCGAACGCGACCAGCTTGGTGTGCAGGGACCGCAGCCTGTGCACCGCAGCCGCGAGCGCTTCGGCGGCCATCGGCACCTGCGTGGCGTCGGCGGCGGCTTCGATCAGGCGATGGGCCCGCCCTTCGACGCCGCTGGTCAGGTTGGCCAGTTCGACGGCGATCGAACGGGCGAGGTTCTGCGCGGCGGGAGCCGTGTCGACGGGCTCCGGTGCTGGCGGTGCAGCGGGAGTCGGCGCCGGTGCGGCAGGCGCGATCGCGTCGGCGATCCGGCCACGCCGCCGCCATGGCCGCAGCACGGCCAAGGTGGCGACGACACCGACGAGCAACCACACGGGTTCGGACACGGAACGAGGGCGACGAGGAGGGCGGAGCCGGGCCAAGCTAGCCCTGGCTGCGGGACCTGTCGAGGCCTCGTTCAGGCCGGCTGCGCACCGAGCCGGAACGTGTGCACCAGCGCCCCGCAGCTCGCGGCGCCGGGCACGTCGACGATCCGTTCCCCGGCTTGCAGCCGTGTGCAGGCGCGCACCAGCGTGCAGGCGACGAACCCGCCGGCGTCGGTGGCGACGTGCTCGTGCACCGGCGTGCAGTCGTGCGCGATCGCTGCGGGCGGCAGGCCGAGGAACCGCGCGCGCAGCCGCCAGCCGACCATGCGCTGGTCGAGGACGAGCGCGAGTTCGACGTGGTCGGCATCGGCCCGGCCGCGCAGCGTGAGTTCGACGTTCCAACCGACCGGGCCGCGGCCGAGCCGGCCGGCGAGCACGAGCTGCTGGCCGGTGTCGCTCTCGCGGTATTCGCGCGGCTGCAGGAACTGGGCGGAGAACAGCCGTGGCCGTTCGGTCGGGTCCGCCACGAAGCCGTCGAGCGTGCCGAGGTCGCGGCGCGCCTCGAACCACAGGCAGTTCGCCGAATGCAGCCTGGCGTCGCGGTCGACGAACAGCACGCCTTCCTTGCGGGTGAAGCGCACGCGGGCGCCGCCGCTCGCCACCAGCAGGTCCTTGCGCTTGCGCAGTTCCTTGCCGGTGGTCGTTCGCGGCGGAGTGGTGCCGGCTGGCGTGGGGCCGGTCGCGGCGGCAGGTGCGTCGGCGTCGGCGAGGGCCAGGCATTCTTCGAGCCGGACGGCGAAGCCGCGCGCGACGCCGTCGGGAACGGTCCCCGCCCAGAGGTCCGGGTGGGCTTCGGGCGTCAGGCTGCCGAGATGGTCGCGGGACCGGCGGCTGCGCGCGATCGCGGCGGCGGCGCGCCACTGCAGCAACTTCAGGTCGATGCGGCAGTCGGCGGCGCCGGCGCCGGGTGGGGCGTACTGGCCCACGGCCGGCACCAGGTTCGCCAGGGTTGCCGCAGCGCGGTCGGGGTGCGGCATCGGCACGACGGGCATCCGCCGGATCTTGGCGGGGCGCGGCAAACCTTGCCACAGCCCTGTCCGGGGTTTCAGGGATGGTCGTCAACTGCCGATGAGACGGCCAGATGAACCACGTCCGGATCCACGGCAACCCCTTCGGCGACGACCCCGCGGCCAGCCAGCTGCGCAGCTTCCTCCGCCTCGCGCTCGGCAGCGGCATGCAATGTTCGTTGTCGTTGGCGGCGGTCGAGCCCTGCGTGGTGCAGGCGGACGAACGCAGCATCGCGCTGACGGACGGGGTGCGGGACTTCACGGTCGGCACGCGCCTGCCGCCGGCCGAGATCGATCTGCTGTTGCACGCGGCGAACGTCGCCGTGGCCGCCACCGCCCCCGTGGTCGTGTTCGCGCCGCCGGGGCTCCGCGACGACGCCGCTGTCGAGGCCGGGCTCGCCTGGCCCCGGG
>JAEUHV010000436.1 GCA_016794485.1 Planctomycetota bacterium
CCAGTTCGTGCCGTCCCACTCCCATGTATCAGCGAGCGGGTTGGCATTGGAGCCACCGAACAGCACGGTGCGTTGACGGATGGGGTCGTAGGCCATCCCATGGCCAGACCGGGCCGAGGGTGCGAGCCCCGGAGTCCGGAGCACCCACACGGTGCCGTCCCATTCCCACGTCTGGTTGCTCAGCGAACCGCTCTGCGACAGCAGGCCGCCGAACAGCACGGTTCGCTGCCGCGCCGAGTCGTAGGCCATCGCATGGCCGAAGCGACCCGCTGGGGTCGGCGCGACGATGCGTTGCTGCCAATCGATGCCATCGAACTCCCAGGTGTCGGCCATCGCGGGTTGAGGGCCGAAGCCGCCGAACAACACGAGGCGCTGGCGGCTTGCGTCGTAGACCATCGCAGTCATCCATCGCGCGGGCGGATAGTGCTGCGAGAAGCGCGCAACCCAGTCGGTTCCGTCCCATTCCCAACAGTCGCCGAACGTCGTCGACGAATTGCTGTCGTAGCCACCGAAAAGCACCGTGCGGCCACGGGCAGAGTCGTGGGCCATCGCCGCGTGGTAGCGGCGGGGCGGCGTATGCACACTAGCTTCCAGCCGCCAAGTGAAGGCCTGCGCCATGGCAGGAGCGGCGAGGGCGAGCGCCGCGACGAATTGGGATGCAGGATGGAGCATATGAGGATTCCACTTGGGCCCCCGCCACACCGCACGCGGGCAGTGTCGCTGCCTCCGAAAGCCCCGTCAACGGTGCACGGAGGACTGCGCCGACAGCGTCGACTCCAACGCCTGCTCCCGCCGTGGGAGCGGATACCCTCACCGCCGGAGTTCGGCGGCGATGCGTTCGGCGACCCAGGCGTTGCCGGCGGCAGTCATGTGGCCGGCGAACCACTTCGTGCGCAGGCTCGGGTCCGTCGCGGCGAGTGCGGCGAACTCGCTCTGCAGGTCGAGGCACGGCACGCCGAGCTCCTTGGCGACCTTCACGAACGCCTGCCCATCGGCGATCGACCAGTCCTGCGGCGTGGCAACGTCCTGCAGAACCACCAGCAGCCGGATCGGCCGGCTGCGGCACGTCGCGGCCAACCGTTCGAGCAGCTTCGTCGCGATCACGACCCCGGTGCCGCGCGCGTGCACGTAGACCTCGCGCTGCTGTCCGACCCACCACTCGGGGCACGCGTTCCAGAAGACCAGGTCGGCGAGCGCGCTGTAGCCGAGGGCTTTGCGCACGTACTGCCGATCGAGCTCGCTGCGGTCGCTGTCGGGCACCGGCACGTTCTTCAACACCAGCGCGCCGTCGACGAGGTCGTACCACGGCACCTCGGTGTACCGCCGGCTCATCTCGCAGCGCTTCAGGTCGTCGGGGATCAGCCCCACGACCAGCGTGTCGACCGGCAACGTCGGCAACAGCGCCTCGGCACGCAGCACGGTCTGCGTGAAGCTGTAGCCGAACACGCCGCCGTTCCACACCGGCCGCTGCAGATGGTGTTCGAGCCGCGCCGGCCAGGTCTCGTGGTCGCTGACCTGATCGCCGAACGTGAACGAGTCGCCGACCGCGAGCACGCCGCGCATCGACGTCGACGACACCGTGGGGTTGCCACCGCCGAACGTGTTGCTGCGCAGGCCGCGTTCGCCGATCGAAACCTGCGTGCCCCATCGGTTCTCGCCGCTCGCGAACCCCGCCCGCGGCACGTAGCCGAGTTGCGGGTCGTAGGCCGACGGGTAGCCGCGCCGCATCAGGTCGACGCGCTGGTCGCGGAAACTGCCGGTCATGAACGGCGAATGGCTGCGCGAAGCACGAAACCAGCGCGCCACGACCTCGCCGAGAGCCAGCAACACGACCAACGGCACGCACGCGAACAACAGCTTGCGGCGCCGCGACAGCGGCCGCCGGCCGGTCGACGACTGCTCCCCGCGGGTCATGCCTGGCGGATCTCCCGCTTCGCTTCCTTGTCCTTCAAGTGCTGCCGCTTGTCGTGCAGCTTGCGGCCCTTGCCGACCCCGAGCGTGACCTTCGCGAAGCCGCGGCCGCCGAAGTAGACGCGCAACGGCACGATGGTCAGCCCCTTGATCTGCGACTTGGCCTTGAGCTTCTTCAGCTCGCGCGCGTGCAAGAGGCACTTGCGCTTCCGCTTCGGTTCGTGGTTCTGCAGGTTGCCATGGCTGTACTCAGGGATCGTCGCCCCGAGCAGCCACAACTCCTCGCCGTCGAACCGAGCGTAGGCCTCGTCGAGACTCATCTGGCCGGCGCGCAGCGACTTCACCTCGGTGCCCACCAGCACGAGCCCGGCTTCGTAGCGTTCGAGGATCTCGTAGCTGAAGCGGGCCTTGCGGTTCTCGCTGACCAGCGTCTCGGTCGGCGCCTTGTCCGCCGGCTTCTTGTCGCCCGCCTTGGCCATGGTCCGATCGCTACGGCATCTCGAGGCCAGGTGCAAGCAGGCGAACGGCGACGGCGAGGAAACTGTGAACTCCCGCTTGCAAGCGAGGCTCGACTCGCTAGCTTCCTCGTCCCCCACTTGTTGCCCAGGTGGCGGAATTGGCAGACGCACTAGGTTCAGGTCCTAGCGCCTTTAAACGGGCATGGAGGTTCAAGTCCTCTCCTGGGCACCAGTTTTTCGCTCGCCGGCGCAACGCGCTGGCCGGTTGATGCGAAGGAACGCACTCGGCGGCGCTGCGCCGGCGAGGGACGTTTTCTCGGCTCGCCGACGCAACGCGCTGGCCGGTCGATGCGAAGGAACGCACTCGGCGGCGCTGCGCCGGCGAGGGGCGTTCGAACGCATTCGCGAAGGCGGCCGACGCCGGCGCGGGTGCTTGGTGGCGCGAGAGCTTGCGGATGTGGAGTTGAGAAGGCCCGTCCTGCATCCTCCCCAGCCGTGAGTTTGCGCAGCCCCCTCAACCGTGAAGTCGATGCCGCGAAGCCGGGGGAGTTCCGGCCGCTGCACATCGGGTCGCTCGTGGTCGATCCGCCGATCGTGCTGGCGCCCATGGCCGGCATCACCAACGCGCCGTTCCGGACCCTGTGCCGCCGCTACTCGGCCGACCGCTGCCTCTACGTCAGCGAGATGATCACGGCGCGCGCCTTCGTCGAAGGGCACGCGCGCACGCTGCAGCTGGCGACGTTCGGCAAGGACGAGGCGACGAAGAAGAGCATCCAGCTCTACGGCACCAATCCCGACACGCTGGCGCAGGCGACCCGGATCCTCTGCGAGGAATGGGGCGTGCACCACATCGACATGAACTTCGGCTGCCCGGTGCGCAAGGTCACTGCGGCGGGCGGCGGGGCGGCGATCCCGGTGCGGCCCAAGCTGCTGCAGAAGATCGTGCGCGCGGTGGTGAAGAGCGCTGGCACCACACCGGTCACGATCAAGTTCCGGAAAGGCATCGACGACTCGCTGCTGACGTTCCTCGACGCCGGCCGCATCGGCGAAGGCGAAGGCGTGCGCGCCGTCGCGCTGCACGCGCGCACCGCGGCGCAGCTGTATTCGGGCGAAGCCGACTGGAACGCGATCACCGAACTGAAGAACGCGGTGCGCACGATCCCGGTGCTCGGCAACGGCGACGTGTTCGAGAGCTGGGACGCCCTGCGCATGCTGCGCCAGACCGGCTGCGACGGCGTGGTCGTCGGCCGCGGCTGCCTCGGCCGGCCCTGGCTGTTCGGCGAACTCTGCGCCGTGCTCACCGGCAACGAACCACCGCCGCCGCCGACCCTCGGCGAGGTCGTCGACACCATGCGCACGCACGCGCAGTTGCTGGCCGAGTTCTTCGGCGAGCGGCCGGGCATGCTGCAGTTCCGCAAGTTCACCGGCTGGTACCTGAAGGGCTTTCCGCGCACCAAGCACCTGCTGCCGCCGATGCACCAGGTCGTGGCGCTGGCCCAGCTCGAGGCGCTGCTCGCCGACCTGCCGCGCGACGTGCCGTATCCCGAGATCGCGCTGCGCGCGCGCCGCTGCAAGGACGGCAGCACGCAGACCGTGTCGTTGCCGGACGGATTCCTCGAGGCCCGCGACGAGGACGTCTGCGTCGAAGATCCCGCCGAGATGGACGGCGGCTGACGCTCAGAAGCGCGGCTTGCGCGCGGTCATCAGGCTGCCCATCTCCGCCGGTGCCAGACGCCGGTGCCGGAACGCAGAGAGGCCCGCATCGGCGACCCAGCCACGGAAATCGGCGAGCGTGTGGGTGTGCGTGCCGACCTCGACCAGCAAGGTCAGGTCGAACGCCGACCCGTACGGCTCCGGCAGTTGGCCGCGCACATAGTCGTGGATCACCAGCAGTCCGCCGGGGCGCAGCGCCCGCGCGCACTTGCGCAGCATGCGCGCGTTGTCGGCGGCGGTCTGGTTGTGCGCGACCGAGAAGTAGTGGACGACGTCGAACGTGCCAGTCCCGAGGTCCGCATGCCGGCAGTCGCCGACGCGCGTGCGGACGCGGCCCTGCAGGCCCGCGGCGCGCACGTTCGCCATCGTGCCGCGCAGCGACACCGCGTGGTCGAGCACGACGGCTTCCAGCCGCGGATGCGCCGCACACGCGGCGATCGCGTGCAACCCGTGCGAACCGCCGATGTCGAGCAGCCGCGAAGCACCACGCGGCATGCGGATCGAACGAGCGAACTCCGGAGCGGAGTGCCGGGCGAACGCGAGCATGTAGTCGGCGAAGCGCTCCCCCATGCCGGGTTCCCGCTGCATGCGCCGCCACAGCGAACGCCGCGGCCCGCCGCGTCGCACTGCCGCGGCGAGTTCGGGTTGCAGCCGCCACGCGTGCTGCGTCCAGCGCAGACCCGCCGTGTAGTCGACCGCGCCCGACGACGTGAACCACTGCTGCGTGGCGCTGGCGTTGGCGTAGCCGTTCCTTGCGCGCACGAGCCAGCCGGTGGCGACCAACTGGTCGCACAACCGCGTAAGCGCGTGCAGGTCCGTGCCGAGCCCGCGCGCCAGCGTCGCCGCGGCGCGGGGGCCGCGCCGCAACGCCGCGAACACGCCGAGCTCGCCGGCGGCGAGCACCGCAGCCACCTGCTGCATCGGCAGGTAGACCGCCTGCATCGGCAAGGGGATGGACTTCGGCGAACGTCGGGATGCAGCCATGACTCGTGCGCGGCGATGTGGCAAGGTAGGGCAATGGCAGCTTCCGGACCAGCGCGCACCTACCGCTACTACGACCTGCTGCTCGGCGCGTTCGTCACCGTGCTGCTGTGCTCGAACCTGATCGGTGCGAGCAAGCTGGTCGAGATCGGTGGCTTCACGTTCGGCGCCGGCATCCTGTTCTTCCCGCTGTCGTACGTGTTCGGCGACGTGCTGACCGAGGTCTACGGCTATGCCCGCTCGCGGCGCGTCGTCTGGGCCGGCTTTGCCGCGATCGCGTTCTCGTCGGTGATGTCGGCCACGGTGCTGGCGCTGCCGCCGAGTCCGGGCTGGCCGCACCAGGGCGCCTACGAGACCGTGTTCGGTGGCACCTGGCGCATCGCGCTCGCCTGCATGATCGCCTACTGCTGCGGCGAGTTCGCCAATTCGTACGTGCTGGCGAAGATGAAGATCTGGACCGCCGGACGCCATCTCTGGATGCGCACGATCGGTTCGACCATGGTCGGCGAAGGCGTCGACTCGCTGCTGTTCTACCCGATCGCGTTTCTCGGGCCGTGGTCCGCGCAGCAGGTGCTCACCGTCATGGGCATGAACTACCTGCTCAAGGTGCTCTGGGAGGTGCTGCTGACGCCGGTCACCTACCGCGTCGTCGCGTTCCTGAAGCGCGCCGAGAACGAAGACCACTACGACCGCGACACCGACTTCACGCCGTTCAAGCTGTGAACGACCGGCGGCACCTTTGGCCGCGCCACGCCCCACCACCTCGCGCCATGCCGACATTCGTCCTCGTGCACGGTTCCGGCCAGAACGCCGCCAGCTGGCATCCCGTCGCCGAACGGCTGCGGGCCCGAGGCCACCACGTGCTGACACCCGAACTGGAGAAGGCGGCGCGCGGCCTCGGCGAGCACGCCGCGCAGGTCGCCGCCGCGACGCCGCCGGACAGCATCGTCGTCGCGCATTCGTTGTCGGGCGTGTTGCTGCCGCTGGTCGCCGCCGCCCGGCCATGCCGCGTGCTCGCCTTCGTCGCCGCGGTGATCCCCGAACCGGGCCGCAGCGTCCGTGGACAGTTCGCCGCGGATGCGACGATGTTCGCGCCGGAGTGGATCGCGCAGGGACCGCGATGGCGCGATCCAGCCGCCGTGCCTGAACTCGCGCGTTCATTCCTGTTCCACGACGCGGAACCCGAAGATCTGCCGGCGATGCTGGCGACCATGGCGCCCCTCGACCCGAGCATCCTGGTCACCGAGAGCGCGCCGTTCACACGATGGTGCGCACCTACGGCATGCCTCGTCGCGACCGCCGATCGCACCCTGCAACCGGCCTGGATCGAACGCACCTGCCGTCGCGTCCTTCGGCACGGCCCGGACCGCATCGAAACCGGCCACTGCCCACACCAGGTTCGCCCCGACGCGACGGCGCGGTGGCTCGACGGCCTCGCGTCAGCGCGGCGTGACGTCGGCGCTGGCGTCTCGTAGCCGGCGCCCGTACTCGGCAAGCGCCTCGGCGACCACCGCGGCCCCGTCGCCCTGGTCGCCGCCGTCGCGCAGCAGCTCGAGCGTCTCGGCGACGCCGGCGTGCAGCGCCTCGTCGAGTGCACGGCGCACTCGCGACGCGCCCCAGGCGGGCAGCCGCTTGGCGCCCAGCTGGTTCTGCGCCGAAACCAGGCGGCCGACGAACGCTCCGACCGGCTCGGTTTCGATCGCTTCGGCGAACACGGGCACGTGCTCGCCGGCGAGTTCGAGCCGTTCCCGGGTGCTTGCGAGCACCCGTTCCCGCAGCATGCGGCGAGCCAGAACAGGATCGGCTTCGGCGCGAACGGCCGGCGGAGACTCCGGTTCGTGCTGGTTCGGTGCCCGACGGCGATCCGGCGACGCCGGCATGCGCCCGGCGAACCCGCCAAGCCCTCCAACCGGTGTCGCGCCTGCCAACGGATCGGCCATGCGTTCTCATTCTCGGACGGACGCGGAATGGCTTGAGTCGCCGGGCCACGTTCCCGCGCCCCGCGACGGCCCCGACGCCGCAAGCTACGCTCTTGTGCCATGCTGCGGGTCGGACACCCGGCCAGCCACCCCACCTCCAGGAACCCATGTTGCTCCGCACCACGCTCACCACACTCGCCGCCGCCGCCGCCCTCGCCGGGGCCGCGGCCGGCCAGAACGACTACAACCTCGACAAGCTGACCTCAGGTCGACTCGGCAGCTCGCTGAACCTGCGCGTCACCGGTGCGCCGCAGAACCAGATCGTGCTGCTGGCGGTGTCGAGCAACGCCGGTCCGACCCCGCTCGCCGCCATCGACCCGCTCGACACGCGCTCGATGGCCGTGGGCACCGACCTTCTGGCGTCCCTGGCGGTCGCAGTCACGTCGCCGACCGGCGAAGCGAACTGGTCGATCCCGTTCGCCAACAACCCGGCCTACCACGACGTCGAGTTCCACTGGCAATCGGTGATGCTGAGCCTCGGCACGTCGTTCTTCGGCCAGCTCGGCAACGACGTCGTCACGCAGACCGGTTCGCCCGACACGCCGGTGCTGGCGCACTCGCTGCTCGGCACCGCGCGCGGCTTCGCCACGGCGATCGTCGACGCCAACAACAACGCCGGCCAGAACGACGTGCTGGTCGTCGGCGGCGGCACCGGCACGCTGACGGCGGCCACCGGCCTCGCCACCAGCGAACTGTGGAACTTCCGCCGCATGAGCGTGAGTCCGGGCCCGACCATGAGCACGGCACGCGCGCTGCACCTCGCGGTGCGCCTGAACGACAACCGCGTGCTGGTCGTCGGCGGCGTCAACGCCACGGGCGCCACCCTGGCCTCGTGCGAGATCTACGACCCCACCACGAATTCGTTCACGCCGACGGGCTCGATGGGCACCGCGCGCGTGCTGCACGCGGCCTGCCGTCTCGCCGACGGCCGCGTGATGGTCGCTGGCGGCACTTCGACGCTGCAGCCCGACGTGGTCGCGGCGATCTCGGCGACCCTCAACACGGTCGAGATCTGGAATCCGGCCACCGGCACCTGGTCCGCAGGCCCGAATCTCGGCGGCAACCGGCTGGCTCCGGCGCTGACGCTGTTGTCGACCAACCAGGTCCTGGTGTCGGGCGGCGTGCAGGTCGGCTTCCTGTTCGGCGTGCCGATCTCGGCTTCGAGCACCACCGCGACCCAGCGCTGGAATCCGGCGACCAACACGTGGGGAGCGGGTGCCGCGATGGCGGCCGGCCGTGCCGGCCACCACTACAACCAGGTCACGCTGGCCGACGGGCGCGTGCTGATGACCGGCGGCGTCAACGTGCCGAGCCTGCTCAACGCGACCGCGGCGGCCCCGATCCAGGGTGCCGAGGCCTACAACCCGACGACGAACACGTGGGCGACCTACACGATGCCGAACGTGCGCACGCTGCACTCGGCGACGCGGCTCGCCGACGGGCGCGTCGTGTGCGCCGGCGGGGCCCAGGGCACGCTGCTGGCGCCGGTGTCGATCGCCAACGTCGACGTGTTCAACCCGGCCACGAACTCGTGGAGCTCGGCTCCGGCCCTCACTTCGCCCCGCGCGAGCCAGGTCGCCGAACTGCTGCCCGACGGCACGCTGGTGCTGTTCGGCGGCCAGGGTGCGGCGACGACGACGAACACGATCGAGACGATCCGGTTCTGACCGGATCGCGCCGTCGGCCGGGCCACCCGGTCAGCGCGCGGTTTCCTTGCGCACCGGGTTGCGCAACACGCCGAGCCGCTCGATCTCGACCTCCATCACGTCGCCGTGCACGACCGGGCCCACCCCTTCGGGCGTGCCCATCGCGACCAGGTCGCCGGGGCGCAGCGTCGTGCAGCGCGCCATCGCCACCAGGGCCTGCGCGATCGGGAACACCATGTCCCTGGTACGCGCATCCTGCTTCGTGACGCCGTTCACGCGCATGGTGATGCGCAGGTCGCTCGCGTCGAGCGCATCGGCGGGCACGACGAACGGCCCGAACGGGCAGAACGTGTCGAGCGACTTGCTGCGCAGCCACGGGTACTTCTGGTCGCGGTCGGTGCCCTGCAGCTTGCGCGCGGTGACGTCGTTCAACAGCGTGTAGCCCGCGACCAGCGATGGCGCCGTGGCGGGATCGACGTACTTGGCGCCCTTGCCGTGCGGGTCGGCGAACCCGAGCACGAGCGCCAGTTCGGCTTCGTGGTCGACGCGCGTGTCCAGCCAGTGCGGGATCACGACGTCGTCGCCGTGCGCCACCAGGGTGTCCGGCAGCTTGGCGAAGAAGATCGGCTCGGGCGGAGCCTCGGCGCCGAACTCGCGCGCGTGCGCGACGTAGTTCTTGGCGAGGCACAGGATCTTGCCCGGCTGGGCCAACGGCTTCTCGATGCGGACGGGCGCTGCCATCACGGGCGCCTTCGCCATGCGCGCCGCGAGGTCCTGCCGCCGCAGTTCGCCGCGGGCGAGCAGCGTCGGCACGTCCAGCGGGCCGAGGTCGAAGAAGCGTGGACCATCGGGATCCACGGCCCCCAGGTGGATCGCGTTGCCGTGCCGGAAGCGGAACCAGGCCGGAACGGCCGGAACGACGAACGGCACCGCACTCACCGGCACAGCTCCAGCGCGGTCATCGCGTAGCAGGTGCACAGCAGCTGGTTGCCTTCCATCCAACGTTCGTTCTTGGCGTTCACCCAGGTGCCGTCCGGCTGCTGCATGCCCTCGAGTTGGGCCCGCAGTGCCTTGCGCCAGTCGATCGCTTCGACGACTTCGGTCCCCTTGTCGTCCTTGCGGGCCACCTGCACCGTGCTGACCTTGGCCCGATCGAGCGCCTGCGCCAGCACCATGTAGTAGTAGAACAGCCCCTGGTAGTGGACCTTGTCGGTGAGCGGGATCTTGCCGTCGATGCCCGGGTTGATCGCGAGGTTCCAGTTCGCCTGGATCCACTTCACCGCAGCCTGGACACGCGGATCGTCGCCCTGGACGCCGGCCAGCGTGTACGACTTCAGCAGCGCGTAGGTCATCGAACCATAGCTGCGCGGCACCGAGGTGCCGTCCGGATTGACGATGTAGCCGGCGTTGCTGTTGCCCGGGTAGTAACCGGCCCCGCCGTCGTCACCCGACGTCGCGTCGAGCACGACGCCTTCGCGATCGGGATCGGGCACCTTGCCCTTGAAGTCGTTCGACGACTTCAGGTTCTGGGTGCGCTGCAGGAACACGAGGGCTTTCTGGAAGGCCTCGTGGTTCTCGGGCAGCCCGGTGTTGCGCAGCGCCTCGAGCGCGAAGTGCAGGTTGCTGAGGTCGCCGCGCTGCGCGCTGCCGTAGCCGATCGAGCCATAGTCACGGTCGCCCTTCTGGTAGCCGCCGCCTTCGATGTTCTGGAAGCCGAGGATCGCCTTCTGCGCCTTCTCGAGGGCCGGCTTGGCGGCCGGATCGCCGCCCTTGGCGATCGCGCCGACCACCACGCAGGTCGTGTAGTTCTGCACCTGCTGGCCGAACGTGCCGTCCTCGTTCTGGCCGGCGAGCAGCCACCGCAAGCCTTCGTCGACCACCGCCTGCTCCTCCGCGGTGCGCAGTTCCCTGGGCTTGGTCTGCAGCGCGTAGAGTCCGAAACCGGTGAACGCCGGATCGGGGAACGTCTGGTCGCCCATCTTGACCGAGAACACGCCGTGCTTCTGCTGCCCGAGCAGCCACGTGAACGCCTTCTGCTGCGCCGGCGAGTAGGCCGCGGTTGCCCCCGCGTCGGGCTTGGGCCCGGCCGCGGCCTTGTCGAGTGCCTTGTTGGCGACCTGGCAAGCGACCAGGTGCACGAGCGCATCGGCCGCTTCGCCGTAGGCGAGGCCGTCCGCAGCCTTGAACCAGACCTTCACCTTGGCCGCCGACTCCTTGCCGAGGTGTTGCGGGAACACGTCGGCGCGCACCTGGTCGAGCACGCCGGCGACCTGCTGCGCGAAGGTCGGCACCGCCGGATTCTGCTTGTCGAGGAACTTGCGGGCCTGCGCGATCTCGTCGCCGAACGTTCCGGCTTCGAGAGGCAGCACGGTCAGGGCATCGACCACCCACGCGGTCGTCTCGGCGTCGCCGAAGCTGCCGTCCTGCTTGCGCTGCCGGATCAGGAACTCGACCGACTGCGTGACCGCCGGCACGTCGCCGGGCCAGTAGTAACGCCGGTGGCATTGCGCCATCGCTGCCAGGATCTTCGCGGTGGCCAGGGCCGAGTCGCCGCCCAGGGCAGGCGCCTTCTGCGCCCGCGACTTGTCGGTCAGCACGTCGACCAGCGTGTCGACGTCCTCCTTCCAGATCGTGCCCTTCTTGCGGACCGGCGGGGACTGGCCTTGGCCCTGCGGCGACTGCGACGCCACCGAGGTGCAGGCGGAGACCAGGAACAGGAACCCGAGAGCGCTCGTGGTGAGCTTGTGCATGACCGTTGGCGGGGAAGCTAATCCACCGGCGTGGACCACCCAATCGCGGAGGCCGCGAAACGCCAGTGGGACCGGGTGCGAACGGTTGCCGCACCGGCCCGGTTCACCGTGGCCTGGTTGCACCTTGGCACCGACGGTTCGGGAACGGTTCCGGAGCGTCTCGACACGCGACGACGAGCCCAGCACCGGCATGGCACCTGCCCCCACGGCCGATATCCTTCTCCGCCCATGTTCCGCGACCGGACCGTCTCGCTGGTGATCCCTGCCTACAACGAGGAGGAGACGATCCAAAAGGTCGTGGAGGAGTTCCGCACCGAACCCCATCTCGACGAAATCGTCGTCGTCGACAACAACTGCAAGGACCGCACGGCCGAACTCGCCGCCGCGGCCGGAGCGCGCGTGGTGCAGGAGGGCAAGCCTGGCTACGGCTCGGCGCTGATGGCCGGCATGACCGCTGCCAAGGGCGA
>JAEUHV010000080.1 GCA_016794485.1 Planctomycetota bacterium
CTGCAGAAACTGCTGCGGGCCAAGGCCACCGAGCGCCTCAACGCCGCCGCCGAACTGCTCCGCCGAGGGGAACTGCTCGCGGCACTCGCGGCGTATCGCGAAGTCGCCGCCGAACCTTCCATGGCGAAGGAGGCCGGCCAGGTGTGCTCGACCCGCATGCGGTCCCTGCTCGCCGACCTCGTCGGCACGAGCAAGGCGCTGCCGGCGCGCATGCCGCCACCTCCAGGGCCGTTGCTGGATCGTCGCCAGATGGCGACCAACCTCGCCGACCTGCAGGCCGCGTGTCCGCCGGCCCTGCAACGGGCCTTCGGCGAATTGCAGCAGCTGGCGCAGCAAGATCCCTTGCCGCCGCCGCTGGATCCGGATCTGCGCGCCGAGATCGACCAGACGGTGCGTGATGCCTCCCGCGCCTTCGATGCGGCCAGGGCCACGACGACCGCCTACCAGGAGGCCCTGCAACGCAACGAACAGCAGCGCGAACTGGATCCGCTGTTCAAGGCCGCGGTCGAACACGAAACGGCCAACGATTTCTCCGGGGCGCTGGCCCGCTACCGCGAACTCGAGCAGCAGCCTGCCCTGGCGGGCGAACTGCGGGCCCACTTCCGCGACCGCGTCGCGCGCAACGCGACCATCGTCAGGTTGCTCGACGCGCTGCGGGCTTCTACTACGGCCGGTGACTTCACGAAGGCCCAGCAACACCTGCGGGCGCTGCGGCTGTCGTTCCCCGATGTGCCGTTCGACACGTTGGTGCAGTTGCCACTGCGCGTCACCAGCGAGCCCACGGGGGCCAGGGTGCTCTGCCGTGGCCAGGATGTCGGAGTCACGCCCCTGCTGCTGCAGCGTCCGCCGGCGGAACACACCGAAGTTTCGGTCGTGATGCCCGGCTTCCGTTCGGCCGAGACCACGGTGGTCGGCGACGAGGTCGGCGAGTTCTGCGGCCGGTTGGTGTTGGTGCCCGACCACAGTTGGCGACACGGCAGCGCGATCGAGACCACCCCCGTCCTTGCGGGTGATGGTCTCGTGATCGTCGACCGCGCCGGCAACGTCACGGGCCGCCGCGTTTCGGGCGACATAGTCTGGACGTTCCGCAGCCGCGACCTGTCGGGCCTGCTCTCGGCGCCGATCGTCCACGGCGCACACGTGCTGTTCGCGTCCCTGGACGGCGACGTGCGATGCCTGGATCGCACCACCGGCACGCCCGCGTGGACCCGTTCCGGACTGCCCGCCGAAGTGGCCCCGGTACTGGTCGGCGACCACCTCGTGCTGGCCACCACCGACCGCGAACTCGTGGTGCTCACGCTCGGGGGCGAGGAACGTCGGCGCATCGCCCTGCCCGGGACGGCCGTGGCGCTGCAGGCGCACGGGGACCTCGTGGTCGTGCTCGATTCCGGCGGCAACCTCGCTGCATTCGAAGCCCCGGCCCTGCAGGCCCGGTGGCAGCAGGCGACCGGCATCCGCGACGGCCAATGCCTGTTGCTTGGCCGGGGCACGGCGCTCGTCGCCGACGAACGTGGCCACACCGTGGCCATCGACGCCAGCAACGGCAGCCGTCGCTGGCGGCAGGACCTCGACGTCGAACTGCTGCCGCCGATGCTCACGGCGGGCAACGACGCGCTGTTGCCGACGCGGACCGCATTGCTGCGGTTCGACCTCCGCACCGGAGCCCCCGGCGCGAAGGTGGCCGTTCCGGCCCTCGAGTTCCACGGCGGAGCGTTGGCGCTCGGCAACCGCCTGTTGCTGCCGCAACGCGATGGGGTCGTGCAGGTCCTGGACCTGCGCGGAACCCCCCTCTACCGCATCCAAACGGGTAGGAAGCCGAAGTTGCTGGCCAACGGGGACCTGGTCTTCGTCATCGACGAGGACCACGTCGTGCACGTGTTCAGCCAGTTGCGTTGAGCCGAACCGTCGAGTCGCCGCCGTCGGGATCGTCCGAAAAGCGCCACGCGCCGTCGCCGGACCTGGACGCCGGTGCGCGCGCCACGGTCGTTGCCATCGCGACCTCCGTCGGCTGGCCACCCAACCGTCCTCGCCTTGCGACGGTTTCCACGGAAACCAGTCCATCTCGGCAGCTTCGGACCTCGAGCCCGCGTCCTGCACGCGCGGTGTCCCGAAACGGGACCCCTGCGGCGCGGATCTGGCGCCGATGGCACCGCGGTTCGCGCCCCGGCGGCGACCCCGCGGCCGAGCGCGACATGCTCCACCATCAAGTACTGCCACACGGCACGACGATTGCTCGTTACCGACAGCCTCCGCGAGTTCATCTCCCGGGCCCGACCCATGCGCACCTCTCTGCTCCTCACCCTGACCGCCAGCTTCTGCTTCGCCGCCTGTGCTGACCACAAGGGCGACCTCATCGTCGCCAACGATGTGCCGCAGACGCCGGTGAACCAGCCGGACGGTGGCAGCGGCTCGCCGAGCAGCCCCTCGGTGCCGACCACGGGTGGCGAGACCAGTTCGCAAGCGAACAACGGCAGCCCGTCGGGTGGCAGCACGACCGGTGGCGGCCAGTCGGGCCAGTCGACTGGGAACGGCAACGGCGGCGGCACCCCCGCCGGCGGTTCGGGCGGCGGCACGCCCCCCCCAGGCGGCCCCGAAGGCAGCCAGCCCGTGCCGGAACCCAGCACGCTGATCCTCGTCGGCACCGGCCTCGCCGGAGCCACGCTGTTGCGGCGGCGCAGGAAGACGCAGCCCGAGGCCTGAACCGGCCCATTGCACCAGCAGGCGGCCTCGCTTCCAGTGCGGCGGTGAGTTCCGACCGCGCCCCGCCGGCGAACCCCCTGCTGCTGCGTTCGCGCGTTCCCGCCGACGCGCACCACCGGCCGTTGCACGCCTGGCTGTGTGGCCGCTTTCCCTACCTCGACGATGCGGGTTGGCGCGCCGAACTTGCCGCCGGTCGCGTGTTCGTCGACGACCGCCGGGGCCGCGCCGACGACCGGCTCCTGCGCGGCCAGTCCGTCGTGTGGCACAAGGTGCAACCCGAACCGTTCGCCGAGTGCACGATGCCCGTCCTGCACGAGGACGACGCGATCATCGCAATCGACAAACCGGCCCACCTGCCGATGCACGCCGATGGTCCGTTCGTACGCCACACGGTGGTGCAGCTACTGCGCGAACGGCTGCACTGCGCGACGCTCGACCTGGTGCATCGACTCGACCGCGAGACCAGCGGCGTGGTCGTGCTGGCGAAGACCAAGGCAGCCGCGAAAGCGCTCCTGGCCCAGTTCGCGGCAAGCAAGGTGGCGAAGAACTACGTCGCCGTGGTGCTGGGCCACGTGGCTGCCGACTTCACGGTCGACCTGCCGATCGGCCGCAGTGCCAACAGCTCGATCGCGCTGCGCCGCGCCGCTGGCCCCGCCGCGCGCGACGCTCGCCCGGCTCGCACCGACTGCTCGGTGCTGCAGCACGGGCCCGCAGCGACGCTGCTGCGCTGCGTGCCGCACGAAGGCCGCACCCACCAGATCCGCGTGCACCTCGAGGCCGCGGGCCATCCCGTGCTCGGCGACAAGCTGTACGGCCGCAGCGACGCGGACTACCTCGCGTTCGTGCAGCAGGTGAAGCAGACGCACGACGCCCGCATCGTCGCAAGCGACCGCCCGAACCGGCAGCTCCTGCACGCCGAACGGCTGGCGCTCGAACATCCGACCCGCGGCGGTCCGGTCGAGTTCACGGCACCGATCCCAGCCGTGTTCGCCGAATGGCTCGCGCGGCCGGCTACGGGAACATCGTGACGACCGACTGCAGCGCCACGTCGCGCACCGAGCCGTTGCGAACCGTCACGCGGCCCTTCACCGGCATGCCGCCGCGCCATGCTTCGACGACCACTTCGGCTTCCTGGGCGAGGTCGAACCGCGTGAGGTCGGACAACACGTCGATGTCGTGGTAGCCGAGTTCCAGCAAGCGGGTCTCCACCAACGCCAGGAACCGCTGCGCCGGCGTCTCGCCGGGCTGCGGCTCGACCGCGATCGGTTCACGCGGTGCCGGAGCGGGCGGCGGCGGCGGAATCTGCACGACGGCGTGCTGCACTTCGCCGGTCGCCTCGCGCACGTCCTCGAGGTCGTCGTGCAGCCTTTCGAGGTGCGCCTCGATGCGGCCGAGGTGGATCTTGTCGAACGACTCGGCGAGCTTGGCGAGGCGATCGTCGAGCGCGCGCAGGCGATCGTCGAGGCTGCGGATGCCGGCGAGCTTCTGCAGGTGCTCCTCGAACCGCACGAGCCGCAGGTGCACGAGCACGTAGCCCACGACCAGCGCGACGAAGAACAGGCTGAACTCGAAAGTCATCGCGCCGGACTCTACTGCGCTGCCGGCGGCGGTGACAGCGGCACCGTCACCGCGGTGGCATCGGTGGCTTGCGGCGGCGGCGGCGTGGCCGAACGGCGGCCGACGACCCAGCCGAGGTAGTAGGGCACACCAGTCGCGAGGATTCCGAGGCCGTAGAGCGCGTTGTCGCGTTCCGACGGGTCGTAGAGCAGCGCCGCGACGAAGCCGACTGCGACCAGGATGAACAGGGCCGGCGTCACCGGGTAGCCCGTGCAGCGGTACGGCCGCGCCTGGTCCGGGCGCCGCACACGCAGCACGTACACCCCGGCCACCGTCAGCGCGTAGAACAGGAACCCGGCGAACACGACGAACGCGGTGATGTCGGTGAACGTCTTCAGGCAGACCACCAGCACGATCGACCACACCGCCTGCGTCCAGATCGACACCACCGGCGTGCCCCAGCGTGGGCTCACTCGCTGCAACGCCGCGGGAACCATGCCGTCCTTCGCCATCGCGTAGAACGCGCGCGGCGACGACAGGAAGTTCGGGTTGGCCGCACCCAACACCGAGATCGCGATCAGCACCGTGAGCCAGCCGACGTACTCGGCGCCGAAGATGCGTTGGATCGACAGCTCCGGCACGAGCCGCTTCTCGGTGAGCGCCTGCATCTCGCCGAACGGCACCGCGTAGAGGTAGATCGCGTTCACCGCGGCGTAGATGGTCACCAGCAGCAGCATGCCGGCGATGAGCCCAAGCGGCAGGTTGCGTTCCGGTCGCTTCAGTTCGGCGGCGTTGAACGGCAGCTGGTACCAACCTTCGTAGGCCCAGAAGATGAAAGTGAACGCCGCGATCAGGCCGGCAGGATGCAGGTCCTTCGCGGGTGCGGTCGGCGCGGTGCTGGCCGGCAGCCCGTCGCCGAACAACAGCATCAGCCCACCGCCGACCAGCATGCACAGGGCCCCGACCTTCGCCAACGTCGCCAGGTTCTGCAGCAGCGCGCCGAGCACGACACCGAAGTGGTTGACCGCGGCCAGCAGCACCACCATCACCGACGCCGCGCTGGCGACGAGCCATGGTTTGCCTGCATCGAGGTGGAACAGCGGCAGCACGTACTCGGCGAACGCGACGGCGAGGGCAGCGACGGTGCCGCTGTTGATCACCCAGAAGAAGACCCAGCCGTACAGGAACGCAGTGCCCTTGCCCCACGACTCGCGCAGGAACGAGTACTGCCCGCCGGCCTCCGGGAACATCGCGCCGAGTTCTGCATAGGCGAACGCACCGAACAGGCAGACGAGGCCGAGCCCGACCCACAGCGCGTAGACCCACGGTTCGCTGGGCACGCCCTGCGCTGCCTTCAGTGGCGTCAGGAAGATGCCCGAGCCGATGACCGCGCCGACGGTGATCGAAATCGCCGAGACCAGGCCGAGACGCCGCTGCAGTTGACCGGACTCCATGGATCGCGAACGCTACGCGGCATGGCATCCCGACGGAAGAATGCGACCGCGCGCGCGAGGACCGCATGAGGCTCCGCTACCGGCTGCTGGTCGCGCTGGCGATCGTCGGGCTCTGGTTCGTCGTGCCGGTCCAGCTGGCGCCGGCAGCGCGTACGGCCGTCGGCCACGGACTGGTCGACGCGTGGCTCCGCGGCACCGATTCGCCGTTGCCGGCGCTCGTGCGCAACGGCAGGCTGCCCGCCCTCGACGTCGACCTGCGCACCAGTCCCCCGACGACCGATCCCGACCGACTCCGCAGCCTTCAGTTCAACTTCTTGGAAAGCGGCTGGAGCTGGGCGAGAGCCGCCGGCGTTCGCCCCGAGACCTCGGAGTCCGGCGGCTGGCCGTTCCTGGTCCGGATCGGCGAACACGGCGTGCAGGCCGAGCTGCCCCGACCCGACGGCAGCACAGCCCGCTTCGTCCGTGCCTTGCCCACGCGGTGGAGCCTGCTACCCGGCTTCGCACTGGCCGCATTCTCGGTGCTCGGTCTGCCCGCACTCGCCTGGGCCATCGCGCACATGTTCGCTTCGTGGCTCGCGGTCTGGGTGTCCGCATTGCCCGGCGCCGCGGACCTCGTCGTGCAGGGCGTGTTGCGGCACCTGCCGACGCTCTACGTTGCCCTATCGCTGCCCTTCGCGCTCGTGGTGCACGACTCGCGTCCCGCGGCCAAACGAGACCGAACGACGACCTGGCGAGTGCTGGCGTGCACTGCAGCACTGGCGCTGGGGCTGGCGGGCCACCTCGAACTGGGTGCAGTCACGTTCGCGAACCACGTCGGATGGCACGCCTACGCGCCGCTGTTCGTCGCGGCCGTCGCATGCGCCCTGATGGGGGTGCTCGGCAGTCTGCCGACCGCGCTCGCCGCCGTCATCCTGCTCGCGTTCCAGATGCTGCCGCGCCCGCTGTTCGGCCTGGTGGCCTTGGCATTCGCCGGCTACGCGCGCTGGGTCAGAAAAGCCCGGGCATCCACGCCCTGAGGTCAGCGCAGCCAGGCCGCGAGCAACCGCGCGCGCTCGCTCGGCACCGCCGCGGCCCCGCGCCGCGCCGCCGCCACCCACTGCCACAGCCGCGCCAGCATCGGGTCGTCGTGCTGCAACGCCGCGAACGCCATCTCGACCGCTTCGTCGGCCGAAGGATCGATCGGTTCGAGCGCGGCCACGGGCACGGTCGGAAACACGTAGCCGCCAGGCTTCGCGAGCCGCACCGTCGCGACCTCGGCGCGGCTGTCGGCGATCGTGCCTTCGCCGGCATGCGTGCCGAACGCGACCCGCACCGCCCGCCCGCGCGGCAGGGCCTTGGGCATGGGCACCGTGCCCGAGGCCTGTTCGGCGACCGTGGCCGTGGCCGCCGTCGCCACGTCCGGCTGCCCCACCGCAGCCCACGCCGCCTGGAACCACGCCGCCGCCAACGTGCGCCCGTCGCTGCTGACCGCCTGCGCCAACGCGCGCGCCATCAGCACGCGGCCTGCTCCAAGGTGCCGCACGATCTCGACGCAGCGGTTGGTGAGTCCGTTCTCGAGTTCCTTGGCCGGCGCCAGCAGCGCAGCCTTCTGTGCACCATCGAGCGGGAGTGACCGCAGGTGCGCGAGCGTTGCGACCGCTGCCCCGAGATCGCCGAGCGTGGTCTGCTCGTCCAGAAGTGACACGAGGCTCGCGAAACGATCGGCGTCGAGAGCTTCGCGCGCCCCACCCGCCGCAGCGCTCGCATTCCCGCCCGCCACCGCGCCGGTCTCGCCGAGTGGTCCCGCCGGGA
>JAEUHV010000526.1 GCA_016794485.1 Planctomycetota bacterium
GGCTGCCGTCGTCGGTCGACGCGTGCAGGCGCACGAGCCCGGCGAAGTCCTCCATGCCGGAGAGCATCGCGCGCGTGCGGCCGCCGAACAGCAGGCGCAGGTCGCGGCCCTGCGCCTTCGCCTCGCGCGCGAGCAGCAGGAACGGGGCGAGGCCGACTCCGCCGGCGATGCACACGGGGTCGTGCACGTCGCGCGGGAACGGCAGGCCGAGCGGCCCGTTCAGCACGATGCCTTCACCGGGCCGCGTCTCGCACAGGGCGCGTGAGCCCTCGCCCACCGGCTTGATCAGGAAGCTGCCCCACGAGCCGTCGGCGGCGCGGTCGTAGAGCGAGAACGGGCGCGGCAGCTGCACCGGCCAGCGTTTCTCGGTGCGCAGCATGTAGAACTGGCCGGGCGTGGTCGCCGGGATCGGTCCGTCCACCTCGACGGCGAACGAGCCACCGCCGAGATCGCGCACGGCGCGCAGGGTGTGCACTCGGGTCTGCATTTGCGGGCAGCGAGCATAGCGATGCCCGCGCGGCGATCCCGCTCAAACGGTCGCCGGAACCGCACGCCCAGCACTCGCCGGCCTCGGCGCCTGCGCCACTACACGGCTGCGCAGCGTGACGATCGGGATCTCCGGCGGAGCATCGATGCGCAGCGGCAACACCGTCGTGCCGACCCCGCGGCCGACGTAGAGCCGGCAGTCGTTCTCCTGGAACCAGCCCCGCTCGTAGCCGAACCGGCTGTGGTGGATCGGCGCCCACCCGCCGACGCGGATCTGCCCGCCGTGCGTGTGCCCCGACAACGTCAGGTCGACGTCGACCGCGGCCGCCTCGAAGAAGAAGTCGGGATGGTGCGCGAGCAGCACCGCGGTCTCGCCGTGCCGGCGTCCGTCCAGCGCCGCGGCGAGGTCGGGCGCACCTTCGGTGAGGTCGTCGACGCCGCACAGCCACAGCGAACCGCCGCCGTGTTCGATGCGCACCCCGCGATTCAGCAGCACCTGCACGCCGTGCCGTTCGAGGAACGACGTCCACAGCCCGATGTCGGGCCCGAAGAAGTGGTCGTGGTTGCCGGGCACCGCGAACACGCCGTGGCGCGGCCGCAGAACCGGCAGCGCCTTCTGGAACAGCAGGATCTCGCGTTCGCGCGTGTTGATCAGGTCGCCGCCGAACAGCACCAGGTCGGGTTGTGCTTCCTGCACGCGTTCGAACACGCGGACCAGGTCGTTCGCGTCGAGGAAGCTGCCGGCGTGCACGTCGGACACGAACGCGATGCGCAGCCCGTCGAGCCCGGGCACGCCGTCGCGCAGCCACAACGTGAGTTCCGGCATCTCGAGCCCGCGGTGGATGCGGCGGTGCAGCCAGTGGCCGAAACCGAGCCGGTCGAGGCCACGGTTGAGTGCGGCGAGTGCCATCGCCAGGCCGCGCCGCAGCATCGTGCGCTTGCCGGACAGCGGACCGCGCGGCATCGGCGCGCGCCGCGGCGACGCCGGGTTCACGGCCGGGCGCTCCCGGCCACGGCCGGCTCGGCGGTGGGCTGCAGCCGGTTGAACAGCGTGCGCACACCGATGCCGAGCATGTCGGCGGTGCGCGTTCGGTTGCCGCCGCAGTGCGCCAGCGTGGCGCGCACCAGTTCGTCCTCGATGTCGGCGAGCTTGCGGCCGACCAGCGCCCGGACCGGGTCCAGGGCCGGCGCTGGCGTCAGCACCACGGTGCGTTCCGCCTGCGGCATGCCGTCGGCCGCGATCCAACGGCGCACGTGCTCCCCGGTCACCGTGTCGCCGTCGCACAAGAGCCCGAGCCGTTGCACGACGTTCTGCAGTTCGCGCACGTTGCCAGGCCACGCCGCCGAGACCAGCGCCTGCTCGGCACTCGCGTCGAACCGCAGCCCCTGGCGCAGGAAGTGGCGCGCCAGCGGCAGCACGTCGTCCGGGCGTTCGCGCAGCGGCGGCAGCGCGACGCGCACGACGTCGAGGCGCCACAACAGGTCCTGGCGGAAGCGGCCCTTGCTCACCTCGGCCTCGAGATCGCGGTTGGTGGCGGCGACGACGCGCACGTCGACGCGCAGCGTACGGGTGCCGCCGACGCGTTCGAACTCGCCTTCCTGCAGCACGCGCAGCAGCTTGGCCTGCATCGCCGGCGACATCTCGCCGACCTCGTCGAGGAACAGCGTGCCGCCGTCGGCGAGTTCGAAACGGCCTTCGCGCCGGCGGGCGGCGCCGGTGAAGGAGCCGGACTCGTGGCCGAACAGCTCGCTCTCGAGCAGGGCTTCGGGGATCGCGGCGCAGTTGAACTTCACGAACGGCCGGGCCGCCCGGTCGCTGGCGCGATGCACGAGCGCGGCGATGCGTTCCTTGCCGGTGCCGCTCTCGCCGCACACCAGCACGCTCGCCTTGCTCTTCGCCACGCGCGTGACCAGCTCGACCACGCGCTGCATCGCCGCCGAGGCGACGACCATGTCGCCGCCGACGGCCTCGGCACGCAGGAACGTGTTCTCGCGTACCAGGCGCCGCCGGTCGCGCACCCGCGTCAGCAGCACCTCGAGTTCTTCCAGCACCACCGGCTTCTCGAGGATGTCGTCGGCGCCCTGGCGCATCGCGGCGACCGCGGTGTGCATGGTGCCGTGCGCGGTGACGAGCACGACCGGACGGTCGGGTTCGGCCTTCTTCGCGGCGGCGAGCACGGCCATGCCGTCGGCGTGCGGCATGCGCAGGTCGGTGACGACCATGTCGAACGATCGACCCGCCAGCGCCTCGATGGCCTGTTGGCCGTCCTCGACCGCGACCACGTCGCAGCCGAACGACTCGAGCGCTTCCTGCAGGAACTCGCGCGACAACGGTTCGTCGTCGGCGAGCAACACGGTCTCCCGGGTCATGCGGCGCCCTCCACGGCGACGGGCACGCTGGTGGGTTCGGCGAGTACCGGCATGCGCACGCGGAAGCATGCGCCCGGTTCGCCCGGGTTGAGCAGTTCGAGATCGCCGCCGAGGAACGCCAGCACGCGCACGCACAGGGCGAGGCCGAGGCCGGTGCCACGTTCCTTGGTCGACACGAACGGCTCGAACAGGCGCGCACAGAGCTCGCGCGGCACGCCGGGACCGTCGTCGCGCACGAGGATCTCGGCGCGGCCACCGCGAGCCGTCACCGCGACCGCGATGCGGACCGCGGGTGCGGCCTCCATCGCGTTGCGGAACAAGTTGGTCAGCACGCGGGCCAGCACCTCGGCGTCGACGCGGGCGTCGGCGGCACCGGTCACGTGCACCCGAACGGCCGGCAGGCCGGAGTCGTGCGCGGCGTCGGCGACCACGTCGGCCACCGCAGCCGTGCGGCTGCGCTGCCGTTCGGGGCGGGCGAAGCCGAGCAGCGACTTGACGATGTCGTCGACCTGCCGCACGCCTTGCACGATCTTGCCGGCGAAACGACGCATGCGGGCGGGATCGTCGGCGCGTTCGAGCAGCGCGGCGAAACCCTGCACGCCATTGAGCGGGTTCTTGATCTCGTGGGCGATGCCGAGCGCCAGCTCGGACAACCCGGCGAGCCGATCCAGGCGATGCACCTCGCGTTCGAGTTCTTGCACGTGCGAACGGTCCTCGAGCAGCACCAGGTGGCCGTCGGCGAGCGGCACGCGCCGCACCCGGACCGCCATGCCGGCGAATTCGGCCTCGCCGTCGGCGTGGCGCACGAGGTCGACCCCGGCGGTGGCGGCGGCGGCCAGCAACCGGGTGGCCTCGCTGTTGCCGGGCACCACGGTGCCGTCTGCCTTGGCGACCACGAGTCCGAGCGGCATCGCCGCGAACATCGCGTCGCGCTCGGCCACCGCCTGCTGCAGGGCCTGGTTCGTGGCCCGAAGTTCGAGGTCGACGGCGCTGGCGCGCGCCTTCAGCTCGCCGTAGCTGCGCTCGAGATCGCGCGCCGCGGCGACGAACTGGGCGAAGCCTTCGTGCAGGAGTCGATCGTCCACGGTCACTGGTCCTTCTCTCCCGGCCACGTGATGGCGCGGATCGCCGCCAGCGCGTCGTACGACGCGTTGACGTTCATCCAGCGGAAGTGCTCGATCGCCGACTGCGCGGCCTTGCCCCACGGACCCAGCACTTCGGCTTCACCGCGACTGCCGGCCTTGGTGACGTCGCGCGCGGCGATCATCAGGAACGGGTCGCGAACCTGCTGTTCGCGTTGTTGCCACTCGCGCGGGGTGCCGGTCAGCGACAGGCCTTCGTGCCGCTCGGAATGACGGAACAACAGCTCCAGACAGCGCCCCTTGCAGAACAGCGCCTCGAACGCCGGCTCCTTCTCCTTGAGCAGGGGCGCCAGTTCGTCGAGCGCGCGACGCAGGCGGTCCTTGCCGCGTTCGTCGAGCTCCTTGGCAGAGGCCAGCAAGGCCGGGTCCTTGGTGACCGCCGCCCGATCGCGGACCGCGACGGCGCGGTCCATGAGCGCCTGGCCGGCCTTGAACAAGGCGTGCGCGACGCGTTGGTGGTCGGTCGATCCGTGGATCTGCGCCCGCACCGGATCGATGCTCGCGTGCATCGCCACCGGATCGAGCACCGCGTCGGGCATGGCCTTCTGGGCCTTGGAGGCGGCGTCGGGCACGACAGTCTCGGACTCCGGAGTGGGGAACGGCCGCTCGCCGCGCGGGAGCCCGCTCTTCGGCGCGCCGCCGGCCGACGGGATTTCGGTCACTGCGTCTGGATCCGCGGTCCCCGCCTGCTTCGCGGCGGCGTCGGCCCGCAACTGGTCGACGGCGGATCGCAACTTCTCGAAGCGCTCCACCAGCGTCAGGTTCTCGGCTTCCTGGTCGCGCAGTTCCTGATGCATGCGCTCCATCGCCTCGGACGACGTCGGCGTCGCCTGCCGGAACGTGCGATCGGCCGAGTCGGTCGGCAAGCCGAGGTCGTGGCGCATGCGCAGGTCGAGCAGGCGCTCGCCCTCGCTGCGGCTCGACTGCAACTGCCGCTGCATGCGCGCCAGATCGGCTTGGGCCCGCTCCTGGTCGCCCTGGGCGGTCGCCGCGAGACCCGACAAGGTCGCCGCGAGGAACAGCAAGGCACGTGCGCTCATCGCAGGATCCCCCGGTAGGCGTCGGCGGCGTGTTCGAGCTTGCCGAGCCGCGTGTAGGCGTCGCCGATCATCGACGAGGTCCGCTGCCGCAGTTCGGGATCCTGGATCTTCGGCGCCAGGCGGATGGCCTGCTGCGGGAAGTCCTCGAGATGCGCGCTCGCGAGCGCCTGCTCGAACAGCGCCTGGATGGTCTTGAACCGCGCCCGGTCGCCGAACGAACTCTCCAGCTCGAGCATCGGCTGGGCCACCGCGATCGCGCGCTGCCACTGCCGGTCGGCGAGCATCTGGTCGACGAGGAACAACGACAGTTCGGGTTCCTCGCCACGCAGCACCATCTGTTCGAGTTCGAGGAACGCGGTCTCGCGCTCGCCGAGCGCCAGGCCGGTGCGGGCCCACACCCGCAGCGTGCGCTGCCGCCAGTCGGAGTTCATCGAGGCGAGGTGGCGCGTGCGCGCTTCGACGGCGGCGGCCCGGGCCTGCAGCAACCGCTGCTGCGCGAGATACGACTCCGCCAGCAGCACGTAGGCGGCACCACGGCGAGGGTCGTTCTCGGCGTGGATCAGGAACCACTCGAGCGCCTTCATCGCCAGCTCCGGCTTGCCGGTGCCCAGTGCGCCGTA
>JAEUHV010000052.1 GCA_016794485.1 Planctomycetota bacterium
GCGCATCCTGATGGAGAAGAACGGCGCCAAGGTCGTCAACACGTTCTGCGACCTGGCCAAGAAGCGCGACACCACGCCGGAGGACCTGCGCGTCGTGATGGCCGGCCTGATCGGCGGGCTCGGCGACGAAGCGGTCGACAAGCGCATGGTCAAGCTGATCGGCAAGGGCAAGCCGCACGAGAAGGTGTTCGCGCTGCTCGCCACCGAGAAGGTGATGGACCCGAAGGTCGTGGCCGCGATCCGCAAGGGCCTGCAGGACGACTCGCCCGAAGTGCGGCGGGCCACCGCGCAGGTGCTCGGCAGCCGCCGCGACCGCGACGCCGTGCCCGAACTGCGCAAGATGCTCGCCGGCAAGGTGCCCGGCGACGCGCGTCTCGCACTCGACGCGATCACCGCGATCGAGGGCTTCGCCAGCGCCTGGCTGAAGGAGCTGGTCACGTACACCACGCACGCGGATCGCGAACTGCGCAATGCGGCGCTCGGCGTGATCGGCGCATCGCGCGACAAGCGGCAGGCGGCGGTGGTGCTGGCGGCGCTGGCGCACGACGACTGGTCGACGCGGTTCGTCGCGGTCGAGGCGCTCGAGCAGATCAAGGACAAGGACTCGGTCGGCAAGTTGATCGACCGGCTGCCGCAGGAGACCGGACGCCTGAAGAAGCGCGTGGCCGAGGCGCTGTGGCAGCTGACCGCGCAGCCGTTCGACGAGGACGCGGCCAAGTGGTCGGCGTGGTGGAAGGAAGCCGCGAGCACGTTCGCGGTCGCGACCGAGAAGGAGCTCGACAAGGCCACCGCCGAACGCGAACGGCGGCGCCTCACCGCGCGCACGACCACCGGGCCGAAGTTCTTCGGCCTGCAGGTCGAGTCGCACCGGGTGATCTTCGTGCTCGACATCTCCGGCTCGATGCTGGAGTCGATGTACGGGCGCTACGTCGGCAAACGCGGGGCGGCGCGCATCGACGTCGCCAAGCAGGAACTGGCCCAGGCGATCAAGAACCTGGAGCCCGGCACGCTGTTCAACATCTTCACGTTCTCGAGTGGCGTGGCGCGCTGGCAGAAGGACGGCATCGGCGTGAACACCGCGCCGAGCCGCCAGGAAGCGCTCGACTGGATCGAGCGGCTCGGCGCGGCGGGCGCCACCAACCTGTACGACGCGGTGAAGCAGGCGTTCGACGACAAGGACGTCGACACGATCTTCATCATGTCGGACGGCGAACCGACCAACGGCGAGGTGATCGACCCGCACCGCATCCGCGAGGACGTGGCGCTGTGGAACAAGCACCGCAAGATCAAGATCAGCACGATCGCGATCGGCGGCAACCTCGAGATCCTCGAGTGGCTGGCGAAGGACGCCGGCGGCACCTACGTGCAGATGCGCTGAGCGCCGGGCTCAGCCGGCGAAGCCCCAGTCGCCGGGGGCTCCGAGCGGCAGGCGCGCGACGCCGGCCGCGGTCGCGTCGACGGTCGCGCGGTCGCGGCCGACCACGGTGGCGTGGCCGAGCTTGCGCCCTGGGCGCGGCGGCTTGCCGTAGGCGTGCACGTGCAGGCCTGGCACCCCGAGCAAGGCGCGCCGCGCCGGCAGCTCGCCGATCAGGTTGACCATCGTGGCGCAGCCGTCGCCGACCATCGCCGTGCTGCCGAGCGGCATGCCGAGCACCGCGCGCAGGTGGTTCTCGAACTGCGAGCACACCGAGCCTTCGATCGTCCAGTGGCCCGAGTTGTGCACCCGCGGCGCCATCTCGTTGGCGAGCAGCGTGTCGCCCTGCAGGAACAGTTCGACCGCCAGCACGCCGGTGTAGTCGAGGTGTTCGAGCAGCGCCTGGGCGAACTGGGCCGCCTGGCGGGCCACGGCAGGAGGCACGTCGGGGGCGGGCGCCCGG
>JAEUHV010000137.1 GCA_016794485.1 Planctomycetota bacterium
CGCGATGTGGTTGGCGCTGACGCCACCCGCGTTGAAGAAGGCGCCACCGGCCACGAGGTCGCCATTGGGGAGAGTTGCGAGCGCGTACACGACGTCATCGGTTCCGCCACCGAGTGCGGACCACGACGTGCCGTTCCACCGCGCGATGTTGACGCCGCTGCTCCCGCCGGCACCGCCGGCAACCAAGTCACCGTTGGCGAGCTTGGCAAAGGCATGGACCGGCCCGTTCACGCCGGAGCCGAGTGCGGACCACGACGTGCCATTCCACCGCGCGATGAAGTTCGCGGGCACGCCTCCAGCACTCGTGAACCAGCCGCCAGCGACCAGGTCGCCATTGCCCAGGATCGCCAGGGCATGGACCCCGAGACCCGGCCCCAGGCTGCCAAGACCTGAGCCGAGTGCCGACCATGCTCCGGTGGCCAGATCGAGAACGGCGATGCGATTGCAGACCAGGGGACCGACCTGCGTGAAGTCGCCCGCGACGACCAGCACCTGTGCCGCCGGCCCGGGACCATCAGGGTCCCAGGGCATCGTCTGGAACACGCTGCCGTTCAGCACGGCCGAGCCGTTCAGCGGGTGCCACACATTCGTGCACTGGGCGACACCGTGGCCAGTGGCGAACAGCATCGCCAACAGGATCGGCAGCCCAGGGCTCGCCGACCTCGAATCGAACTGCGGCAGCAGCGACGTGGCCGTTGTCGTGGTGGTCTTCATAGGGATTCCTAGGGACCGGCTCGATGAGCTCGTGGCGACCGATCGACTTCGTTCAGAACGCGCCGACGGTCAGCTGCAGCGCGTTGGTCGCGGTGATCGCGACGAAGTTCAGGAACACGTCGACTTCGCACGGCACCATCTGGTGGTGGAACACCGCGCCGGCCAGCGCGGGCGTGTTCGGCAAAGGCAGCTGCGAGGATGCGGTGCCACCGAGCACGAACTGGGCGTCGAGGATGTCGGGATTGACGTGCAGCAGGCAGCCGGGCTGGCCCTGCGGCAGCACGGCAGCGAGCGGCAACCCGGGTGCCAGGACCGAGGTGCTGGTGACGGCGAACACGAAGGCGGCCGCGGGCAGGCCGGTGCCAGTGGCGCGAAAGGTGCCGCCGAGCCACGGCAGGGTCGTCGCCGCCAGCGTGTTGCTGCCGCCCGAACTGGCACACCCCGCGCCACCCGTGGTCGCAATCGCCGCGCACGGCGTGGTGAGTCGAGCCAGCCGCGCCGAGGTCGCACCACCCGCGGTGTAGAAGCTGCCCCCCACGGCCAGTTCCCCCGTTGCCCGCAGGTGCGCGGCCAACACGGAACCATCGAGGCCAGTCCCCACGGCCTGCCACGCCCCCGCACTCCACCGCGCGATGCGGTTGGCGGCGGTGCCGCCGGCCGTCGTGAAGTCACCGGCCGCGACGAAATCGCCGTTCGGCAAACTGCTGAGAGCCAGCACCGAGTTGTTCATGCCGGTACCGAGCGCTTGCCACACCGCGCCATCCCACCGCGCCACCCGGTCGGCCGTGACACCACCCGCCGTGGTGAACCCACCGCCGGCGATCAGCTCACCCGTGGGCAGAGCCACGAGTGCGTTGACGAACGGATTGCTGCCGCCCATGCCGCTGCCGAGACCCTGCCACACCGAACCGTTCCAGCGGGCCACGCGACTCGCCGGCATCCCACCGGCGGCTGTGAACTGGCCGGCCGCCACCAGATCGCCGTTGCTCAGGTTGGTCACGGCGTAGACCCCGCTGTCCAGCCCGGTGCCCAAGGCCTGCCAGCTCGAACCGTTCCAGCGCGCGATGTAGTTGGCCGCGGTGCCGCCGGCGTTGGTGAACCAACCGCCGGCGATCAAGTCGCCGTTCGGCAACGCCCACAGTGCCGACACGTCGCCGTTCATGCCCGTGCCCAACGGCTGCCAGTTCACGCCGTTCCACCGCGCAATGCGGTTGGCGGCCACTCCTCCGGCAGTGGAGAACACGCCACCGGCGACGAGATCACCGTTGGCCAACGTGCACACGGCGAGCACGTAGTCGTTGGTGCCGGCGCCGAACGACTGCCATGCGGCGCCGTCCCAACGCGCGATGTGGTTCGCGGCGATGCTGCCGATGCTGCGGAAGTGGCCGGCGACGACGAGGTCGCCGTTGGCGAGCGACGCCGCCCCGCGCACGGCACCGTCGAGGCCGCTGCCGAGAGCCGCCCACTGCGATCCGTTCCAACGCGCGATGCGACTGGCCGCAGCACCGCCGGCCAACGCGAAGTCACCACCCGCCACGAAGTCGCCGCCGGCCAGGGTCGTCAACGCGCGAACGGTGTCGTCGGTGCCGACGCCGAGGGCTTGCCACGTGCTGCCGTTCCAGCGCGCGACGCGGTTGGCGACGACACCACCGGCATTGGCGAACGAGCCGCCCGCGACGAGGTCGCCGGTGGCGAGCACGGCCAGGGCAAGCACCGCACCATCGGTGCCGGTGCCGAGAGGTTGCCATGCAGTGCCGTCCCAACGCGCGATCCCGTTCACGGTCGTGGCCCCGGCATCGACGAAATCGCCTGCGGCGACGAGGTCGCCGGAGGGCAATGTACGCAAGGCACTGCAACGTTCCTTGCCGATGCCGAGCCCAGGGCCGAACGCTTGCCACGCGACCCCGTCCCAACGCGCGATGGCGTTGGTGGCGATGGCACCCGCCATCGTGAAAGCTCCGCCGGCGACGAGGTCGCCGTTGGCCAAGGCCAGCAAGCTGTCGACTTCGGCATCCATGCCGGCCCCGATGGCCTGCCACGCCAGACCGGTCCAGCGCGCGATCCGGTTGGCGGGCACGCCGCCCGCGGTGGTGAACGCCCCGCCAGCGACCACGTCGCCATTGGCCATCGCGGCCAGCGCGTACACCGCACCGTTCGCTCCCGTGCCGAGTGGTTGCCACGCCACTCCGTTCCAACGGGCGATGCGGTTCGCGGCGTTGCCATCGGCCGTGGTGAACAACCCAGCGGCGAAGAGGTCGCCGTTCGGCGCCGCCAACACGGCGAGCACCCGGTTGTTCATGCCACTGCCGAGCGGCGACCAGACCCCGGTGGTCGGGTCGTAGGTGGCGATGCGGTTGGCGGCCACAGTGCCGGCAAACACGAAGCGACCGGCGACGACCAGCACGGGCCCTGCCGGACCGGCGCCATCGGGATCCCAGTTCGCGCTCGCATGGACGTCGTCGACGACGCCCGGCACCCCGGCTCCGGTTTGCCACTGCGGAGTGCACTGGGCAACCGCGAAGTCGGCAGCCGTTGCACTGGCGAGCAGGGCCAGAAGAGTGCGCACACAACCGGACCGAAGGGTAGGCATCATGGTCGAGTCCTCGTCGACCCTGGAGCGGGCCCGCGCCAACGGTGTCACAACCGTGATGGGAATTCTCACGCCCACCGCCCACTCGGCAGCAGCATGCCGCGGTCGTCGCGCACCCTCGGTTCGCACGCGACGGCCCGCGCGAACGGAGGGAACGGCAGCCGCCGCCGTTCGAACCGGTCAGAACAACGTCGCGCCGGTCGCGCGATCGTGGATCGCGATCTGGCCGGTGACCAGGTTCACCGTGACCAGCTGGAACCACAACGACGTCACCTCCGGCAGCACGCCGGGGAACTGCAGCTGCACTTCGCGCACGCCGTCCGCATCGAACAAGCCGAGGTCGGCGATCTGCACGGCACCCGGCACCGCGAGGTCGAGCGTGCCGAGCACGCCCGGGATCGACAGCGGTGCGGGCGGCAGCGACAGCGCCGCGTAGAGCAGGCCGTACTCCGGCGAGCTGCCGCGGGCGGAGACGCCGACCGACGGCGTGCTGCCCGGCCCCGCCCCCGAGGTCGCGTAGCGGTTCGACAGCGGCCAGGGATGCCAGACCTGGGCGCGCCCGACCAACGAGAACACGCAGATGCGGTTGTTGGAGTCGGTGAACCAGAGCAGGTTCTCGAGCACGTTCACCCCACCGCCGGGACTCGTGATCGCACCGAAGCCCGCCTGCACCGTCCAGTCGCCGCGCTGCACGCTGTAGACGGTGTAGGTGCCGGTCCCATCCGGGACGTAGAAGCAGTTCGGCCCGAGACCCCAGGTCGGCAGCGCCGCGGTCGTGACCACCGGCGGCAGCCACTGGTTCTTGTGCTCGTCGAAGACGTGGAACTCGGCGCCTGGGAACGTCTGCTGGATGGCGACCGCGAGCGAGTTCGACACGTACGTCGTCCAGTTCTGCAGCGCCCCGGTCGCCGGGCCCGCCACCCAGGTGCCGTGCCGCGCGGTGAACGCCATCGCCGACAGCCCCGGCGCCGAGCTGCCTTGCACGTTGAAGGCCCCGACCGCCGCGACCGAACCCTGCGAGACACCGCTGCCGGCCGGCTGCGCCACGGGACCGGCGAACGCGTTCGTCGCCGCCGAGTACCCCCACGCCGAGTTGTTGCCGGTGACGAGGAACTCGTGCGTGCCCTGGCTGAAGCCGGGGAAGAACGTCGGCACCACGACCGAGGTGTAGCCACCGCCGACGAGCGTGCTGGCGGCGTAGACCGTGCACGACGAGCCGCTGGCACTGCGCACGACGTGGAAGTCCTCGTACAGATTCTGTTCCTGCAGGTTGGCGCCGGTCAGCGCCTGCCACACGCCGTTGCCGGCCCCGAACAGTTCGAATCGCGCCGCCGGGTCGGTGTCCTGGATGCGCACTCCGTTCCGGAACGCGGTGCCGGTGGCCGCACTCGCCGTCGAGTGCACCAGCGACGACGTCACCCACTGGCCAGTGACCGGGCTGTAGCCGGCGTAGCGGAACGAGGCCGGGGCGCCGAGGTCGGTGCGGATCGCGAAGGCGCCGGCGTTCGCGGACGCGATGCGGTCGGCACCGGTCGTCGGGTAGGTCGGCGACAAGCTCCACGTTCCGCGCAGCGCGCTGAACGCCGCGTACTGGAACGGTCCGTTCGTGCCGCGCAGGTCGACCCCGACGTAGTCGACACCGACGAACGGCAGCCCACCGGCGACCGGCACCGTCAAGGTGGCCCATTGCCCGGTGTGCGCCGAGTAGGCGTGGTAGTTGAGCCCTTCGAGCTGCACCGCGACGTGCGCGCCGGTGACCAGCGAGAACGACGGGAACGACGCCAGCGGCAGGCTCGCCCAGGTGTTGGTGTAGGCGCTGTAGGCGCGCAGCACGCCCTGGGTAGCCGGCACGCTGTCGAACAGCACGCCGTAGGTCTGGGCGTTCTGGTTGGTCTGGAACGAGAAGCTCGCCGACACCGTCTGGGTCGCCGTGCTGTTGCGGAACGCGCTCCAGCCGCGCAGCGTGGTCGGATTCTCCTGGGTCACGAGCATCGCTTCCTGCAGGTGGCGGAAGGTCGACCCGGCGGGCGAAATGGTGGTCCAGCCGTTGGCGAGCGCCGACAACGCGGCGAGGCCGTTGCCGGTGTCGTGCGCGACGTACCAGTTGGTCGCCTGCACGTTCTGCGCTGCATTGAGCGGCAGGAAATGCCACTGCGCCGTGGCGAGGCCGGGCGACAGCAAGGCGAAGCAAAGGGCGGGAACGACGCCGTACCGGTGGAACATGGGGAATCCTGATGCGGTGGCAGCACAGGCGCAGCGAGGCGGGCCCCGCGGATTCTCGCGGATTCTCGCGAATGGCCGAATGACGCCCCGACCGTCGGCAAAGCCCCCGGGCGTCGTTCGTTCGCTTCGCCGAAGCGGAGCCCGCGGCCAAGCGAGCCGACCTCGCGCAGCGATCAGAAATCGCCCAGCACGACTTGCAGGGCGTTGGTCGCCGAGGCACCCACCAGCGTTCCCTGGGCGTCGAACTCGAGCGGCACGACCTGTTGGCGGAAGTTGCCCCCCGCCAAAGCGGGACTGTTCGGCAGGAGCATCGCCAGATCGAGCATGCCGCCGTTCGTCACGTGCGCACGCAGCACGTCGGGCGAAGCGAACAGCGTGCAGCCCGGGGCGGCCTGGGGCAGCACGAAGCCGAGTGACAGGCCGAGCGGCGAGAACCCGACCACCTCGACGGCCAGCGTCGTGCCAGCCGCCCCATCCACGTGCGAACGGAACGTCGTCCCGAGCCAAGGCAGCGACCGAGCCGCGAGCACGTTGGCGCCACCACTGCCGGTGCATCCGGCGCCGACCGCCGCGGCGGTGGCCGGGCACGTCGTCGTCACCCTGGCGAGGTTGGCAGCGTACGCTCCGTTGGCCGACCCGAACGAGCCGCCGATCACCACGTCGCCGTTCGGCCGCTGCGCCAGCATCGCCACGTAGTCGTAGTTCGCGCTGCCGACACCGCTGCCGATCGCCGCGAACGCAGAGCCGTTCCAGCGCGCGATGCGGTTGGCGGACGCTCCGCCCGCCGTCGTGAAGCGACCGCCGACGAGCACGTCGCCGTCGACCAACGCGTGCAGCGCGAACACGGGGCCGTTCATGCCAGCACCGAGGTTCGACCACGTCGTGCCGTTCCAGCGCTGCAGAGTCGCGCCCGCGTCCCAACCGCCGGCCAGGACGTCGCCGTTCGGCAGCAGCAGCATGCACGTCGGGGTCTGAGGACCGGCCCCCATCGCCGACCACTGGCTACCGTCCCAACGGGCCCAGTTTTGGGCCAGCACACCACCCGCGTAGTAGAACCCGCCGGCGACCACGAGTTCGCCGTTGGCCGCGACCGCCAACGCCGCCGCGTTCGGCGAATACGGCGGCGGTGCTCCGGTGAGGCCGCCGCCGATCGGGGCCCAGACGCTGCCGTTCCAGCGCGCGATGCACGAGCAGTACACACCACCCGCGTAGTAGAACGAGCCCGCCGCGACCAGATCGCCGTTCGGCAGTACGCCGAGGGCGTTGACGATGCCGTCCTGGTTCATGCCACCGCCGAGCGACGACCATGCCGCACCGTTCCAGCGCGCGATGTAGTTCACGACGGTCGTCCCTGCGTGCGTGAAGCGGCCACCGGCCACGAGGTCGCCGTTCGGCAACACGGCCAGCGCGTTGACCCAGTCGCCGTAGCTGCCGAGGCCACTGCCGAGGGCCGACCACGTCGTGCCGTTCCACCGCGCGATCGTCCGAGCCTGGGTGTTGCCGACCAACTGGAACTGGCCGCCGATCACGAGGTCGCCATTCGGCATGGTCACTGACGCCCTCACATACCCGTCGGTGGTGAACGCGGCGGAATGCGGCACCGCCGACCACGACGCACCATCCCACTGCGCGAGGTTCGCGCCGCCGGTGATGCCCGGATCGAAGAAGTAGCCGCCGACGGCCGCGACGCCGTTCGGCATCACGGTGATCGTCGCGGCGCGGCCGTTGAGGCCGAGCCCGGAGCCGAGCGACGACCACGCGGTGCCGTTCCAGCGGGCGATGCCGCGGGCTTGCCCGCCACCGGCCTGCGTGAACGCGCCGCCGACCAGCAGGTCGCCGTTCGGCAGCGATGCCATGCAGGTCGAGCTCAGGTTGAGGCCGGAGCCGAGGGCCGACCAGGCCGCACCGTTCCAGAGGGCGATGTAGTTGGCCGGCACGCCGCCGGCGCTGGTGAAGTTGCCGCCCGCGACGAGATCGCCGTTCGGCCGAACGTGCAAGCCGTACGGAGTGCCTTGGATGCCGGTGCCCAAGGCCGACCACGTGGCCCCGTCCCATCGGGCGATCTGGTTCGCCGCGATGCCGCCGGCGCTGGTGAAAGATCCGCCGGCGACGACATCGCCGTTTTGCAGCACGGCCACGCACGTGGCATCGAGGTCGCAGCCGGCGCCGAAGGGCGCCCAGGTGCTGCCGTTCCACCGGGCGATGCGGTTGGCGGCCACGCCCCCGGCCGACGTGAAGCTGCCGACCGCGACCAGGTCCCCGTTCGGCAGCACATCGAGATCGTTCACCGGACCGTTCGTGCCCGAACCGAGCGGCGACCAGGACGCTCCGTTCCAGCGCGCGACCCGGCTGCAGGGGGTGGTGCCGGCATTCAGGAACAGTCCGGCAGCAACCAGTTCGCCGTTCGGCAGCACGGCAAGGGAGTTCACCGTGTCGCCGAGACCGGTGCCCAACGGCGACCACATTGCGGTGGCGGCATCCCACGCGGCGATGCGCGTTCCAGGCAGCAGGAACGTGCCGGCGATGACGAGGCGCGGCGGCAGGGGACCAATCCCGTCCGGATCCCACATCGCCGACGCGTAGACGGAATTGTTCGGGCCCGGCAGGCCCTGCATCGGCACCCACGGATTGGTGCATTGCGCGGGCGACGGATGGCACAACGCGACGGCAGTCCCGACGAACGACAATGCGACGAGCTTCATCGGCGGCGGATCCTATCACCAGCGTGCGCGTTCGGGGATCAGCCGAGCCGCACGCGCACCAGGAAGTCGTGCAGATCCCGTGCGACGGCCGTCGGCAGCACCTCGGGCAGCGGCGACGTCGCGGGGGCGGCCTGCAGCAGGGCCAGCAGACGTTGGAACTCGCGTTCGTGGAACGCGAGTTCGCTCGCGGCCAGCACGCCCTGTTCGGCGCCGCCGGTCTTGCGCGCGATCAGGTCGTCGACATGCGGCAGTCGCGCCGCGTCGTTGAGCACGCGCAGGTTCGCCTGCAGTTCGCCGCTGCGCAGCAGGTGGATGCCGGTCAGCAGCACGCGGTAGACGTAACACAGCGGCTTCACGCGCGGCGGCGACTCCTTCGTGCCCAGGTCCCACTGCGTCTTCGCGAAGCCGAGGTAGTGCCGCACGTGCAAGCGCGTGACGCTGCGGCGGCCGAGTGCTTTGAGTTCGTCGTGCCACGGCGAAGTGGCGACGACCAGCGGCGACAGCAGTTGTTCGAGCACGTAGCCGTTCGGCTTGCCCATGAGGCGCACGAACTTGCCGACGTCGTGCGTGACCAGGTCGAGGTCGAGCCCGCTCTGCTGGTCCATGCGTTCGATCGTCTCGCGGCCGCGCACGAGCCCGACGACCTCGGCGAGCGGCAGCACGTGCACGCCGCGCAGGTCGAAGTCGGAGTCCGGCGACGGGAAGCCGTAGAGATGCGCCCCGCTGATCGTCGCGAACACGAGCGGGTACGGATGCGCCGCGGCGATCGCGCGCAGACGAGGATCGGTGGCGACGTTCACGGCAGTTCGTCCTGCAGCGCCAGCCGGCGCGCGCGGCGCAGGAACGCGTCGACGCGGGCGTAGTCGGGTCGTTCGGGCAACCGCGTCGTCGCCGCCGCGGCGCCAAAGCGCGCGTGCAGGTCCTGCCGCCACGCCTCGATCTCGGCCCATGCCACTTCGCCGCGACGCACCGCGAGCAGCCGTTCGCGCTGCGCCCCGACGTCGACCGGGACTTCGCCCGTCGTCAGCACGTCGACGCCGGCCGCGAGCAGCCGCAACAGGTGCATCACGTGCTTCCACTTCGGCGCGCCGTGCTGGCGCACGTCGGCGGCGATCTTCTTGAACTGCGACGCGACGTAGCCCGAATAGGTCTGGAACACCAGCTGCGACAGGAACGCGGGCCGCAGCGCCAGCAGTTCGCGGCCGAGCGGCGTCGCCGACTCGACCAGCGGCGACCACAGGCACTCGAGCACGTTCGGGTTCGCCTTCAGGCCGAGCACGCAGAACTTCTGCAGCTCCCAGTAGGTCTCCTGCGCCGCTTCGTCGTCGATCTGCTCGGGCACGCCGAACAAGGACCAGTGCAGTTCGGCCGGCGGCAGGTAGACGCCACGCCGGTCGGTGTCGCTGTCGTCGTGGTGCAGGCCGTAGGCGCGCGAGCCGATCACGACGCGCAGGACCACGCGATCGAACAGGGCAGCCCCGCCGAGCTGGGGCACGAGCCCGGCGTCCTGCGTGCGCGCCAGCGTCGCCAGCTGGTGGCGCTTGCACGACACCTCGGCCCCGTCGACGAGCTGCACGCGGTAGGCGTGGTGGTTGTCGGTCGGCGCATAGACCACCGTGCCGAGCGCGCCGCGCGGCACGCGCACGCCCCCGGCTTCGCCGTGCAGGTCGCCGGTGGTCACCACCTGCGTGCCGACCGGCAGGATCGCCAGTTCACCGTGCGGTCCGGTCACGCGTTCACCGCCCGGGGCTCACTGGCCGGTCTGCAGGATCTTCTGCACGACATTGGTCGTCGAACGGCCGGCGACGAGCGGCACCAGCACCACCTGCCCGCCGTGCTGTTCGACCCACTCGCGGCCGACGACGCCCTTGTCGCGCCAGTCCTCGCCCTTGGCGAGCACGTGCGGCGTCACCGCCTCGATCAGGTCCTTCGGCGTGTCGTCGTCGAACGCGACCACGTAGTCGACGGCCTGCAGCGCCGCGAGCACCGCGGCGCGATCCTGCAGCGTGTTGAACGGCCGCCCCGGCCCCTTCTGCTGCCGCTGCACCGAAGCGTCGGTGTTGACCCCGACCATGAGCGCGTCGCCGTACGCGCGCGCCTTCTGCAGGTAGTCGCAGTGGCCGGCGTGCAGGATGTCGAAGCAACCGTTGGTGAACACGAGCCGGCGACCTTCGGCGCGCAGGCGGCTCGCCACTTCGGCCGCCTGTTCCTGTGTCAGGATCTTGCCCTCGGCACCCGGGGCCTTGTCGCCGAGGCGCGACAGGATCTCGCGCCGACTCGGGGCCCACGTGCCGACCTTGCCCACGGTGATGCCGGCGGCGTGGTTGGCGAGGCGCAGGCTCTCCTCGAGCGGCACGCCGCAGGCGCGGCAGAACGTGAGGCACGCGACGACGGTGTCGCCGGCCCCGGTGACGTCGAACACCGCGCGCGCTTCGGTCGGGATGATGCGGTGGCTGCCGTCGGGCGTCTCGAAGAAGATGCCGTCCTTGCCGAGCGTGATCACCGCGGTCTGGATGCCGGTGATCTCGCGCAACCGTCGCGCCGCAGCGTGCATGTCGGCGGTGGAGCGGATCGAAACGCCCGTCGCGGCTTCGGCCTCCTCGCGGTTGGGCGTCAGCAGGTCGACGCCCTTGTAGATCGAGTAGTCCTTGCCCTTGGGATCGACGACGGTGACGCCGCCCTGGGAACGCGCGGCGGCGATCGCCGCCTGGATCACGCGCGGCGTCAACACGCCCTTGCCGTAGTCGGACAACAGCACGCTCTTCCACGGGAACGGCCGCTGCTCGAGGATCGCCAGCATCGCCCGCTCGGCGTCGCCGCCCACCGGTGCCCGGCTCTCCTCGTCGACCCGCAGCACCTGCATGGTCTTCGCGACGTAGCGGGTCTTGCGCGTGGTCGGCCGGGTCCTGTCCTTCACCAGCGCCTGGGTGTCGATGTCGGCGTCGTGCAACAGCTGCGTCAGCGTGCGGCCGCCTTCGTCGTCGCCGATCACGCCGAGCACCGACGCCGAAGCCCCGAGTTCGCGCAGGTTGGCGGCCACGTTGCAGGCGCCGCCGAGCAGGTAGCGTTCCTCGCCGGCCTCGAACACCAGCACCGGCGCCTCGGGCGAGACGCGGTTGGCCTTGCCGTCGGCGTAGCGGTCCAGGATCAGGTCGCCGACGACGAGCACGCGCGTGGTCGGCAACGCGGCGAGGATCTCGGCGAGACGGCGGTTCGTGGCGGCGGTCATCAGCGGGGCTCCGAGAGGCAGCCGCGGGCTTGCGCGGTGCAGAGGATGGCCTGGTGCAACAGCGGCAGCACGATCTCGTGCATCGCCAGGATCGACTTGCCCTCCTTCGGCGGACGCTGCACGACGTTGGTGAAGGCGCGGTACTGCTGCAGCATGTCGAAGTTCGCGGTCAGGAAGTCGGCCCCGAGCTGGCCGCGGTTGCGCGCGATCGACACCGCCTTCAAGAACACCTCGGGCATGATGACGGCCGAGCCGATGTTGAGCCAGACGCCGTGCTCGAGGCGGCCGACGCTGTCGGCGAAGATCCAGAAGTCGCGCTGCGTCGCGGCGCCGAGTGCGGCACCGTCGAGGTCCGGGTCCATGTGCGTGATGTCGCAGCCGAACGCGACGTGCACCGTGGCCGGGATGGCGAGGCGCGCCGCCTCGGCGAACACCGACAGGTGGCGGTACGGCAGATCGCCCTCGAGGATCGTGCGGCCGATCGCGAGGCCGAGGCCCTCGCCGCGTTCGCCGGCGCGCTTCGTCGCGCCGTTCAAGCCGGTGAACGTCTCACCCCAGAAGCCGAACGAGCCGTCGGGCAGGTTCTGCGCCACGTCTTCGCTGGTGGCGCCCTGGTAGGCGGTCTCCCAGTCGTGGATCGCCGACGCACCGTTGGTGGCGACGTGCGTGACGAAGCCTCGCCGCATCAGGTCGATCAGCAGGGGCGACAGGCCGACCTTCAGCACGTGCGCGCCGAGCGACACCCCGACTTCGCGCCCCTGCTGGCGCGCAGTCACGACGCGGTCGACGACGGTCTTCAGCGCCTTGCTGCCGTAGATGTCGGGCAGCGCCTCGAACCACCGCAGGAACCCCTCCACCGGCGGCAGCACCTTGGCGAAGTCGTCCTTCTTGACGAGGTTCTTGCGCTCCGCGAGCGGGCGGATGCGCAGGGGACGAGGCGGCTTGCTGTTCTCGGGCATCGAAGGGGCGCATCGTGCAGTTCGGGCGGTCGGGGTTCCAGTGGACGGCCGGGCGGCAACCCATGAATCCGTGCGACCGTTCGCGGCGAGCGGGCCCAATGGCAGCGGGGACTCCCACCACCGAAGGAGGACACGTTGCTACCATGCCGACCATGCTGGATTCGCCCGTCACCACCGCCGAACAACTGCTCACCCTGCGAGAGCCCGGCTGCACGCACGAACTCGTGCGTGGGGAGCTGCGCCGCATGAGCAATGCCGGCTGGTGGCATGGGCTCGTGGCGCAGCGCATCGGCGGTCGCCTGATGCTGCATGTCGATCAGCACCGCCTCGGCGGCGTGTTCGCCGCCGAGACCGGCTTCCTGCTCGAACGCCATCCCGACACCGTGCGGTCGCCGGACGCCGCGTTCGTGCGCAGCGAACGACTGCCCAGGCAAGCCGCCGGCGGCCACTTCGTCGGCGCGCCCGACCTCGCCGTCGAAGTCACGTCGCCCGGCGATTCGTTCGAGGCCGTG